>CAZTRQ010000029.1:0-22552 GCA_964616245.1 uncultured Spirochaetaceae bacterium | reverse complement strand
CCTCGGCTGCCGGGCATGGCTTTCCCCTTCCGCCTTTGGAACCGCCCCAAAGGGGCTCCTTTCCACCGGCAGCCCGGCGATGAACACACCCTGGACCTACGCCGGCCTGCCCTCGGTAAACGTGCCTTCCGGAACAAGTGCCGAGGGCTTGCCCTACGGCCTCCAAGTAGTCGGCCCCTTCGGAGAAGACCGGCAGACGCTAAAGATCGCCGAGTACCTCGAAGGCGTTCTCTCTCCGGAGGCCTAATCGCCCCGGGCTAGCCTTCGGCGGCGACACCCTTCTCGTAGGCTTCGTCGACTTCCCGGTGGGAAAACCCGATCTCTTCAAGTACTTCCCGGGTATGCTGCCCGAGGGTCGGTGCGGCAACCGGGGTAACCGTCGGAGTCCGGGAGAGTTTTATCGGGTTGCCAAGGGTCCTGACGTCTCCGGCCTTGGGATGGGCCATCCGCACCACCATCTCTCGGGCGAGGAGCTGGGGGTGAACCAAGGCCGCTTCCGGCGTTAGAATCGGTCCGCAGGGTATTCCGGCTCCGCCAAAGCTGCCGATCCACTCCTCCACGGTTCTCCCGGCGAGACGGCTATTTAGGGCCTCTTCGAGGGCCTCGCGATTGGCCACCCGGTCTGCGTTGGTCCTAAACCGGGAGTCCTCCCGAAGGGCCGCCGAGTCGGGAAACACGTCTAAGAAGCGCGCCCACTGGGCCTCGGTGCCCACCGCAATGATGAGCCATCCGTCTTTCGCCCGGAAGGGTTGGTAGGGGGCGATGTTCGGGTGGGCGTTTCCCCGTTTCCGGGGAGGGTTTTCCGTGGCCAGGTAAGCCGAGGCGACGTTGGACAGCCAGGTTGCCTGGCCGTCGAGGAGGGCTATGTCGACGACCTGTCCGGCGCCGCTGTCTCTGCGCTCGTACAAAGCGCCGAGAACGGCGATGGTGGCGTAGAGAGCCGAGGTAATGTCGGCCATCGGGGTCGGGAAACGCATCGGCCCGGACTCCGGTTCTCCGGTAAGCGCCATCGTACCGCTCATACCCTGGGCGAGAACGTCGTACCCCGGTTTTTCCGCCTCGGGACCGGTTAGACCGAATCCGCTGATCGAAACCCAGATAAGCGCCGGGTTTATCGCCATGGCCCTGTCGGCGTCGATTCCGAGCTTTGCCCGGCTACTTTGCTTGGGAACGTTGTGGATAAGGACGTCCGAGCTTCGCAGAAGCCGGTCGAGAATTGGCTTCGATGCCTCTTTCGAAAGATCGAGGGCGAGGCTCCGCTTGTTGCGGTTGGTTCCGAGGAAGTAGGCGCTCTCGCCTTCGAGAAAGGGTGGTCCCCAGCCCCGGGATTGGTCGCCGCTCCCGGGGCGCTCGATCTTTATTACGTCGGCCCCGAAATCGGCGAGGAGCTGGGTGCAGTAGGGGCCGGCGAGGGCCTGTGTCAGGTCGATAACGCGAACTCCGGTCAATATTCCTCTGTTCATGACGACAAAGGATAGCACAAAACCGGCTGCTTTCGCCTCTCGACATTTGTTGATACTATGCTCCCACTTATTGAAGGAGGCGTCTTATGCGGTTTCCCGGCATCGTTGTCGGAGATAGCATCACGGTGGGAAAAACGGTATCCGAGGAGGACGCCGCGGGCAACTTCTGGACGACGGATTTCGAGAAGCTCTTGTCGTCGCCGGCCCTCGTCGCGTACATGATCGAAGCATCGAGCAATCTTCTCGAGCATAAGTTACCCGAGGGGTTTATCTCTGTCGGAAAGAGCTCCGAGATCGTCCACGAGCACCCGAGCGTGATCGGGGCCCACGTTACCGTAAAGGTCGAGATAAAGGCCTTCGACGGATACCACATCGAGCTCCATATGACCGCCTACGACGAGTCGGGTATCGTCGCCAGGGGTACCCACGTCAGGTCGATAGTGAATCAGCGATGGATGACCCTGAAGGTCAGCAAACGGGTCGCGAGCCTTAAGTAGGCCCCGCGGAGGGAGAAGATCGAATGACCAACAAAGAGGCACTATCCCGCTTCTACGAAGTCAGGGACAAGATGATCCTCGGGGGCGGCGAAGAGCGTATCGAAGCCCAACACGCCAAGGGCAAAAAGACCGCGCGGGAGCGGATTAACCTGCTGGTTGACCAAGGCTCCTTTATCGAACACCAGGGCTACGTTCAGGGGCGGGCCCGGGACTTCGGGCTGGACAAGAAGCGGTTTGTCGGGGATGGGGTCGTAACCGGAACCGGAATGGTCCACGGGCGTCAGGTGTTCCTCGCGGCCCAGGATTTTACCGTTCTCGGAGGATCCCTCGGAGAGATGCAGGCAGCGCGCATTGCGGAAACCCAGTCCCTTGCCCTCAAGAACGGATGCCCGTTTATTCAGGTCAACGACTCCGGGGGTGCCCGGATTCAGGAAGGGGTGCTTTCCCTCGACGGTTACGCCAAGATATTTCGAAACAACACCCTCGCCAGTGGCGTTATCCCGCAGTTCTCCATTATTCTTGGTCCCTGCGCCGGTGGGGCGGTCTATAGCCCGGCCATAACGGACTTCGTCTTTATGGTAGACGGCGTGAGCAACATGTACATTACCGGTCCCGACGTCATCCGGGCGGTGACCGGCGAAGAAATCTCCCACGAAGACCTCGGCGGCGCCGTCGCCCACGCATCGACCAGCGGTGTAGCTCACTTTCGCTTTGCCGACGAGGCCGGTTGCATGGGGTTCGTCCGGCGACTCCTATCTTACCTGCCGCAGAACAATCGGGAGGAGCCGCCCCTGTCGGAGGCCACGGATTCTCCGGACAGAGAGACTCCGGAGCTCCTTAGTTTGCTTCCGGACGACGAGAAGAAGGCCTACGACGTTAAAGAGGTCATTGCGGCCCTTGTCGACAAAGAGAGCTTTCTCGAAGTTCAGCCGGAGTTCGCCGCGAATGTGGTCGTTGGGTTTGCCAAGCTGGCAGGCCGTACGGTGGGAATTTTTGCCAACCAGCCCAAGGTGTATGCGGCCGCACTAAACATCGACGCCGGCGACAAGGCCGCGCGGTTCATCCGGTTCTGCGACGCTTTCAATATTCCCGTCGTAACCTTGGTCGACGTCCCGGGCTTCCTTCCCGGCGTCTCGCAGGAGCACGGCGGCATTATTCGCCACGGAGCCAAGATACTCTACGCGATAGCGGAGGCGACGGTCCCGAAGGTCGCGGTCATACTCCGCAAGGCCTACGGCGGAGCCTTTATCGCAATGGCCTCTAAGTCGCTGGGCTACGATCGCGTCCTCTCCTTTCCGACGGCGCAGGTTGCGGTTATGGGTCCCGAAGGGGCTGCAAACATCGTCTTCCGCCGGGACATCGAGTCTGCGGCGAATCCGGAGGGGGCACGGCAGGAAAAGATCGAAGAGTTCAAGGAAACCGTCATGACCCCCTTTATCGCGGCGGGTTACGGCTTCGTCGACGACATAATCGATCCACGCTACGCTCGGAGCGAGATTATTCGTTCCGTCGAAATGTTTAGGGGAAAACGAGAAGAGCACCCGGCGAAGAAGCACGGGAACATTCCCCTCTAGAGGTGCCGATCAATGGGTGATGGAATGGCGTATACCGTACTGGTGGCGGTTGTAGGCATGGTGATCGTCTTTTGCTTTCTGCTGCTATTGAGCCTCTTGATGGTGGCGACCAAGCGAGCCCTCGGAGACCGCGAACAGGACGGAGCGACCGCTTCGGACGTCTCTGCTCTGCGGACGAAGGCCGGTGGAACCGCGTCGGTGGTATCCGAGGAAAAGAAAGAGGCCGGGCCGCCGCCTTGGCTCTTCGCTGCGGTGGCCGCCTTTGTCTTTGCGGAGCAAGAAGCACATTTCGCGGAACCGTGGATTAGAGGAAGAAAACGATGAAACGCATAATAGCCTTTACCTTCGAAGGTAAATCGATAGAGGTCGTCGCCGAGCGAGTCGGTAATCTGCTGACCGTCACCCGGGGAGACCAGGTCTATCGGGTAGAGCTCGAAGCGGAGCATTCCGCCCCGGCGGAGCAACCCGGAGCTAACCCGGCAACCGAGACGGCGTCGCCTCCACCGTCCGTATCCGAGCGCCCCTCGGCGAGTATCGTCGCGACGGGGGGCTCCGGTGCCGTCCCGGCTCCGATGACGGGTACCATCAAGGAGGTCCTCGTTCACGTCGGAGACACGGTGCAGGAGAACGAGCAGATTATTATGATGGAAGCGATGAAGATGGATATCGAGGTCGCCGCTCCACGTGCCGGAAAGGTCACGGAAATTATGGTGGGCCCCGGGGACAACGTTAGGGAGAACCAGACAGTTCTCCGTATAGAGTAGGGTCGAGATGGCTCAGATTCTGGTTCAATTCTTGGGCTCAACCGCGCTTTCCGCCCTGACGTGGCAGCACGTGCTCATGATCGCCATCGGCTGTCTGCTTATCTACCTCGGTATCGCGAAACGCTACGAGCCCCTCCTCTTGGTCCCGATCGGCTTCGGGGCGATTCTTGCGAATATTCCCCTTTCCGGACTGATGGAACCCGGCGGGCTTCTGACCTACTTCTACTTCGGCATCAAGTCGGGGCTCTTTCCGCCCCTCATCTTTCTGGGCATCGGCGCGATGACGGACTTTGGTCCCCTTCTTGCCAAACCGAATACCTTCCTTCTCGGTGCCGCAGCCCAGTTCGGAATCTTCGGCACCCTTTTGGGCGCCCGGGCCCTGGGGTTCACCTTCCCCGAAGCCGCGTCGATAGCGATTATCGGGGGCGCCGACGGACCGACGGCCATCTTCCTGACCTCCCGATTGGCCCCGCAACTCCTCGGCCCGATTGCCGTGGCGGCGTATTCGTACATGGCCCTGGTGCCCTTTATTCAGCCTCCGATTATTCGGGCCCTTACGAGCAAGAAAGAGCGTATGGTAGTCATGACGGAGATTCGCCCTGTCTCCCAGCGGGTCAAAATCGTCTTTCCCCTTGCC
The DNA here is from genome assembly GCA_964616245.1 of uncultured Spirochaetaceae bacterium. Lineage (GTDB taxonomy): Bacteria > Spirochaetota > Spirochaetia > DSM-27196 > PWMO01 > CAYPUT01. The sequence continues at coordinate 17,617 of CAZTRQ010000029.1, read as the reverse complement.
ACCACCATCGTTTCCGCCTTGGTCATCCCGGCGTCGACACCGCTTATCGGTATGCTGATGCTCGGCAATCTCTTCCGGGAAGCCGGTGTCGTCGAGCGGCTGTCCAAGACTGCGCAGAACGAGCTTATCAATATCGTAACCATTTTCCTGGCCGTTGCCGTCGGGTCGCAAATGTCGGCGGAGGAGTTTCTATCGGTCAGCACCCTGCTCATCATCGTGTTGGGGCTCCTGGCCTTCTCGGTCGGCACCGCTTCCGGTGTTCTCCTCGGAAAGCTGATGTACCTCCTGTCGGGGAAGCGGGTAAACCCGATGATCGGTGCCGCGGGAGTGTCGGCGGTCCCCATGGCAGCCCGCGTCGTCCAGAAAGTCGGGCAGCAAGAGAACCCGCGGAACTTTCTTCTGATGAACGCGATGGGTCCCAACGTGGCCGGCGTTATCGGGTCCGCGATCGCGGCGGGGGTTCTTCTCTCTCTCGCGGGGTAGCGAACTTTGCGCGTTCTGCTTGCCGGGGAGCACCGACGATCGCGACCTTAGAAGGGGACTAAGGGAGTAAGGATTGATGAGCTTGCCGTCCTATCGATACATCGGAAAGAGTGTGACCCGAGCGGATGCCCGGGACAAAGTCCACGGCAGAACCCGGTACACCGACGACGTCTGGCTGCCCGGGATGCTCCACGCATCGGTCGTCTCGAGCAGCCACGCCCACGCGGAGATCCTATCAATCGAAAAGGCCGCCGCCCTCGAGATGCCCGGCGTACGTGGAGTATTTACCGGGGAGGATTTTCCCGTTCTGGTCGGCCTCTACCTCGGAGACAAGCCCGCCCTTGCCCGGCACCGGGTCCGCTATTTCGGAGAACCCGTCGCGGTCGTGGTCGCGGACACCGAGCGGCAGGCCCTCGCCGCGTCCAAAAAGGTCCGAGTCGACTACAAAGCCCTTCCCGCCGTCCATTCGCCGAAGGAGGCCTTGTCCCCGGAGGCTCCGATTCTTCACCCGGACATGGAGGACTACGTTCGTATTCCCGCGATTATTCCGGAGCCCGGGAGTAACGTCGCAAACCGCACGAAGATCCGCAAAGGGGATATCGACGGCGCCTTCGGAGAAGCCGAGGTAGTCGTCGAAGGACAGTTCGAGTTCCCCCCGGCGGACCACGCGGCGATGGAGCCCCGGATAACCATTGCAGAGATACAGAAGGGGGGACAAATCATCATCCGGACCTCCACCCAGTCTCCCTACGGCGTCCGGGTCATCATGAGTCGGTGCCTCAACATACCGATCGGTAAGATTACCGTTATCGCGGTAGCGGTTGGGGGCGGTTTCGGCGGAAAAGCGGGCATTCAGCTCGAGCCTTTGGCGTACCTTCTTTCCCGGGCCTTGGACGGACGTCCGGTTCGATTGGCCAACACTCGAGAGCAGGATCTCGTCGGCTCCCCGGGCGCCCCGGGACTCGTTTCCAGGGTAAAGCTGGGAGCGAAACGCGACGGTACGCTTCTCGCGGCGGATATCGAATACCTCTTCGATTCCGGGGGGTACGCGGACTACGCGGTAAACGTAAGCCGAGCCGCCGCCTATTCCTCCAGTGGACCCTATCGCATTCCGAATCTCCACACCGATTCACTCTGTGTCTACACGAACCACCCCTTCGCGACGGCCTACCGCGGCTTCGGACATATCGAAATGAGCTATACGATCGAGCGGGGGATGGACCTCTTAGCGGCGAAACTGGAAATGGACCCCTTGGAGCTCCGCCTAAAGAACGCCATTCAGGCCGGAGATAGAACGCCGAGTAACAACGTCCTCGACGGTAACACCGGAGACCTTAAGGAATGTCTCCGGCGGGCCGCGGCGGCGGTGGAATGGTCCAAGGGCAACTTCCGAAAAATCGACGACTACCGGGTTCGGGCGAAGGGGGTGAGTGCCTTTTGGAAAGCGCCTGCGATACCGACCTTTACCGACGCCGGGGCGGTACTTTCCTTCAACGAGGACGGGAGCTGCAACCTCATAACCGGGGCGATGGAGATAGGACAGGGCACCCTTACCGGACTCGCCCAGATCGTCGCAGAAGCCCTCAAGATGGACCCGGGTTTGGTCCACGTGGTTCCCGAGGTCATGACCGACCGCTCCACACACGACTGGACGACGGCGGCGAGCCGAACGCTCTTTATGGTCGGACGCGCGGCTCTCGGCGCGGTGGAGGACGCGGTGGCCCAGTTAAAGCAGATAGCCGCCGGGCCCCTTAGGTGCCCGGTGGAGGACTTGGTTGTCGCCGACGGCAAAGTCTTTCTCTCCGACGACCCGGAGTGCGGGTTACCGCTCTCGGAAGTCTGCCTGGGGTACGTCTATCCGAACGGGAACGCCGTCGGGGGGCCGGTCATCGGTCGAGGACGGTACATCGCCCGCCACCTTACCCACTTGGATCCGGAGACAGGAGAAGGCCGGCCGGGCCTCGAGTGGACCCTTGGCGCACAGGCCGTCGAAGTAGAGGTCGACCTCCGGGATGGGACTTACCGCGTTCTTAAGTGCGCCTGTGCTATGGACGTCGGAAAGGTCATAAACCCGGACCTCGCCCGGGGACAGATTGTCGGTGCGATGGCGATGGGTATCGGCTACACGACCCGAGAAGCCTTCGACTTCGACGACCAGGGTCGGGTACTCAACACCAAGCTACGGGACTTTAAGATTTTGCGATACGGAGAGCATCCCGAGTATAGCGTCGACTTCGTCGAGACTCCCCAGCAGGATGGCCCCTTCGGCGCCCGGGGACTCGGGGAGCAGGGTATCATCGGCATGCCGGGGGCCCTCGCTTCGGCATTCTCCCGGGCTGTCGGCTCCCAGCTCCACCGGCTTCCTATTACACCGGAATATCTTTGGACCGAAGGAGGCCGCAGGTGATATACCGGGATATCGACTTTCTTCGGCCCCAGAGCATCAAAGAGGCCCTCGAAGCTTATCGGGAGTATTCCGGCAAGGGCATCGAGGCGGCGTACTTCGCCGGCGGTACCGAGCTGGTTACGATGGCCCGGGACGGAAAGGTTTCCGCCGAGGCCTTTATCGACCTAAAGGCGATACCCGAGACTCAGGTCCTGGAAAGGGATGGCGGCCGGCTTCTCATGGGGAGCAGCGTTACGCTCAACAGGCTCTCGGCGGCCTTCGACTTTCCGCTCCTTGAGCGCTCTATCGGCGGTCTTGCGGATCATACGGTCCGCAACTCCATAACCCTCGGGGGCAACCTCGCCGGGAGACTGCCGTACCGGGAGGCGATTCTGCCGCTGCTCCTTGCCGACGCCGAGGTCCTCGTCGCCGGCCCCGATTCGACCGAAGCCCAAGGGATCCGGCGCCTTAGCCTCCGAGAGCTCTTCGACAAACGGCTGCGGCTCGCGAAAGGGGAGTTTCTCGTGGCATTTACCGTTCCCGAAGAGTCGGCCGGGGCGCCGTTTTCCTACCGGCGGTGGGTCAAGAGCTCCCGGGTGGATTACCCGATCGTAACTCTCGCCTGTCTGGCCCGTGCGGACCGCTTGCTCTTTGCCTGCTCCGGCGGCCTGGCGTACCCGACCTGGGGATCCCTGCCGTTTTCGGAGCTTCGGGGTGCGAAAACGGAAGAGAGGGTAGGGGCCGCTCTCGACGAGTTGGGAAGCCTCCGCCGGGATGCCCGGGCCTCGGCGGAGTACCGTAGGGCTCTGATGCGCCAGGGGCTCCTTGAAGCCGTCGAGAAACTCGGATAGGAAGGTTGATAATGGAGCGATACACCGGTTTGACGGAAGTCGAGTTGAACGTAAACGGAGAGCGTCGGAGGGCCGTCCTGCGTCCGGGAGACACCCTCCTGCGTACGCTGCGGGAAAACCTCGGGCTTACCGGGACCAAAATGGGGTGCGAGAACGGAGACTGCGGCGCCTGTACGGTTATGGTCGATGGAAGGGCCGTAAAGTCCTGTTATACCCTTAGCCTGGACGTCCTGGGCAAAGAGGTTAGAACCATCGAAGGACTTACCGACACCCGGGTCCAGGACGCCTTCGTCAAGGAGAACGGTTTTCAATGCGGCTTCTGTACGCCGGGCATGATAATAAAGGCCGAGACTCTGCTCGAGACTCTGTCGGCGTCGGAAGAATCCCCGGACGACGAGACCATACGCACCTGGATGGAGGGCAACCTCTGTCGGTGCACCGGCTACGAAGGCATCGAAAAGGCGATTAAGCGCGCCGCCGGGGGGCACTAGGCGGCGATCAGGAGGCGGCGATCAGTAGGCGACGATCCGCGTCCCCTCGTTGCCGTGAATGGCCGCGGCCAGGTTGTCTACGTCGGTTATGATGACCCGGTTCTTCGGGTTCGCCTGAACGAACTCTATCGCGGCGAGCATTTTCGGACCCATGGAACCCGGTGGAAAGTGTCCCTCCTGGTAGTAATGCCTCGCCTGGGCCAGGGTCATCTTTGAGAGAGACTGTTCCTCCGGTTTTCCGAAGTTTATGGTCACCCGAGGTACCCCGGTAATGATGATGAGCGTCCGCGCCCCGACGGCGAGGGCGATCTTCATACTCGCGAGGTCCTTGTCGATTACGCAGTCAACCCCTTCGATGGTGCCGTCCTCTTCGTAACAAACCGGTATCCCACCCCCGCCGACGGTAATCAGGATGTAGTGCTGCTTCAACAACAGGTTGATCGCGTCCTTCTCGATTATGTCTATCGGATAGGGGGAGGCAACGTAGCGTCGGTAGCCCCGGTTCGCGTCTTCCTTGACGATCCACCCCCGCTCCTCCCGGAGCCGGACGGCTTCCTCCTCGGTATAGAATGGGCCGATCGGTTTGCTCGGGCTGTCCATGGCGGGGTCGCTCTTGTCGACGAGGACCTGCGCCGGGACGGTGACGACATTTCTCCAGAGGCCCTTCCGCAGCATGATGTTCTGAAGCGACTGCTCGATCATGTATCCCATGGAGCCGCAGGTCATCGCGTCTGCGACGCCGAGGGGCGTCTCCGGTACCTCGTCTTTCGCCCGTTCCACCTGAAGCATGATATTGCCCACCTGCGGACCGTTGCCGTGGGTTAGAATAAAGTTGTACCCCTCCTGCAGAAGCTCTGCGACGGGCTCCATCGAGCGCCGCGTGTTGGCGAACTGCTCGTGAATGGTTCCCTTTTCGCCCTTGCGGATAATCGCGTTCCCCCCGAGGGCAATGACTGCCAACTTCTCGCTGTCCCACTGTTCTTTGATCATCCAATTCTCCTTGAAGCCGTATTGTAGGCGGTAGTCAGCTACGCTGTCGATGCCAGATTACGATCGGTTCCCCGTCGAGGACACGAACGTCGACGGGAACGCCGTAGGTACGTTCGAGGTTCTCCGGGGTCAGGGTTTCGAGGGGGGCGCCGGAGGACAAGACGCGTCCTCCCTCGAGGAGGCAGACCGTCGTGGCAAGGGCCGCTGCAAATGAAGGGTCGTGAGAGGTCAGAAGCGCCGAGAGGCCGGCGTCTATCCGCCGTGTCAGAACCCGCAAGAGGCGCTGCTTGTTGGCAAGGTCGAGGTGGCTCGAGGGCTCGTCGAGGATGAGCATTTTCGGCTGCTGTACAAGGGCTCGGGCGAGAAGCATGAGCTGCCGCTCTCCGGCGCTCAGCTCGGCTACCGATCGATCCGCGAGGTGCGCTATCCCCGTTTCTTCGAGTACGGCATAGACCAGCTCGAGGTCGACACGCTTCGGCATCTCGAGGGGGCGCAAGTAGGGCGACCTACCGAGAAGGGCGTACTCTGCGACGGTAAAGTCGAAGGGGATGTACTCCGATTGGGGGACCAAGGCGACGATTCTTCCGATCTGTCTCCGACTCAAGAGAGACAGCGGCTCTCCGAAGAGGGAGACGGCGCCGCTCTCGGGTCGAAGCCACCCGAGAGCGATCCCGAGGAGGGTCGTCTTCCCGACACCGTTAGGGCCGAGAATGGCGGTAATGCTCCCGGCAGGAGCGGTAAGCGAGAGGCCGTTGAGCACCTCCTTGTCTGGGCCGCCGGGGTAGGCGAAGACCAGGTCGTCAAAAACGAGTGCGTCGATCATGAGCGTTGGAGGGTAACCTGTTTGGTCGTCAGCAGGTAAAGGAAAACCCCGGCCCCTACCAGAGAGGTGACGATCCCGAGTGGGATTTCCCCGGGGAGAAGCGTGCGAGCCAGAGCGTCGCAGAGCTCGACGAGGGTCGCACCGAGGAGCATCGACGCCGGGAGGGAGTAGCGAGCGTCTACAGGTACGATTCGACGAGCGATGTGGGGGACGAGGAGGCCAATCCAGGCGACTATGCCGCTTATGGCCACGACCGACGAGACCGCCGCGGTCGCCGCGAAGAGCACGAGCAGACGCTCTCTTCCCGGGGCCACTCCCAAGGAGAAGGAAACCCTTTGGGGAAGGGCGAGCACGTTGATGCGCCATCGAAGAGCGTAGAGGATGCCGAGAGAGGGGAGTAGCAGGACGGACACCGTTGCGATGTCTCGCCAGGTAACCGACCAGAGCCCGCCAAGGAGCCAGAAGGTCAACGCGGGCAGCTGAGTTATCGGGTCCGCAGCAAGCTTGATAAAGCCCACACCCGCCGAGAAGAGGGCGCTGACCGCTATCCCCGAGAGCACCATTCGAAGCACCCATCCACCGAAGCGAATTCTCTTCGCAATGGCGTAGGCGGCCATCAGGCCCGCGAATCCGCCGAGAGTGCTCAACAGTTGAGGCCACCAGCCGACCACGGAGGAGCCGATACCCACAAAGAGCAGGGCCAGCGCTGCGCCGAACGCGGCGCCCTGGGAAACGCCGACCAACCCGGGCTCCACAAGGGGATTACCGAAGAGCATTTGAAGGACGGCCCCGGCTCCGCCGAGGGCCAACCCCAGGTAGGCGCCGGCCACAACCCTGGGGAGCCGGAGGGAGAGAAGGAGGCTTCTACCGAGATCCTCGTCGAGAAGGCGCAGGGGGTTGCTTATCCCCGGAGTGGGGTAGCGACCCACCGAAAGGACGACAACCGTCGAGAGAAGCCAGAGGCAGAAAAGGAGAAGGATGCGTACTCCGGGTGAGGGGCGGGAAATCAGTTAAGACGCCCCGGGGAGAGGTCTCCCTCGATAATGGTAAAGATTATCTCGTCGGTTTGTGCCCGCTCTAGACCGTAGAGCGTCCGGTAGAACTCGTAGACGCTCTCCTGCATCGATCCTTCTTGGAACCGATCGGGATGGAGCGTCGAGGCAATCCACTCCAGCCCGAGAACCCACCGAATGTCCGGCTGGTCCCAACTGTAGAAATCTACCGGCACCGTCAGTGCCGTTCCATTCCGAACTGCGCTCAGATTTCGCCAGACGGGGTCGCGACGAAGGCGCTCTGAGACCGCCGTGGTGTCCTGCCGGTAGGCGACAAAGAAAATGGTGTCTGGGTCCCACCGGGCTATCTGCTCCATGGTGACGGTACTCCACCCGCCACCGAGAGGAATACCGGTCCAGACCGGCTCGCCGCCGCCGTCCCGCACCAGCGTGGTCTGGATCCACCCGTCCGGAGGGACGTTGAACGCCCGGTCGCCACCCCGGTTGTCGACGTAGAGAAAGAGAACCGACGGCCGTTCATCGTTCATGAGGGATGAAGTCTCCGCGAGCACATCGGCTCGCTTGGTTTCGAGGTACCGGTTAATCTCCCGAGAACGCTCCTTCTCGCCGAGGAGAGCTCCGAGGGCGGCGATATCGCGTTGGTACTGCTCCGGGGTCTCGAAGTCGAAGTAGACCACCGTAAGGCCGAGGGCTTCCAACTGAAGGCCGAGGCGGGACCGGAGCTGCGTCTTTAGGAGTACGGCGTCTGGTCTCAAGACGGCGACTTGCTCCGGACCGACTTGTCGCTCGAGGATGGTTTTTTGGGCATAGTCCGGGTCGATCCGGCGGAGAAAGTTTCCCTTTCCCTGATCGATTCTCGTTACCCCGACGAGACGCTCGGGGCCCGTCTCGAAGAGGTAGAGGGCGTCTGCGATCATCAAGGTGGCCGGCCCGGCGACGACGATACGCTCCGGCGGCGCTTGCAAGACGATTTCTCGCCCGAGGGCGTCTGTGACGACAACCGGAGACTGGGCGTTGAGAGAGAGGGGCGCCGGCAACAGCAGTATAAAAACGAGGTACAAGAGTGCTCGAGTGTTTGTTCTCATAAGGAAGTAGAATGAGAGAGGAGGCGCCGGTAGTCAAGCTCGGTGTCGATGTCTTCGACGACCGCCGAGTCCTCCGTTGGAATAAGGTGGTTGTGGTAGAGCTGCAAGACCTCCGGCATGGAAGAGCGCAGCGGAAAGGAGAGGGATCGAAAGAGTACTCGGGAAGACAGAAAGACCGGGTGCCCGGGCCGGCCCCGGTAGGTGGGACGGACGACGTCGCGTCCGGCACCGAGGGGGAGCTCGGCAAAGTGCTCGCGATCTATAAGGGGCATGTCGGGAAGAAGGACATAGGCCCCGGGACCGACTACCCGAAGCGCGGCGGTCACCAGGGAGGAGAATAGACCGCAGCGATACCACGGGTTATAGACTACCGTCACGCCGGTAACCGACCGGGCTATGGCTCTCGATTCTTCTTCTCGGTGACCGAGGACAAGAATAACGTTGTCGGAGACAGCCCTCCCAAGCCGGAGCGCTCGCAGCAAGAGCGTCTCTCCGGCGAAGGGGAGTCCGAGCTTCCACTTCGAAGAACGTCGGGAGAGTCCTGCAGCAGGGACGATGACCGAAGGTGTAAAAGTATCAACATTCAACATTTCATCATAATTTTAGATGATTACGTTTTCCTTGACATCAAAAAAACGCTACCGATACAATGGCGCTATAGGAGACACGATGCTGCACGAATTCTCGTATGTGGCGCCGAAATCGCGGGAAGAGCTCTTGTCGTTTCTCGACGAGCAAGGCGATAAGGCGGTGGTTTTTTCAGGAGGCACAGACCTCTTTGTCAATATGCGGGCGAATCTTATCGCGCCCGAGGTGGTGGTGGACCTTAAGGGCATCGCGGAGTTTAACTCCCTGAGTTACGACCAGGAGGGGCTCCACATCGGCTGCTGTGTTACCGTAAACGAGGTGGTCTCGGACCCTGCGGTAAGAGAGCATTTCCCGATTCTCCGGATAGCGGGCAACGAGCTCGCAACGTACCAGCTTCGTAACCGGGCAACGGTCGTTGGAAACGTCGTGACGGCGTCACCCTGCGGTGATATGTCTTCGCCGCTGTTGGTTCTCGGAGCGGAAATGGTTATCTCGTCGAAGGGCGGAACCCGGCGGGTCCCCATAGCCGAGTTTATTACCGGGGTAAAGAAGACGGTGCTGAAGCGAAACGAAATAGTCGAGGGTATTGTGGTCCCGAAGAGCTACGAAAATGCCCCGGGGGGATACAAGAAGCTTAAACGGATAAAGGGGCACGACCTTGGGCTGGTAAGCGTAACCTTGGTCCGTCCACCGGGAAAGCTTCGACTTGCCATTAGCTCGGCTGCTCCGACTCCCGTTTTGCTCCCGGAGTTTTCCGACGACACCCCCGTGGCGGAAATTCAAAAGGTGGCCCACGAAGCCATCAGTCCCATCGACGACGTTCGGTGCACGAAGGACTACCGCGACTTTATGGTCGGTGTCTACATCGAGCGGCTCCTGAACGAGGTTTCCGAGTAATGAAAAAGATATCTTTCGAAGTAAACGGTCACCGGTTCGTCCGGGACGTGGCCGAGAACATCACCCTCCTTCACTTTCTCCGAAACGACCTCGGTTTTACCGGGACCAAGGAAGGGTGCGGCTCCGGAGAGTGCGGTGCGTGCACCGTCTTTCTCAACGGAAAGTCCGTCAACTCTTGTCTCGTCCTCGCCGTCGAGATCGACGGTGGCCGGGTCGAGACGATCGAGGGAGAGGCGGAGAACGACGATCTGTCGGCGATTCAGAAAGCGTTTAATCGAAATCACGCCGTACAGTGCGGATTCTGCACACCCGGCATGGTTATGACCGTCCGCGATCTTCTCCTGCGGAACCCGAAGCCGACAAGGGAAGAGATTATCCACGGGATAGAGAGCAACTTCTGCCGGTGTACCGGCTACGAGCAAATCGTAGAAGCGGTGTTAGACGTATCGGGCCAGGCAGGGAGTTAGGTTATGTTGGAGACACTGAAGAACGAGGAACTAAACCACGTCGGGAAGCCGACTGAACGGATAGACGCGAAAGAAAAGGTTACCGGACAAGCGGTCTATGTAAGCGACATGGTACTCCCAGGGATGCTTCACGCCCGGGTAAAGCAGAGCCCCCACGCCAGGGCCAGGATAAAGTCGATCGATACTTCGAAGGCGGCGGAGCTCCCAGGGGTCCGAGCCATCGTCACCGGGGAGGAGCTCGACTATACCCTGGGTCTCTACGTGGTGGACAAAGCGATTCTCGCAAAGGGCGAGGTGCGCCACTACGGCGAAGGCGTCGCCGCGGTTGCCGCGGATACGGTGGCAACCGCCGAAAAGGCCGTCGCCCTTATCGAGGTCGACTACGAGGTACTCGAGCCGGTCCTCCATCCCCTAAAGGCGCTCGAAAAGGACGCTCCCCTAGTACACCCCAAGCTCGGCGAGTACGACTACATGAAGAGCTCCTTTACCCCGATGCCCGGCACGAACATCGCGAACCACACGAAGCTTCGCAAAGGGGATGTCGAAAAAGCCTTCGAGGAGGCGGAGTGGGTCCTGGAGCGGGAGTACACGAACCCGTCGGTTCAGCACGTTCCCATGGAGACCCACGTCGCCATCGTCAGCTGGAAACACGGAGACCAGGTTACCATCTGGAGCTCGGCCCAATCGCCGTTTACCGTCAGAAATCTCTTTTGCGTCGCGTTCGGCCTTCCGCACCGGAATGTTCGGGTTATCGTCCCCTACGTCGGCGGTGGGTTCGGTGGAAAGGCCGGGATCGGGATCGAGCCCTTGGTTGCGGTTCTCTCGAAAAAGGCGGCCGGCCGGCCGGTAAAGCTACAGGCGACCCGGGAGCAGGAGTTTAACATGCTTCCCTGCCGGAGCCAGCTTACCTACCGGATAAAGACCGGGGTCTCGAAGGAAGGGAAAATTCTCGGCCAAGAGATGACCATGTACTGGGATTCCGGCGCCTACGCCGATTATGCGGTCAACGTCACCCGGGCCTCGGGGTACTCCGCCGCAGGGCCCTACGAAATACCCAACGCGAAGGTCGACGCCTACACCGTGTACACGAATAAGGTCTACGGCACCGCCTACCGGGGTTTCGGCCACGTGGAGTTTCACTGGGGTCTCGAGCGTCATATGGACCTGGTAGCCCGGGCAATCGGTATGGATCCTCTGGAGTTCCGACGGAAGAACGCCCTTCGCCCCGGATCGGTTACCTTGACCGGGGAGCATCTCAGTGAGAACCACGGAAACGTCCTAGCCTGTATCGATAAGGCCGCCGAGGCCGTCGGGTACGGTACGCTTTCCGACGAAGAGCAGGCTCGGGAAGCCCGGACGGGGAAGAAAATCGGCAAGGCCGTCGCCGCGCTTCACAAGGCTCCGGCGATGCCTTCCTTCACCGCGACGGTGGTTATCGTCAAAATGAACGAGGACGGAACGGTTATCGCCAACCTCTCCCTCATCGACTACGGCCAGGGTACCTACACGTCGATCGCCCAGATGATAGCCGAACGGCTGCGCTTTCCCCTCGACCGAGTAAAGGTCGCTTTCGAGTCGGACACCGACCGGGATCCCTACGACTGGCAGACCGTTGCGTCGAAGGGGCTTCTCTTAAGCGGTAACGCCGCGATTCTTGCGGCAGACGATTTCTTGAAGAACGCCTACGACGTTGCGGCACGGGTGCTTCGGTGCCAGGAGGTAGACCTGGACCACGACGCCGACAAGGTTTTCGTCAAGCACCACCCGGATTCCTTCGTGACATTCCGCCAGATGGCAATGGGATACGCCTTCCCTAACGGCAACGCGATAGGAGGTCCCCTCGTCGGTGTCGGGCGCTACATCGCCCAGGGGCTTACCTTCCTGGACAAAGAGACCGGGCAGGGGCTACCCGCCATCGACTGGACCTACGGGGCCCACGGTATGACCGTCGAGGTCGATCCGGAGACGGGAGAGTACAATGTGCTTAAGGTCGCCTCGGTCTTCGACGTCGGCCATGTTATAAACCCCGGCGAGGTACGGGGGCAGGCCATCGGGGGGATGATTCAGGGACTCGGTACCGCGGTCTGCGAGGGGTACATCTACGACGAGGCCGGGCGTCTGTTGAACCCCTCCTTTACCGATAACAAGATTCCGACTGCGGCGGACATGCCTTTAGAGATCGAGGCCCACATGGTCGAAACCCCGCAGATCGACGGGCCCTTCGGCGCCCGGGGTGTCGGCGAGCATTCGATGATCTCCGTCGCGGCGGCTCTGGGCAACGCAATCCAGCAGGCGACCGGCGCAGAGCTTACCCACATGCCGATCCGCTACGAAGACGTCTGGCGGGCCCTCAGAAAGAAGGAGCCGATCGACAACTGGATTACCAAGAGTCCCTTTGGAAGCTGTAAATCCGCCCCGGAGATAGCGAAACCGGAGTGCTAGACCAGGGCTTCTTCGGCTTCCCGAAGAAGCCTCCGGCGTTCGTTTTGGTCCTCGAGGATGCCAGGCTCGATCTCGAAAAGCATTACCTGCCTCCCGGTACCTGGTGTTTGGACGGAACCGGAGAGGCGTGCAAGCTCTTCCCGAAGTGAGTCGATAAGGCCCGGGCGAATTACCACCACGAAGCGAGGAAGAGCCGCGACCCGGGGAAGCAGCGGCGCGTAACCCCGGCGGAGAGTCAGCTCGAGGGGGCCGACCTCGTCTAAAACGAAGAGCCCACCTTGTTCGAGCCCGTCGAAGGCCGCCTCAAAGCTCTTCTGTGCGCGTTCGAAGGCGTTTTGGGAAAAGACCCAGGGCCCGAGGTTTCCCCCGGACCACTCCGTCGCCGGCGCCTTTATCGAACGTCGTGCGAGAGGCAGCAGCCGGCTCCCGGGTGCAACACCCCCGGAGGACGTTGCTCCGTTGGTTCGTATCTCTAAGTCGTAGCCTTCGATTCCCGACGCCCGGTGGGAAAAAAGGCCCAAGCTCCGGGGCATCGGGGGGCCGACCCGTTCTGGGGCGATCGGTGCATTTAGGGTTAAGCGGGAAAAGAGGAGCTCGCAGAAGGTCGTTTTTCCGGCCCCCCGGGGCCCGGTCACGAAGAGAGTCAAGACTGCGGGGCCCGGGCTACTGCTTGCTTAGGAGGGTAAGCATGTAGAGCTCGAGATAGCGGCGGAGAGGTTCCTTTTGCCGGACCTCGCCGAAGGCGTTGTTCTGAGCCAGTTTTCCGGAAAGCTCCTTTATTCGAGCCCGGTCCGGGGGAACCAGACGGAAACCGACTTTCATTCGACGCAAGAAATCCCTTACCAGAGAATTGACATCCTCGACCAGGTTCTGCCGGGCTACCGGGTCGAGGAGGGGATTCCACTTTTCGGCGAGCTCCTCCAGAGTCGCCTTGGCCGTCTTCCCGGGTTCGACGTACTCCTCCTGAAGTTTCCCGACTGCTTCCCGGAAGGCTACCGCCTGAGCTTTTCGCGTCTGAGGAGAAGACGCGGAGACGGGAGCGCCGGGCCGGGCGCCGAATTGCATGGTTCCTTCATCGAGGGTGTCGTCGGGCGCGGTCGAGGGGGCGACGCCCGCCGAAGCGGTCGCCGGTCCCGCGGTGGCACGCTCAGGCTGCTTTCGTTTGCGTTTTTTTTTCGATTTCGGCTCTCCGACCATCAAAGCGACAAAGAACTTTACGAGGCCCCGGATAACGGGGAACGCTTGCCAGAACGGGAGGAGGACCTTCGCTTGGCGATAGAGCTCCTGCCGATCAAGCTTGAGAACTTCGTAGGCCGGCCGGACGGTCCGATTCTTAGGGTCGAGAATCCGGCCTATCTCGTCCGCTGCCGCTTTTAACGGCTTCTGTTCCCGGACCGAGACCGATAGCAAGTCGTAGCGCAGAAGGCCGGAGACGATCGGCTCCTCCGCTTTGAGTCGGCGATCTACGTCGTCGGCAAAAGCCTGATCCTCGAGCATGGTTTTCGGCTTTTCGTCGTTCTGCAACGCCTTGTTGAAACTGCCGACGTAGTGATCTTGAAACTCTCGGGAGACTTCGTAGAGCGCTTCGATTAAGTAGCGGAGGACCGATTCCTTTCGGATATGGTATTCCTTGTCGTCCGACCCCTTAAATCGGATGACCTCGGGGAGGGCTTCGTCTTCTCGCGGGGTTATCCGCTTTCGAAGGTGGGCGTTCATCTCTTCTACGGAGCAGTGCTTGGCCAGGGGGATACCCTTGGCGTCGGTAAAGGCGAAGATATCGCTCGTGGTAAAAACGTAGGGGGACTTCTTGAGGTTGTTATCGATCCCCCGGAGCGCGGTTTCCGTTTCCCGTTTCCTCTGAACGATTGCTTTGTGATAGACATTGTAGTAGCCGAGGAGATACGCCGCGTGCTCGTAGTCGTAGTCCTCCTGGAGTTTGTCTTTCTTCTTGCTAAACTCTTTAACGACTACGCTACACATCGTCGTCCAGACATGGAAGGTAAAATCGTTGGGATTCAATACGGTGTCGAGGGCTTCCTTCGGGTTCGTCTGGATCTTGTCGAGAAACTCTTTGAGCGCCATGTCCCGATTGCGAAAGACACCGAGGAGACGGCTTCTCATGTAACCGGCGTTTTTCTCAATCCGGAGATAGTTTCTCATTTTTTGGACCGCCAGTTCCGGTAGGAAGCGAGCCAAAAGTTCGCTCGTCGTAACGATGCTTCGTATTCCCTCCGGGAACACGAGTCGGAGAAGCTTCGGCGGCTTTTCGTCGGTCCTCGAAAGCCAGTCTACAAACTGCTCTTTGACGCTTACCGCCGTTATGCGCTCTTCGGGAATAGAAACCGGAATCGTTTCTTCGCTGGGAAACGAAAGGTGTGTTTCCGCCTTTACCTTGGCGTAGGCCGCGTTGACTACCAGGGGGTAGAACTCGAGGTAGTCGACTTCCGCAATCCTTCCACTCCGGTAGTCGAGGCTGCATCGCCCCTCTTTCTCCAACGACAACAGGTGAGCGGCGAGGATGTCCGAGGTGCTCTCCTCGAGATCTCCGACATCTGGTAATTCGTCGGCATACTTCTCGAGGTACTTGTTAGTGAAGTCAAGTAGGTCCTCGAATTTAATTACTGCCTTTCGGGACCGCTTTGTGTAGCTCTGAAGAATCCGAACTACATCTTGTGGCGTCGACATACGATACTCTGAATAGTACACGGCGGAATTGGGGAGCACAAGTAAGAAAAATTGACATCTTTGATGCCTAACGGTAGAATGCGGTAATGATAAAAAACCGACTCCTTGTCCCTTTGGTTGCAGTCGTGGTGTTCGTCTTCGGGTGTGCGTCCACTCCCGAGCCGCCTCCCGAGCCCCTCGAAGGTCAGGAAGAGGCCGAGACCCTCGAAGTGCCTGCCGCTGAAGAGAGCGCACCGCTGCCGGAGCTCGAGCCGGCTCCCGGGGACCACGAAATCCAGGTGTCCGTAGAAGTCTACGAACGGACCTTCTCCGAAATCGAGGAGACGATCGCCGAGCTCAACCGAGTTATCCAGGCCCGGGATTTCCGCCGCTGGCAGCAGTTCCTCACGGAGGAGTACATCGACACCTACTCCAACCCGGCAACGCTCCGGCAAGTATCGGAGACGCCCATTCTAGACCGGAACAATATCGAGCTTACGAGTCTTCGGGACTACTTCGACTGGGTCGTCGTGCCGAGCAGGGCCAACGCGCGGCTCGACGATCTGCGGTTCGTACGGAGTGAACAGGTCGAAGCCATTATGGAAGTTCGGGGACAGCGAGTTATTCTGTATCAACTAACTAACTTCGACGGTGATTGGAAAGTAGACGTATTTTAGGCTATACTCTGATGCGAGCTTCGTTTAGGAGACCGACCATGAAACATTTTTTTGTTCTTATAGTTGCCATATCTTTGGTCACAGCCGGGGCTGCCTTCGGTCAATCGGATGGGGAGCCCCAGGGTGGGGAACAGACCATCGAGGAACTGTACCTAAGTCAAGACATAGAGCTTCAAATTATTCGCGGCCAGGCGCTATCGAACGACCGCGAGCTGAAGTTTCTTGCGCTGCAGAGTATCCGAGCCAGCGTGGAGGACGGCGCATTGACCGAGGACAACCCGGGTCTCTTCATTATTCTCGAATCCCTCGCGACGGAAGGGACCGCCCGGCAGGTTCGATCGGAAGGGGCTATCATCAACCGTTATCCCGAGATCCGGCGGCAGTCTGCTCAGCTTCTTGGGGAAATCGGTGGTAAGCGGTCTCAGCAGGTTCTTCTGACGATCCTTCAGGAGGATCCGGAGCCGATGGTCCTCGCCGAAGCAGTTTATGCCCTCGGAACGATCGGAATCAACGACGACAACGAAACCCTTAACCACATCGTGTTTATGCTGCGACGGGAAAACGCCCGGGAGGCTCCGGACAACAACCTCGCCTTCGCGTCTCTACTGGCGATGGAAAAGATTGCGACGAGCCAAGGCGGTATCTCCGATCCTGATGCCATCAACGTCGTTCTCGAAGTTGCCGCAGGTAGCTACGTTAGGGACGTCCGTTTAAAGGCAATCGACGTTATCAACAAGCTGCGAGGTCGCGGGTAAGCAGGCTCGGTAGTCCTTCAACCAAGAGAATGTCTCGGATCCCTGACTACGGTGTCTACTTTGCCCTTAAAGCCGCAGCTATTCTCTGCTTGTGCTCGGTCCTATTAGCAAACGTGCTGGTCACCCGGTTCGCCGAAGGCGCACTATACTCGGACTCGGGTGACGTTCCATACAACGAGGTGGGCCTTCTCCTGGGAACCAGCCGGTACCTGGGCACTGGGCAGCCGAATCCCTATTTCGATAATCGAATCGCTGCTGCCCGGGAGCTCTACGACGCCGGCAAGATCCGAATAATTGTTGCGAGTGGGGACAACGCGCATCACTCATACAACGAACCGCGTGTGATGAAACGAGAGCTTATTACTCGGGGTGTTCCCGAGGCTGCAATCTTCCTCGATTACGCCGGCTTCTCCACCTTGGATTCGGTTATCCGGGTTAACCGGGTCTTCGGGCAGGATCGGTTTACCGTTATTAGTCAGGAGTTCCACAACGAGCGAGCGCTCTACATCGCCCGGCACAAGTCTCTAGACGCTGTCGGCTACAACGCCGAGCCGGTTTCCGGCCCCCTTGGGCTCCGGACGACTCTTCGAGAGTACCTGGCTCGGGTCAAGGCCGTACTAGATGTCCACGTCTTCGGCACCGAGCCCCGTTTTCTGGGGGATCAGGTCCCCCTTTCGTTTGAGAGTTGACCGGCTCTAGGGAGCGGTCTATACTCTGGCGCGATCCACTCTTTTCGGGATGTAGCCTAGTGGCTAAGGCGCCTGCTTTGGGAGCAGGAGATCGCTGGTTCGAGTCCAGTCATCCCGACGCATCGGGCGTCCATAGCTCAGTTGGATAGAGCATCGGCCTTCTAAGCCGAGGGTCACAGGTTCGAATCCTGTTGGACGCGCCTATTTCTCGGTCATGTTCCACACGCCGTCCCAATCCGCCGGCGGCGCCTCTTATCTCTCGGGCCGAGGAATGGACCCAGCCCCGTTGGTTGCTTCCGGTCTCTACTCGGAACCA
>CAZTRQ010000028.1:19974-22975 GCA_964616245.1 uncultured Spirochaetaceae bacterium | reverse complement strand
CGGCGGGACGATTAGGCGCTATTACGGCGTAACGAGAGAGGAGAATTACAGTGGCACAGCAAGCAGACATCGGGCTTATCGGACTAGCCGTCATGGGACAGAACCTGGTCCTGAACATCAACGACCACGGCTATTCCGTCGCGGTGTACAACCGAACAACCAGCAAAGTGGATGATTTTGTCGAAGGGCCGGCGGAGGGACGGGATACGATCGTTCCGACACATTCGGTCGAAGAGTTCGTCGGCGCACTCAAGAAGCCCCGTCGTATCATGCTGATGGTTAAGGCCGGAGAGGTCGTCGACAAGTTTATCGAGAGCCTTCTGCCCCATCTCGAAAAGGGCGACATCATCATCGACGGGGGAAACTCTCACTTCCCTGACAGCAACCGCCGAACCCGCGACCTCGCGGAGAAAGGCATTCTCTTTATCGGTACCGGTGTGTCCGGCGGAGAGGAGGGAGCTCGATTCGGTCCGTCGATAATGCCCGGGGGGCACTCAGACGCCTGGCCTGCGGTAAAGAGTATTCTCCAGGATATATCGGCCAAGACTCCCGACGGAGAGCCCTGTTGCGACTGGGTCGGTGACGAGGGTGCAGGCCACTACGTCAAAATGGTTCACAACGGCATCGAATACGGCGACATGCAGCTTATCGCCGAAGCCTATCACCTTTTAAAGGAGGGGCTTGGTCTCTCGAGCGAAGAGATGCACGAGGTCTTTACGGCATGGAACGAGACGGAGCTCGACAGCTTCCTGATAGAGATTACCCGGGACATCCTGGGATACCGTGACGACACCGGGGCCCCCCTGGTCGAGAAGATCCTCGACGCTGCAGGGCAGAAGGGCACCGGCAAGTGGACGGGGATCGATGCCCTTACCTTGGGCGTGCCTGTCACTCTGATCGTAGAAGCCGTTTTTGCTCGAGCCCTCTCGGCGATAAAAGAGGAACGGGTCGAGGCGTCGAAGACACTCGCCGGCCCGGCGCAGAAGATTACTCTCGACAAAAAGAGCTTCATCGAGGACATCCGAAAGGGCCTTCTGGCGTCGAAGGTAATCAGCTACACCCAGGGCTTTATGCAGATCGCCGAAGCCGCGAAGGAGTACGGCTGGAATATCAACTACGGTGCGGTCGCCAACCTCTGGCGGGGGGGGTGTATCATCCGGAGCGCGTTCCTTGGCGACATCAAGCGCGCCTTCGATCGAAACAACGAGCTCAATAGCCTGCTTCTCGACGACTTCTTCCGGAAGATGATCGACGAATGCCAGGATTCTTGGCGTAGGGTTGTCGCTCAGGCGGCGCTTGTCGGAATCCCGATGCCGGCGTTTTCGACCGCCCTCGCCTTCTACGACGGCTATCGGAGCGCCTGGCTACCGGCCAACATGATTCAGGCTCAGCGCGATTTCTTTGGAGCCCATACCTACGAGCGGGTGGATAAACCCCGGGGCGAGTTTTTTCATACCAACTGGACCGGGACCGGAGGGGATGTCGCCTCGGGCACCTATAACGCCTAGACCGTCGACGGCGGCGTGCCTTCGAGGTTACCAAGCTCGAAGGCTGCCGCGGTAAGCAGTCGCTCGGTGGTATCCCATCCGACACAGGGATCGGTAATAGAGACGCCGTAGGTGAGTTGCCGGGGATCCGACGGAATATCCTGCCGATCTTCCGAAAGGTTACTCTCCATCATAAACCCGACGATCTCCTTTCGGCCCTCGGTCCGCTGTCGGATGACCGATTTAAGCACCTTCTCCTGTCGGGTGTGGTCCTTCCGACTATTCCCGTGGGCGCAATCGACGACGATACGCCCCTCGAGACCTGCATCGAGGAGAGCGGCAATCGCGTCTTCGACGGCCTCGTCGTGGTAGTTGGGACCATCCTTCCCGCCTCGAAGAATAAGATGCGTGTCTTCGTGCCCCGAAGTCTCGAGGATACTGGTCCGTCCTTCGTTGTCGATCCCGATAAAGCTCCGGGGGGACTTCGAAGAAGCCATGGCATTGATCGCCGGGTCGACGCTCCCATCGGTCCCGTTCTTAAAGCCGACGGGCATCGAAAGACCACCGGCCATCTCCCGGTGGGTCTGGGACTCGGTGGTACGAGCCCCGATGGATGCCCAGGCCAACAGGTCGGCAATGTATTGGGGCACCAGGGGATCGAGCATTTCGGACCCGGCGGGGAGCCCCATCTCGTTTATTCTCAACAAGACTTCCCGGGCGGTGCGTAGTCCCCGGGGAATGTCGTAGCTGCCGTCCAAAGCCGGATCGAGAATAAGGCCCCGCCACCCGAGACGGGTCCGGGGTTTTTCGAAGTAGACCCGCATCACCACGAAGAGCTGGTCTGAAACCTGGTCCCGAAGCCGCGCGAGGCGCCGGGCGTAGTCGAAACCCGCCTCGGGATCGTGAATGGAGCAGGGCCCGACGACCGCGAGAAACCGGGCATCCTCCCCGCTCAAGATTCGACGGATGGTTTCCCTCCCCTCGACAACGGTCTTTTCCGCTGCCTCCGAGATTGGCAACTCTACCTTCAACTCTCGAGGGGAGACCAAGGGAGTCATGCTCTTGATGCGCAGGTTGTTCGTTCGTTCCATCGGCGTGGCTCCCCTATTCTTCCTTGGCCTGGTCGGCCCAGTCCTTCCACCGGTCCGGCTCGTAGCCAACGACCGCCTTACCCTTAAAGCGAAGAATCGGCGTCCGGAGAAGCGCCTGGTCTTCTCCCAACTCTTCCCGCGGATCGTAGGAGAGGTAGGCGAGATTTCGCTTTTTGAACTGCTTCGAGGACTCGTCGACGGCTTGGTCCGGAGGAACGTGCTGAAAGATGTTTTCGAGCTCCCCGGGACTCAAGCTCCGTTGGTCGAGGTCGACGTACTGCGGCGAGAGTCCGCGTTCCTTAAAGAAGCGGAGAGCCTTTTGAGTATCCTTGCAGGACTTCCGCCCGATTATCTGAAGCGCCATGGGGTGACTCTACCGACAGGCTCGCCGGGGGTCAAATGGGGCCGGCGGCAGGGCCGGCG
>CAZTRQ010000028.1:15271-19874 GCA_964616245.1 uncultured Spirochaetaceae bacterium | reverse complement strand
TGACTCTACCGACAGGCTCGCCGGGGGTCAAATGGGGCCGGCGGCAGGGCCGGCGGTCTTTACCCAAACGCTCGAGCGTGGTACCACCTAAGGTGATGTCGATTTCTCAGATGGAAAAACGCATAGCGGACGTCCTCGCCGGTGGGACTCCGGGGGAGCACGCCTCAGTAACCGGTTGGGTGCGAACGAAGCGCAGTGGCAAGCAGGTGAGCTTCCTCGAGATTAACGACGGCTCCTCCTTCGACGGCCTCCAGGTTGTCTTCGAGCATCCGCAAGGAGCGGAACCGGAGGAGCTAAAGGGGGCAACGACCGGCGCGAGCGTCCGGGTAGCCGGTACACTCCAAGAATCTCCGGGAAAGGGACAGCGGGTCGAGCTCGTTGCCTCTACCTTCGAGCTCCTCGGCGATGCGCCGGACTACCCTCTCCAGAAAAAGGGGCATACCCTCGAGTTTCTCCGGGAGATAGCCCACCTTCGGGTTCGGACGAACACCTTCGGGGCGGTCACCCGCGTCCGGAACAGTTTGAGCTTTGCGGTGCACCGCTTTTTCCAGGGGCGGGGCTTTTTCTACATCAACACCCCGATTATCACGACCAACGACGCCGAGGGCGCAGGGTCGCTTTTCCGGGTGACGGGAGAGCTCGAAGGTGCTGAAGCGGGGCGCGAGTTCTTCGGCAGGCCGGCCTACTTGACGGTCAGCGGGCAGCTCAACGCCGAGGCCTACGCCTGCGGGCTCTCCCGGGTGTATACCTTCGGTCCGACCTTCCGGGCGGAGAACAGCAACACCTCGCGTCATCTTTCGGAGTTCTGGATGATAGAGCCGGAGATGGCGTTCTGCGACATCGATTGCAACATGTCCATCGCCGAAGAATTCGTTCGATTTCTGATTTCGACAGTCCTCGAAGAGTGTCCTCGGGAGATAGACTTCTTCGAGAAGCGCTACGCCGAGGGCTTGAGCGCCACCCTACGTCAGGTGGCGGAAACGCAGTTCCGTCGCATCAGCTACACCGAAGCGCTCCAAGCCTTGACGGCGCCGGAGGCACCGGCCTTCGAGTTTACCCCAGCCTGGGGAAGCGACCTCCAATCGGAGCACGAGCGCTATTTGACCGAGTCAGTCTTCGGCGGTCCGGTAATCGTCGGAGACTACCCGAAGCAGATCAAAGCCTTCTACATGAGGCAGAACGACGACGAAAAGACGGTTCGAGCGATGGACGTGTTAGTACCCCGACTCGGAGAGATTATCGGCGGGAGCCAGCGCGAGGAGCGCCTCGGGGTCTTGGAGCGGCGAATCCGGGAGACGGGAATGGAGCCGGAGGATTACGGCTGGTACCTCGACCTTCGGCGCTTCGGAAGCGTCGAACATTCGGGCTTCGGACTCGGGTTCGAGCGCCTTATTCAGTACGTGACCGGGTTGGGGAACATCAGAGACGTCATTCCCTTCCCCCGGTCCGTCGGTAGCGCGGACTTTTAGTCGGCTTAGTTGGCTGCAGA
This sequence comes from uncultured Spirochaetaceae bacterium, assembly GCA_964616245.1. Classification (GTDB taxonomy): domain Bacteria; phylum Spirochaetota; class Spirochaetia; order DSM-27196; family PWMO01; genus CAYPUT01. The sequence goes on along the minus strand of CAZTRQ010000028.1, from coordinate 18,385 downwards.
AGCGGCCCACTCCTTGACCTTGACGGCAAGCTCCTTCCCTCGTTGTTTCAGGAGCGCGATGTCCTCCTCGGTCGGGGCACCTTTGAACTCGACCGGTTCGATAAAGTCCCAGTTCATCTTGAGGCGCTCGGTAATCTCATCCAACTCTTTCTGAGCCCCACCGGACCAGCCGTATGACCCGAAACGGAACGCTTTTCGGTTGAGCACCTTCTTCTTCCCGATTTCGTCGAGGGCCGCGGCCATCGGCGGAAACATCTTGTATTCGTAGGTCGGCATGCCGAGTACAACCCCGGATGACTGCCAGATCGACTGGAGGATGTAGCTCAGTTCGGTTTCCGGCACCCGGTGAACGTGGACCGTCACGCCTTCGCTCTCGATGCCTTCGACGACCGGCGCCACACCCTGCTCGGTCATGCCGTACATGCTGCCCCAGATAACCGTAATCTCCGGCTTCGCGGGCCCCTTCGAGTAGCTCGCGTAACGGACGTAGTCGTTGATTATCTTGCCGGGGTCCTTACGCCAGACGATGCCGTGTCCCGGGGCGATGGTCTTTATTTCGATCCCGCCGAGCTTCTCGATCGCTTTCTGCGTCGGAAGGGAGAAGGCCGCGACGATGTTGGCAAAGTAGCGCGTAGCCTCCTGTTCGAAGTAGTCGATCTGTTCCTGGTTCAGCTGATCGTCGTAGGGCGCGTTGTCGGAGACGGCCCCGAAGGAACCGAAGGCATCGCAGGGAAAGAGGGTCTTCGACTTGGTGTCGTAGGTTGCCATGGTCTCAGGCCAGTGGACGTTCGGGATGTCCTCGAAGGCAAGGACGCGGCCGTTGCCGAGGTCGAGTTGGTCTCCGGAAGAGACGGTGTGCACATCGTTGGTAATCCGGTAGAAGGCGTCCAGAAGCGGTTCCGCACGCTTGCTCGCGTATACGGTGAACTCGGGACGGACCTTCTTGAACATCTCGAGCCATCCCGAATGATCCGGCTCCATATGATTGATGATGACGTAGTCGATGTCTTTGACGTCGACTTTAATCTCGTCCAGCATCTCTAGAAGTGTCTCGGGTACGCCGTCCCATCCGCAGATACCGTCGATAATCGCCGTTTTTTCCCCTTTTACGATGTAGGAGTTCATCGCGATCCCGTTGGGGACCGGCCAGATTCCCTCGAAGAGGATGTTGTCTACGTTGGCCGAAAGACGATAGATGCCTTCACTTACTTCCGTGGTTCTCATTCGAATACCTCACAATCCTACTCAGGCTTTCTTATAGATAACTTAATACCGAGTTATGCTTCCTTCAAGCGTTTTACCAACTCCCGATCGAAACTGTTGGCGAAACTCGCTATTTCCTTCCGCCCGTAGCGTCGGGGTCCGGGCTCGAAGAGGCCGTTGCGCCGGAGCGCGTAGGAAAAATCCCGCAAAGATCGCCGCTCTTGGATCGAATCCGGGTCGAAACGCTCTCCGCGGTCGTTCAGAACCACCACCCCCTGACCCAAAAGCGCCTCGGCGAGGAGAATATCCCGGGTTATCGCGAGGTCACCGCCCTCGGCGCCGCCGAGTATTTCCCGGTCCGCCGCTTCGGCCCCGGGGGATACGACGCGCATCTCTACTTCGGGGTACTCCGGAAGTGAAACGTCCCGGTTGGCGACAAACACCGTTTCCACGCCCTCTTTGAGGCACCGCCGAGCGACGATCTCTCGTACGGGGCGGGGACAGCTGTCACCGTCGACCCAGACCCTCATCCGAGAGCCACATACGCCTCGCAGGAGCCCGAGAGGGTCAGCCCACCGGTTGCTGCAGGGACGAAAACCGACTCGCCGGAGGACAGAGCCACGGTGTCTTCGCCGGGACAGTCAGCCGGTGGCGCCACCGCCGGTTCGCCGTCTGAGCCGCCGTTCTCGCGGCCGGCCGAATCACCCGTGGCACCCCGGCAGATCAGGCTGCCCCGTAGTACGAAGAGTATAGCAGGGCCGGGCCCCTTTTCGAAGGAGTGTTCCCCGGATAGCTCGATTTTCTCGAGAACGAACTCGTCGACCGGAGGGGAGAAGGTCGTCGCCACGGCGCCGGGGAGAAGCCGTCGTTTCCCGGGAAACCGAGGTTCGTCGGTGGATTCGAATCGGAGAACCCTGAGCAATTCCGTGATATCGACGTGTTTTACGGTGCACCCTCCCCGGAGCACGTTGTCGGAGTTGGCCATCAACTCGACCCCGGTTCCCTGAAGGTAGGCGTGAAGAAGCCCCGATTCGAGAAAGAGTGCTTCCCCGGGGTCGAGATGGAGACAGTTCAGGTAGAGCGGAGCGAGGGCGCCCATGTCTTCGGGAAACTGTCGATTGAGCTCGACCACCCAGGAAAACCGGCTGCCGGCGTTCGATTCGGCATTCCTGCCGGCGTATTGCAGGGCCCCTTCGAAGATTCGTTTCCGCTCGGTGGTGTCCCCTCGGCCGGGGGAGATCAACTTCCGGTAGAAGCCCTCGAGATCCCCATCCTCCAGCCGACCAACCAAGGAATCGGCGCCTTCGACGTGGCGAAAATCCTCCGCAATTGCCCGAGGATCGCGGAAGCCGGAAAGGGCCCAGAAGGGCGTGACCGCCAGTAGGATTTCCGGTTTGTGGTTTCGGTCTTTGTAGTTTCGGTTCGAGGCGTCGGGGGGTATACCCGCTGCTTCTTCCCGGTCGTAGCCTTCCGAGGCTTGGGAGCGGCTCGGGTGAACCTGTATCGAAAGGCCCTCGGCCGCCGAGAGTAGCTTAAAGAGAAAGGGAAGCCGGGAACCCGACCGCTTTGCGGCGGTCTCTCCTAAAGCGTAGGAGGGATAGTGTTCGAGGAACTCCCCAAGCTCGACCACACGACTTCCGGAGACGATCGAGGAGGGAAGCCGGGGATGATCACCCATCCAGAGCTCCGCCATCGGCTCTCCATCGGGGTTGGGGATACCGGTCAGCCGGGTGATCTCCGTCGGGCTCCCCCAGGCGTAGTGCTGGACTCCGTTGCGCATGCGGTAAAGGGCCATTGACTCGTACTGTAGCCCCCAGGCGAGGCGGCGTCAAATCGAAGGAGACGGCGAATCGCGCACGGCGAATCGAACTCAATTGACAGCCGTGGGGCCCCGATTTAAGGTAGTCCCAT
>CAZTRQ010000028.1:0-15171 GCA_964616245.1 uncultured Spirochaetaceae bacterium | reverse complement strand
ACGGCGAATCGAACTCAATTGACAGCCGTGGGGCCCCGATTTAAGGTAGTCCCATGGCAGACATATCTCCCCTTGAACGGGCTCGCCGAGGCTACGCTCCCCGGATGCCCCGAAGTATCGCCGGCGACATTTCAAAGACGTCGATCTCCCTCGGGGATGCGACTCAATCCGAATCGGACTCGGAAGCGATAGAGCAGCTCTTCCCGAAGACCTACGGCGCCCCTGTTGCGACCATACGCCCGGACGGCGGTGGCGGGGAGACGTCCCGGGGGAAGCGTGTGGCGGTCATTCTCTCCGGGGGGCAGGCTCCCGGAGGCCACAATGTAATCGCCGGCCTCTACGACGCGCTCCAGGAGCTCTCGAGGGACTCGGTGCTCTACGGTTTCCGAGGAGGCCCCGGCGGCATCCTCAAAGAAGACATTGTCGAGATTACCTCGGAGCTAATCGATAGGTACCGAAACTCCGGTGGCTTCGACATGATCGGGTCCGGTCGAACCAAGATCGAGACGCCGGAGCAGTTTACCAAGACCCTCTCGGTGGTCCAGGCGCGAAAGCTCGACGCCGTCGTCGTTATCGGTGGCGACGACTCCAACACGAACGCGGCCCTCTTAGCGGAGTATTTTGCGGCGAACGACCAGCCGACGGCAGTGATCGGCGTACCCAAAACCATCGACGGTGACCTTAAAACCGGCCTCATAGAGACCTCCTTCGGCTTCGACACGGCGACCAAGACTTACTCCGAGCTGATCGGAAATATCGAGCGGGACGCCAACTCTGCCCGGAAGTACTGGCACTTTATCAAGCTGATGGGACGCAGCGCATCCCACATCGCTTTGGAATGCGCTCTTCAGACCCACCCGAATGTCTGCATCATTTCCGAGGAGGTGGCGGAGCTCAATCAAACGATCGATCAGCTGGTGGACCGGATCGTCACGGTAATCTCCGCCCGAGCGGCCGAAGGGAACAACTTCGGGGTAGTACTCGTCCCCGAGGGGCTTATCGAGTTCATCCCCGAGATGAAGTCCCTCATCGCCGAGCTAAACGACATCCTCGCGGACTCCGCGGAATACTTCGGCACCCTGAACACCTTCGAGGCCCAGGCGGAGTACATCAACCGAAAACTGAACCGCGACTCCTCCTACGTGTTCTCGAGCCTTCCAAACGAGATCCAACGGCAGCTCCTTATGGATCGCGACCCCCACGGAAACGTCCAGGTCTCCCGGATCGAGACCGAAAAGCTTCTTATCGACATGACCAAGAGTCGTCTCGATCAGATGAAATCGGAAGGAACCTACAAAGGGAGCTTCAGCGCCCTGCAACACTTCTTCGGCTACGAGGGTCGCTGCGCCTTTCCGAGCAACTTCGACACCAACTACTGCTATGCCCTCGGCCGGACGGCCTGCGTTTTGATCAAAGAGAACCTGACCGGCTACATGGCGACGGTACGGAGCCTGACGGTGGCCCCGGAAGAGTGGGAGCCCGCAGGAATACCCATCACCATGCTCTTGAATCTCGAACAACGAAAGGGAAAGAAGAAACCGGTTATTCGAAAGGCACTGGTGGACTTGGCGGCGCGGCCCTTTCAGGTCTTCAAAGAGAGGCGTGACGACTGGGCGGTACCAACGGCGTACACCTATCCAGGGAGCATCCAGTACTTCGGGCCCAGCGAGCTTGCCGACGCGACGACCATCACCCTGGGTCTCGAGAAGCAACCCGAGCTCTAAGCTGCGCCGGCCGGCCTAAAGCACCGGGGCGGTTTTAGAGCGCCGCGGAAAGAATCCGCAGCTTTGTCTCCTCATCGAGGTCCGTGGGGTGGTTCTTTACCCCGGCGTCGGCGGCGACCTTCCGGAGATCCGCAACGGTAAAGCCGTAGCTTGCCAATCGCGGTAGCGCCGCGAGCTCAGAAAGCTCCCGAAGGCGGGATAGGATGTCTCCGGCACGAGCATCGTCCCTGGGCCGGGAACCGTCCGGCGCCGTACCCGACAGGAATCTAGCGGCGTCGCGGTACTTCCGGAGCGCCGTAGAACCCGCCCGGTCGTGCGGATCCAAAAGCGGCAGCGTCTCTTCTACCGACGGACGGAGAGTCAGCCCGCAGAAGGTGCCGTGGGGCACCGGTCGCATCGACCCGATGGGAGACGCCGCGCCGTGCACGAAACCAAGCCCCGCGTTTGCTAAGCAGAAGCCGGAGTAGAAGGCGGCGAGAGACATCGCCTCCCGGGCGGCGCGGTTCTCCGGTTCGTCGAGCACGGTTTCGAAAGCCCACCCCGCCTGCCGCAGCCCCTCCGCCGCGAGACAGTCGGATACCGGATTCGCGTCCTTGGAAACGTAGGCTTCGAGAAGCTGCGTTATGGCGTCGAGGCCCGACGCGGCGGTGACCTCTCGCGGGCAGGAAACCGCGGCTTCCGGGTCGAGAATGGCGACGTCGGGAATAAAGGCGTCGTGCCGGAGAGACTTTTTAAAGCCCCCGTCGCCGACGCGGCTGAGCACGGCGTTTTTCGTCGCCTCGGAGCCGGTCCCCGCGGTCGTCGGGGCCGCGAAAAACCGAAGGCGTCGCCCCTCGGGCTTCCTCGAGCCGACTCCCTCGAGGTAGTCGGCGGACGAGCCCTCCTGCAGCGCCACCGCAGCAGCGGCCTTTCCGAGGTCGACGACGCTGCCGCCGCCGATCGCGACCACGGCGTCTAAATCCTCTTCCTTTATGAGCTCGACGGCCCTATCGACGCTCTCCGGAGAGGGCTCGCCGGAGTGGCGAAAGAGCTCTAGTCGAACGCCGCTTCCCGAGATCTTGTCGAGGAGCTCTCCGGAGGCCGGGATGCGTTCGAAGGACGTCCCCCCGACGACGAGGCAGACACTCCGGCTTCCGGCCTCTCTTAGGAGGTCGGGAAGCGAAAAGAGCGCCTTTTCGCCGACAATCAGCCGCGGTATCCGCGAGTTTTGAAACCTTCTGCCTAAACCCATTGTTTTCTAGCTGAGTGTATACCAATCTATAACTATGATACACGTGTACGGGTTCGAGATAGCTCCGAATTCCCGGGGCGTCTCGAATATCGCTCGGTTAACTCGCGTCTCGCGAGGGTAGAGACGCGGAAGGAGGAGAAGAGACATGAAAAGAGTCTCAGTCTTCGTGGTAGTACTGTTACTGTTCGCCTCCCTGGTGTATGCCCAAACGGTGGTAGAGCGCAGCAGCTTCTCTAACATGCAAGGATGGAGGGCCGGCGGCGGTAGCTGGGCAACCAGCGGCGGTCGACTGGTCCAGCGGGACCCGCAGGCCCCCCTTGCTCGGATCGACAAACGGGTGGATGCCCGGGGGGTATACCAGATCGATTTCGACATCCGGTATGTCGACGGGGGCTACACCTCCGAACAGGACCTCCGAAACCGCCACTACCATGCCGGCTTCGGCGTCCACGTCGGAGTGGCTAATCCTCCTCTCGGTCGACAGGCCTGGGGAAACGGAGAGAGCTACCTCCTGTGGTTGAATCTCGACACCCGCCCGGAGACGCGCCGTAACGCGCCGGAGCACTACGGATTCCGTGCCCAGGTCTACGAAAGCGTTTCGCATTCCCAGATGGATCTCTGGAGCTCGGGACAAGCCCGTCGACTCTTCGGCGACCCGATTATGAGTATCGATATCATCGAGGCCCTGCGGAACTACGATGTAAACATGAGCGTAAACGACCTGATGCAGTATTTGGATCGGGACGTCCCGGTAAGCATTCGGGTAAATACGCGCACCGGGGAGATCGGCGTCAAGGATCCGACGGCTCCGATCCGCTTCTACTTTACCGCAGACCCTGCACTCCTTCGGGGATCCTACGTCTCCTTGCGGACAAACGCTCTCTCGGCGAGCTACGACGACTTTACCGTCACTCAGCGATAAGCTCGAGAGAAACCTCCGAATCGGGTCCGGCTCCAGCAGTCGGGCCCTTTTTTTCTGCCCTTTGGTAGAGCCTGTCCATCGCCTCGAGAAGCTTTACCAGCCCAAAGGTATCGAGGCCGCAGTAGCGCTCGAGCTCGTCGTCGATTTCTTCCCGTTGCTCCGGCCCCGGTGGAGCCGAACCGTCGAGATGCGCCCAGTAGTAGGCCAGGCTGGCGCTCCTTCCGTCCTGAAATCGCATCCGGCTGTAGTCGATATCCGTCAGAGCCGGCAGGACCCTTTTAAGAGAAAGGCTTCCCCGCTGCCCGGGATGATAGAGGACAAAGGCTTGGAAAACGGGGTAGAGGTCGACGAGGCGCCCGGCGGCTCCTTCGAGCACCTCGGCAAGCTCGGGAAACCGCGCCGCGAGGTATCGGAGGCACCGAGCCTCCATCTCCCTGTTGTAGACGACGATGCTGCCGATTCCTTCGAGGGCTCGGGCAAGAATGCTCGCCATGCTCGGGAGAGAATCGAGTCCCCCCCGGCAGATATACGAGGTATGAGCCGGGTGGGTATCGCTCATCGTATGGAGGGAGAAAAGAAACGGCACGTGCTGCCACGGCTTCGCAAGAGGCGCCCGGGGGACGGCCTCCTGTACCGCCTCGAAGTCTAGGAAGCCGAGGGGAGCGGTAAGCCGCTTTCGAAATTCCCGGAGGGGCCCCGGCTCGAGGTGAATGGTCTCGGTTCGTTGGCTGTGGATTTGGATGCGCTGCCGGCGCCCGAGGGCGTAGTCCTCCGGGATATCGTCGAGGCGTCGTATTCCCTGGTCAAAGAGGGGGAGCACCTTCTCTCGTCCCCGGAAGAGGGTAAAAATGTCGTCCTCTGCGGTAGGCCCCAGGTCGACGGAGCAGGCGGGGCATCGGTCCGGTTTGGCGCAACGGTGTGGATCGGCTTCGACCTCCTCGATACTCAACCGGAGGTACGCCGCGAGCTCCTCGATGCGCCTATCGACCTCCTCCGCAGCGACGGCTGCTCGGCGGCTAATATCCTCGGTAAGAAAGAGAGGCTCGTCGCCGTTCTCCGGGGTGTAGGCACGATTCAGGTAGACGAGGGTGATGGCGACCGGCCGAGCCTCTTCGGACTGCTGCCGGAGAATCCAGATTGCGACCGCCGCCTCGAGCACAGCGCTCTGCTTTGGGGACATAGCCGAGGTTACGACCGTAACCTCCAGAGTCTCTCCCTCCTCGCGGACGGCCGAGACTTCCACCCGGAGCGGCGGATGCTCGAGTACTACCGGGCCCCTCGCCTTAACGCCTTTTCCGCGGTAGTACGCCTCTTCGACGAGGCTCCGTTGACGGGCGAAGTAGCGTCGGTCGTCGTCCCAGATCGCCCTCGGCTCCCCGTCGAGTAAACCGTGATAGTCGAGGTAGAGGTGCCTCTTGCATGCGAAGCCGGTTGCGAGATGGCCGGCTGTCAGCGGGCGCGGAAGTCTATCGATCGGGGAAGACAAGCCTGTACGCGTCGAGGGCTATCTGGAGCTCTTCGTTGGTGGGAACGACGACGATCGTTATCGGCGAGTAGTCCCGGGAGATAATTCCCTTCCGCGCACCGTTCTCTAAGTTCCTCCGGTAATCCATTACGATTCCGATGTTCTCGAGTCGGTTGCAGATTCGCTCCCGCATCCGGGTACCGTGCTCCCCGATGCCCCCGGTAAAGACCAGCGCGTCGACCTTTACCATGTTGGCGACGTAGGAGCCGATGTACTTGCGAATGCGATACGCGTACACATCCAGGGCCTCGATGGCGTTTCGATCGCCCCGCTCGGCCGCTTCTTCGAGATCTCGCAGATCGTTCGAAATCCCCGAAAGCCCGAGGAGACCCGATTTCTTGTTGAGGATTTCGTTCAGCTGGGGGGCGGTAAAACCGCGGTCCATCAGGTAGAGCAGAACCGCGGGGTCCACATCGCCGCTTCTGGTCCCCATCATGAGACCCTCGAGCGGCGTAAAGCCCATCGAGGTATCGATCGACCGGCCGCTCTTGATAGCGGTTATGGAGGCGCCATTACCGAGGTGACACGAGATAACGTTGGTGTTTTCCGGGTGCCGCTTCAGGTACGCGACCGCCTCCGCCGCGACGTATCTGTGACTGGTGCCGTGGAAACCGTAGCGTCGGATCCGGTACTTCTCGTAGAACTCCCGGGGAAGGCCGTAGAGGTAGGCAGCGGGAGTCAGCGTTTGGTGAAAGGCGGTATCGAAAACCGCGATCTGAGGCTTCTCCGGGAGAAGCTCCCGGGCCGCGCGAATTCCCGTGAGGTTCGCCGGGTTGTGGAGCGGCGCAAGCTCGATATTCTCCTCGACGGCCTTTTCCACCTTCTCGTCGATAATGACCGATTGAGCGTACTTTTCACCGCCGTGGACGACCCGGTGGCCGACGGCGGCGATCTCGTCGACGCTCTCGATGCATCCGTTGGTCTCGTCGGTTATCGCTTCGGTCATCAGACGCATCGCGGCGGCGTGGTCCTCGACCGGAGTCTCCTTCTGCAGCCGGCCGTTCACCGACTCCTGGGAAATGCTCCCCATCCCCTCTCCAATCCGCTCGACCACGCCTTTGCCGAGACTCTCCCGGGAAGGCATTTCGAATAGCTCGTACTTCAGTGAGGAGCTACCGCAGTTGATGACCAGAATGGTCTCCTGTGACTCTCTTTGCCGTGCCATTTCTCTCCTATTGTATCGATTAGAGCGACTCTTCGACCAGCAGAGCGGACAAGAGATCTCCCAAGAGGTTGAAGGTAAGAATCATCCATGCCAAGGCAAGGCCAGGGAAGAGCGCGAGCCAGGGAGATTGAAAGAGATAGTTGCGTGCATCCTTGAGCATCAACCCCCAGCTCGGATTAGGCGGCTGAGTACCGAGGCCGAGAAAGGAGAGCGCCGCCTCTATCGATACTGCGAAGGCAAAGGTTACCGCGGATTGGACAATCAGCTTTGGAAGCATGTTCGGAAGAAAGTGAAGAACCACGCGCCTAACGGGGCCGGTTCCAAGGGCCTTCGACGCCTCGACGAAGGGCTCCTCCCGAATAATCATCACCTCTCCCCTAACAAGACGAGCGTAGACGGGTACGAAAACGATACCCAGGGCAACCGTTACTTGGCCGAGGCCGTATCCGAAGGCCGCGACGATGGTGATGGCGAGGAGCACCGTCGGAAAGGAGAGAACGGCGTCCATGACGATCATCAATGCCCGGTCGAGGGACCTTCCGGCGAGTCCCGCCGCCAAGCCGAAGAGCGTACCTCCGACGAGGCTCAAGCCGACGGCGACGCCGCCGACCAAGAGTGCCGACCGGCCGCCGTAGATAACCCGGCTCAAAATGTCCCGGCCGAGGTTGTCGGTTCCGAAGAGGAAACCGGGGCTTCCCGGGGGAAGAAAACGTTCTTCGAGGCGTTGGCTCAAGGGGTCCTGGGGAGCGATAAGAGGCGCAAAGAGAGAGGCTGCGACAATTGCAACCAGACTTATAACCACGGTAACCCCGAGAATCCGTCTTCCCCGGGGTAGTCGTGTTCCTTTCAAGACCGCCTCCCGCCCTACCTTAGCTCGACGTTACGAAGGTCGAACGTGTCGAGCTTGCTATCCATGTGGAAGCCCCGGACGTTTCCTCGAAGACCTACGTGACGATAGTTCGACCCGATGTAGACGTGGGGTAGCTCGACGGCCATTATCTCGAGTACCCGGGTGTACATCCGGACCCGCAACTCCTGATCGACTTCTCGCCGGGCTTCGGAGATGAGCTGCGCCGCCTCTGGGTTAGACCAGCGTACATAGTTGTCCGGGGAGTCGTAGGGGCCGAGGGCTCCGTCCGGGTCGAGCTTGCCGGTGTGGCCGATGACCGTCAGGTCGAAGTCGCTTCCCTGGTATACTTCCGAGAGCCAAGTCGACCAATCGAGGAGGCGGAGCTCGGCGTTGAGCCCCACTTCGCGCAACATGTCTTGGTAGATTTCGCCGGCCCGAACATGAGGTTGGAAGTTCTGAGGCACCGCGATCCGGACAACGAACCCCTCCGGGATCCCGATCTCGTCAAGAAGGTCTCGCGCCCGAACCGGATCGTAGGGATAGGTGTCGGCAAAGCTCGGATACGCCGGGTCCCCGTAGTCAATAAAGCTTCCGACAGGCTCCCCGCCGCCGTAGGCGACATCGAGAACCGGCCGGCGATCGATGGCGAGGGAGATGGCCTGGCGCAGGCGAAGGTCGTCGAAGGGCTCCCGGGCGTTGTTTACCGCGAGCACCATAACCAGGCTCGAGAGGTCCGTGTCGACGGTGGTCTCGGGCGTCGACTTCAAGAGGTCGACGTCGGTGTCCGTTACGATATCGACGACGTGGAGCTCCCCGGTAATCAGTCCCTGAACCTGAACCGCTCGCTCGGTGATAACAAAAAACGTCACGCCGTCTATCCGGGGCTTCCCGTCGATCCAGTAGCCATCGTTACGCCGCAGGACGATCCGGCTGTCTCGAACCCACTCTTCGAAGACGAAGGGGCCGGTCCCGATGGGCTCGCTACCGAAGTCGTGCCCCGAAGCGATTAAGTCGGCAGGAAGGATCGCGGCCCAACCCGAGGCAAGCGCAGCAAGAAGCGGCGCGTGGGGCCGGGAGAGCGTAAGGCGCACGGTCTGCGAGTCGAGGGCTTCCACCGATTCGATCGCTTCAAAATCCGAGATATTCGGCGAGGCGAAGGCCGGATCGATTATCCGGTTAATCGTGGCGACCACGTCGCCGGCGGAGAGCTCCCTGCCGTGGTGAAAGCGCACGCCTCTCCGGAGTCGGAAGCTCCACTCGAGCCCGTCCGGGGAGACATCCCAGGACTCCGCCAGGGCCGGTACCAGCTCGCCTTCGGTATTCGGCTCCAGAAGCGTATCGTATACGCTTCGAGCCACCTGGAAGGTGAGGGTGCCGCTCGTGGCGTGGGGATCGAGGGTATCGGGGTTTCCCGAGATGGCGAACCTCAGGTGGCTTTCGGCCCCGCCGGCGGCGGTCCCCTCCCGGCCACCGCGGGAATAGCCCGGCACCGATATCAGCATGAAGAGCAAGAGACTCCCAAGCACAACGAATGTATGTCGACGGTTCATAAAATGCCCCTTAGGTATCATCCATCCGGTCTAGGAGCGCGGCGCTCTCGAGAAGCCGTCGGGTGTAGGGATGCTTCGGCTCGGTAAACACCGTATCCGTCTCTCCCTCTTCGACGATCCGCCCGTCCCGGAGGACTACTATGTGGTGTGAAAGGTAGCAAATAAGTGTTAGATCGTGGGAAACAACGACCATCGTGAGCCCTAACTCTTCTTGGAGGTCCAGCAGAAGGTTGACCACCCGAGCCTGAACCGATACGTCAAGGCTCGAAACCGGCTCGTCTAAGAGAAGCACCTTCGGCTCCATCGCGAGTGCCCTGGCGATGGCCACCCGCTGCCGCTGCCCTCCGGAGAGCTGTCCGGGAAAGCGGTCGAGGACCGCCGGGGCAAGACCGACCAGGTCCAAGAGCTCTTCTCCCCGGCGACGCTGCTCTTTTCGGGAGACGCCTCGGTTTCCCAGCGCCTCCCCGAGGCTCGTCCGAACCCGCAGACGGGGATTCAGGCTCCGTCCCTGGAAAACCAGTTGGATCTCTCTCGGCGAGGCTCCGCGGTACCGGATCGTCCCTTGCGTCGGCGCTTCGAGGCCCCCGAGGCACCGGACGAGGGTCGTCTTTCCGGATCCCGATTCTCCGACGACTCCGAGAATTCGCCCTTCGTAGGCGTCGAAGGAGATGTCCTCGAGAGCGGTGGTGGTCTGGAGCACACGACCGAAGCTCCCGTAGGATTCAAAGCGTTTGCAGAGGTTCCGGGTTTCGAGAAGGGGCGCACCAGGAGAACTCATCCGGCAACGTCCCTGTGGAGGGAACCGGGAAAGTGGCAGGCCACCCGATGCGACGTCTCCGCCCCCGGCTTCTCTTCCAAAGGCGGCCGTTCCCGTCGACACAGCTCCCCCGCCATCGGACACCGAGTGTGGAATGGACACCCCTGGGGCACATCTTCCGGGAGGGGCGGCACCCCGGGTATGGTCGCGAGGCGGCGACCGGAATGCCGGGGACGGGGAACCGCGGCGAGGAGCAGTCCGGTATAGGGGTGCAGGGGGCGGGAGAGGAGCGCCTCTCGTGAGGCCGTTTCTACGATCCGGCCTGCGTAGAGAATGCTCACCCGGTCGGCGATTCTCCCGACCACCCCGAGGTCGTGGGTTACGAAGAGAATCGACAGCTGTTGCTCCCGACGGACCCGGAGAAAGAGGTCAAGAATCTGGTCCTGAATCAAAACGTCGAGGGCCGAGGTAGGCTCGTCGGCAACCAAGAGCTCGGGTCCACAGGCTGTCGCGATGGCGATCCCAAGCCGTTGCTGCATTCCCCCGGAGAGCTCGTGGGGATACCGACGGAGAAGGGCCTCGGGGTTCGGCAGCTCGACGCCGGTTAAAAGCTCGACGAGCCTCTCCCGCAGCACCGGAGCAGGGAGATCGAGGTGCCGAAGGATGTGCTCCCGCAGTTGGGTTTCCACCGTCAGAGAGGGGTTAAGGGCCTGCCCCGGCTCCTGGAACACCAACCCGACCCGGCGCCCCCAGGTGTTTCGGAGCTCCCTCCCGGAAAGCCGCTGAATATCCTCTCCGTCAAGGAGCACCGCTCCGCCGTCGTAGGAAAAGGGGGGCGCCGCGAGCAGGCGTAGGGCACCCCGGCAGGTGACTGTCTTCCCGGATCCGGATTCACCGGCAACACAGTGAACCTCTCCGGGGGCGACCTTAAGATCGATACCACGGAGGATCGGTACCCTGCCACCCTTGCCCCGGAGCGAGATTTCGAGGCCCCGGATGTCCAGTCGCGGCGTGCTCACGGCGCCTGTCCCCGGCGGAGCCGCGGATTCAAGACAAGGTAGAGGCTGTCTACGAGGGCGCTCAGGAGGGAAAAGATGATGGCCACGAAGACGACGCCCCCCTGAACCACGGGGAAATCGCGGTTGTGGATCGCCGAGAGGAACAGACGCCCGAGCCCGGGCAACGAAAATACCTCCTCGATGACAATGGCGCCGCCGATGAGGTAGCCGAGCTGTATTCCGGCGACGGTCAGGACTGGCAAGATGGCATTCCGGAGGACGTGAACGTAGCGAACCCGGGCCTCGGCAAGCCCCTTCGCCCGGGCACCCACGACGTAGTCCTTCTTGATCTCTTCGAGAACCGCTCCCCGGACAACCCGGAGCAGAAAGGCTCCCCGGGCAATCCCCAAGGCCAGGCTCGGAAGCACGAAGTGTGCCGCGGTGCCGACGCCGAAGAGGGGAAGAACACGAAGCCAGATGGAGAACAGCAGCAGAAGCAGAATGCCGAGCCAGAAGCTCGGTAAAGCCATTCCCACTTGCGAGACGGTCATCCCGAAATAGTCCAGGGGCGTCCAGGGTCGAACCGCCGACGCCACCCCGAGGGGAACGGCTATCGCAAGGGCAACGACGAAACCGCCGAAGGCCAGACCGAGGGTTACCGGCAGGCGCTCGACGATGAGGGATCGCACGGTTCGATCGGTGTAGAACGATCTGCCGAAATTAAGCCCGGCGACATCCCCGAGCCAGCTACCATATTGCCGGACAAGCGACTCTTCGGTACCGAGACGAGCCCGTATCGCTTCTATCTCCGCATCGCTTGCGTCGATACCGGCGATAGTCTCCGCGGGGTCCCCGGGAATTACCCTTAGGATAAGAAAGACCGCGGTGGAAACCAGCCACACCGTTACCACAAGGCGGAAGAGCCGGGACAGCAGAAGTCGTGCCACGCCGGCTGAGACTATTTCTTTAGACTGTGAAGGATGCGCTCGAGAACCTTGGCTCGGTCCAGCGGTTTTACGATGTAGTTCTTTGCGCCGATCATGAGCGAGTTCTTCACCAGGTCGTTCTTGCCCAGGGCGCTTACCATCACGACCGTTGCACTCTTGTCGAACTCGATTATCTTCTCGAGGGCAGTCACTCCGTCCATCTTTGGCATGGTTATGTCCATGGTAACCAGATCGACGTTCGGGTGGAGCTCCTTGTACTTCTCGACGGCTTGTTCCCCGTCGGCAGCGGTCCCTGCGACTTCGAATCCTGCAGAGGTCAGAATTTGATTCAACTGTTTTGCGACGAACATGGAGTCATCGACGATGAGGACGCGGTACGGTGTCCCGTCCGGTTTGAGCCCTTCCGGCTCTTTCTCGTTCATGCTCGGGTAGTCGACTTTGCTTTTCATCGTCTCTCCCTCCTCACTTACGTATTCTTACCCTATATCGAAACGTTTTTCAAGAATCTATAGACATTGGAGTAAAAAAAGGTGCCCCGAGGTGCGGCGGTGCACCCCGGAGCGAAGGAGGAGTAGTTGGATGGAGAGTCGGCAGAAGCCCTTACCAGGGCTTTTTACCTGTTTTTACATCCTTTATTACTTGCCACCTTTATTGCAGTAAACGTGCCAACCCTGCACAAAAAGACGTAAGTCTTTTTATAGTATTAGTTTACAAGCTTTTCTGCCCCCGAGAGCCAAGAGCGTCCGCCATGCAGATCGCATAGATTACGGAGGCAGAGCACAGCCACGTGTTTGCATTACAAAGAGATAGAAGAATATTGCACTTTAGGGCGAGCTATGCGTCTTGCATGGGGTCCCGGCTCAACCAGCGGCTAAGCTTGGATTGACTAACCCCGAGGAGACGGGCGGCGGCGGATTGGTTACCGCCGGAGAGAGCGAGGGCTTCCTGGATAAAGTGCTCCTCGACCTGCCGGAGGCTCGGGAAGGGTCCGTCGTAGGAGATCCCGGGCTCTTCGTTTTCGGCTGTTCGGCCGCCTGCTTGGGAGACGAGGTGCTCGGAGATGTAGTCGTCGGGGATGACGCCCTCCCCGGTTCGGCTCGCCGCGTCGAGAAGGAGGGCTTGGAGCTCCCGGACGTTACCCGGAAACCGATATCGGCTCAAGAGCGTAAGAGCCGTCGGGGAGAGCTGAGGCGCCCGGCCCCCGCCCACCGTCGAGAGAGTCCCGAGAATGTGCTCCGCCAAGAGGGGGATGTCTTCCCGGCGTTCCCGGAGCGGCGGTAGGGACACGTGGTGCGTCAGGAGACGGTAGTAGAGGTCCTTCCGAAAGCTACCCTCCTGCTGCTTCTGGTGAAGGTCCGCGTTCGTCGCCGCTACTATCCGGGCATTCGAAATACGAGGCTGATCGGCCCCGAGGGGGTAGTACTCCCCTTCTTGGAGGAGCCGAAGCAGCTTGACCTGCGCCGGAAGATCGAGCTCGCCGATCTCGTCGAGGAAGAGTGTTCCGCCGGTCGCCGCCTCGATGAGGCCGGCCCGCGCCTTGAGGGCCCCGGTGTAGGCTCCGGCGACGTGCCCGAAGAGGGTGTCGGAAAACATGGTATCGTCGAGACCGGCAACGTTGACCGCGACGAATTTGCCCCGCCGCCCGGAAACCTGGTGAAGCGCCCGGGCAATCAGCTCTTTTCCGGTGCCGCTCTCCCCGGTTATCAGGAAGGCGTGGGGCGTAACCGCGGCGTTCTCGATGTAGTGGAATATCCGACCCATCCGCGGACTTGCGGTAACGATTTCCCGAAACGCCTCCGGGTCCTTCAGCGTCACGTCGTCTTCGGCGCCGGAGAGAATCTGAACGTTTTTCTGGAGCTCTCGAAACTTTAGGGCCTGGGAAACCGATGTCACGAGGCGGTTTTCGTCCACGGGCTTCGTCATGTAGTCGAAGGCCCCGAGGCGCATGCATTCGACGGCTACATCTACGCTGTTTTCCAGGGTAAGCATGATGGTGTGGGTGTTCGGGGCCGTCGAGACGATGTCCGGAAGAAGATCCTGCCCGGTCTTGTGGGGCATGTACAAGTCGAGGAGCACGACTGCGATGTCCTTCTGCCTGAGGATCTCGATGACCTCTCGACTGTCGGTGCAGACCACTGCCGACCCAAGCTTTTCCCCTTCCAGGATAGTCTTGGAAAGCTCGGCAACCACCGGGTCATCGTCTACGATCAGAATAGTTGGTTTAGTCGCCATGGCCGTCATTCACTCCCGACAAAACCGCGATCGATTCGGTCCTTGATGCGAAACGCCAAAGACCCGTCGAAAACCATACCCCACTTTGCCGCGACGCCGCGCCCGCCCCCAAGGTTAAGAATAAGGAGAAACCGCGCTTGTGGCGAGAAACGTCGGGGAAACGCTGCCCCCGGGGCCCCGCCGGCTTCGGCCACCGAGAGAAGGTTGGCGAGAAGGATCGGGTTCTGCCGCACGGCGTGTACTCCAACGCGACGAATCTGCTTCGGTTGGAAGCTCAGACAGTCCCCGCCGGCAAATACATTCGGATGGCTTACCGACTGAAGATGAGCGTTGACGAGGATCCCCCCGTCCTCCCCGAGCGCAAGGCTGCTCTCTCGAAGCCACCCCGGAGGTCGGACACCGGTCGCCAGAACGACGACCTCCGATTCGACAAAACTGCCGTCGGCGCACTCGACACCGGTCGGCTGGATCTTTCGAATGTAGCCGCGGTGTATCTGCACCCCCCGGGATTCGAGGGTACGCAGGGCGATCCGCCGAAGCCGCTCGGGAAAACCTCGAAGAAACTCGCCGCCGGCGCAGAGTCGAATAGGCGGTACCGGAACCCCGGCTTCCCGGCTCTTCCGATCCAAGAGCGCTGCGGCGTTTCCGGCGATCTCCACCGCAGCGGGGCCGCCTCCGACCACGGAAACGGAGCCTCCGCCTGCCGCCGGAAGCTTTGACAGGCGGAGGTGCGCTGCGCGGAGATTTTCTATCGGCTTGACCGGAAAGAAGCTGTCCTCCGGAACCCCCGTGGCCACTTCGAGCCCCTCGGCGTCTACCCGACTTCCAAGATTGCAGGATAGCAGGTCGTAGGAGAGTACTCCGCCGGAAGCGAGGTGGACCCTGTTCTCGCCGGCTTCGATCGCGGTAAGCCTGTCCTCGTGAAAGACAGCTCCTTCGGCTTCGCAGATCTGTCGCACGGGAAAGCGGGCCTCCTCGGGAGAGTAGTCGCCGGCAAGGAGCCCAGGCCCCATGCCGGAGTAGTAGTGGTAGGGTGAGGGCGAGACGACGTCCACGTCCCAACCCAAGGCGCGGAAGGAGGAGAGGCTCGACAAGAGGTCGAGGTGGGCGTGCCCGGCGCCGGCGAGGAGGAGACGCACTAGAGCTCTATCTCCATCCGCGAGGAGACCGCAATTGCCGGAGCGAAGGTCCGGCATCCCGATAAGAGTAAGAGAAGCGCCGCCGGGATCGGCAGCGATAGACCTTGGAGGCGGCCGGCTCGCGACATTCC
>CAZTRQ010000027.1:21544-23040 GCA_964616245.1 uncultured Spirochaetaceae bacterium | reverse complement strand
AGTCTCCGTCCATAAAGAGGACTGAATGGGTGTGATCGATTTCGATAATGCGCTTCATGTCGACGACCTGCTCCCGGACCCCGTGTAGGAAGTACACGATGATGTGCTCCACGGCGGCCGAGTTGGGGTCCAGGACAAAGTCGGATACGAAGCCGAGGTGCACGCGGTCTTCTACGACCGCGTACTCGAGAAGGTCCCGGGTGCCGACCAACCGGGGGTCCGGCTCCGATTCCGAGTGGCTCTGCCGGCCTCCGATAGCACCGTGGTCCTTTAGCGCGATCGTTTTAGAGTCGTCGTCTATCGAATCGAGGGTAGAAAAGGGTAAGAAACCGCTGCTGGAGAACTGTAGGAACCTGCACTCCCCGGTTTGGGGGGAAAACAGCACCTGCTCCAGCCGTCCGAGTCCTTCGGAGGGGCCAACGACATCGTAGCCTCTTAGGCGGTTTGAGCTTCGCTTCACACCAAAGAAATAGCAAGAAGCGTGCCGAGGCTTAGATCTCGATGTCGTACTGTTTGATCTTGTTGTAGAGCGCCTTCCTGCTAATACCGAGGAGCTTCGCCGCTTCGGTCCGGCTTATACCTTCTTGTGACAGCGTGTTGATGATGAGCTGCCGTTCCGCCTCTTCGATGGAGGTTCCGGCGGCTAACTCCCCGTCGGTGGACGCCGAGGGAGTGGACACCGGGGCGGGGGGCTGCACGTCGGCTCCGAGGGAGCTCATGCTCTGGGCCAGGGCTTCGGTAACGTCTCCGGCTTCGATCGCGTCGGACCGTGAGCCGACGACAAGCCGTATCATCACGTTGGAGAGCTGCCGGACGTTCCCGGGCCAGTGGAAGGACGAGAGGGCGGCGAGGGCCTCCGGGGCAATCCGGTTGACATTCCGCTGGAATTCCACGGCGTAGCGCTCCATAAAATGGCTCGAGAGCTCGCCTATGTCCTGCTGTCGGTCCCGGAGGGGAGAGATGTGGATCGGAAAGACGTTTAGCCGGTAGAACAGGTCCGGCCGGAACTCCCCTTCGGCGACGGCGGCGCCGAGGTCAACGTTGCTGGCCGCCAGAATTCTTACGTCTGCCTGGTGCTCGACGGTCCCACCTACCCGGTTGAACTTCCTCGTCTCGAGAAAACGCAGAAGGCTTATCTGGGTCCGCTCTTCCATCGTCGCAATCTCGTCGAGAAATACGGTCCCGCCCTTGGCCGCCTCGAAGATGCCCCGTCTAAGGCCCTCCGCTCCGGTAAAAGAGCCTTTCTCGTGACCGAAGAGCTCGCTCTCGATCAGCTCCCGGGGAATGGCCCCGGTATTGACGGCGTGGAAAGGGGCCTCCCGCCGATCGCTCTCGGCGTGGATGGCCCGGGCGACGAGCTCTTTTCCGGTTCCACTCTCTCCGTGGATAAGAACCGGAACCATTATATTCGAGACGTCTCGAATCGCCTGAAATAGCGCTTCCATGGTCGGCGAAGAGCCGATTAGGCCATGGAAGGAAGCCTTTACGCTCATGGA
>CAZTRQ010000027.1:18718-21444 GCA_964616245.1 uncultured Spirochaetaceae bacterium | reverse complement strand
AGCTATTATTCTCTATACATCCTTCGAATACCACTGCAAGCAGTGTAGAATTATCCCTATGAATAAGGCTACTCGACCACCGGTGTGGAACCAATCAACCAAAGAGGTTATTCGGAGCCTAAAATCGCAACGCCAAGCGGGGCTTTCGGCCGACGAAGCGCGGCGTCGCCTGGAGGAATACGGTCCGAACCGCATCGATACTGCCGAACGCACGTCCCCCTGGAAGATCCTCTTTCGCCAGTTCGCGAACATCATCATGATCGTACTGGCGTTAGCCGCGGGCCTCTCCCTCGCCTTCGGCCACCATTTGGACGGATTAGCGATTCTGGCCGCGATGCTGGTCAACGCCGGGATTGGGTTTGCTACCGAGCTTCAATCTTCAAAGTCTCTGGAGAGCCTCTCCGCGATGGACACTCGCAAAGCGACGGTAATCCGCGACGGAGAACGCCGGCAGATCCCGGCGGCGAAGGTGGTGCCGGGGGACATCTGCATTCTCGACGAAGGGGACGTCGCCCCGGCGGACCTTCGTCTTTTCGAATCGGAGGGGCTCGAAGTCGACGAGTCGAGCCTTACCGGCGAATCGCTATCCGTCGAGAAGAGCACCGAGGAAATCCCCGCCGATACGCCCCTCGGGGACCGGAGCAACATGGTCTACAAGGGCACCGGGATCCAAGAGGGGGACGGAAAGGGCGTTGTGGTCGCCACGGCGATGGATACCGAGGTGGGGACCATCGCTCGGCTTGCGACGGAGGCGGAAGGGGGGAGCGATCCCTTGACCCGGCAACTCGACGAGCTTGCGTCTCTGTTGGTAAAGGCTATTATCGCGGTGTCGATCGTGGTGGGTGCTATCGGCGTCCTTGGGGGTAAGGACGCGATGGTAATGCTCGAGACCACAATCGCCCTTATCGTCGCGGCGGTTCCCGAGGGGCTTCCGGTGGTTGCTACGCTGGCCTTAGCCCGGGGAATGTACCGGATGGCCCGGCGGAACGCCCTGGTCCGGCGCCTCGCCGCGGTTCAGACCCTCGGATCCACTACCGTTATCTTAACGGACAAGACCGGAACCCTGACCGAGAACCGGATGGCGGTTCGTCGGTACTATTTTCCCGGCGCCGAGGAGGGCTCGAGGGAGATCGGCTTCGATCGAGGCGCCGAGGACGCGTCGGGACTGCTATCCCGGGCGTTGACCATCGGGGCCCTCTGTACGGAAGGGCCCACCGCGGAGGAGACCGGAGAACCGATGGAGCAGGCGCTCCTCGAGGCGGCTTCCGCCTCCGGGATGAGCAAGGCGCGCCTCTTCGAAGAGACCCCCCGGATGAAGGAAATTCCCTTCGACCCCGACCTGGCGCTGATGGCGTCGATCCACGAGGGTTCCTCCGGCGCCTTCGCCGCGATAAAGGGCTCTCCCGAGGCGGTCCTCGGCATCGCGACAACCTACGCGACGGGGAGCGATGCCGAGAATGCGGAGGACATAGACGAGGAGGTCCGGCGGCAGGTGGAGGATCGCAACCGCGCCATGGCGGCCGACGGTATGCGGGTCCTCGCTCTGGCGGTCCGGGACCTCGGAACGGTGGATGATGCCCGGGAGCTTCCCCGGGAAGAGCTGTACCGGGATCTTCGCCTCCTCGGTCTCGTTGCCTTCGAAGACCCGCCAAGGGAGGGGGTTGCCACGACCATCGAGACCTTCCGGCGGGCCGGGGTCAGGACGGTCATGATAACCGGGGATCAAGAGGAGACAGCGACGGCTATCGGACGGCAGATCGGACTGCTTCGGGGGGGGTCGTCGGTGCTTCGGGGAGAGGCCCTCGACCGGATCGAAGACGCCGAGGAGCGCCACCGTGTCGTGGCCGCCGACGCGGTGGTCCGCCTGAGCCCCGAGGAGAAACTGACGCTTATCGAGCTCCATCAGGAGGAGGGGGACATCGTCGCGATGACCGGGGACGGGGTAAACGACGCTCCGGCGCTCCGGAAGGCGGACATCGGCATCGCGATGGGGGAGCGGGGAGAGGCCGTCGCGAAGGAGGCGGCGGATCTGGTCCTGACCGACGATCGCTTCGAGACCATCGCGACGGCGATCGAGTACGGCCGCATCATCTTTGACAACATACGCCGTTTCTCCATCTACCTGACCTCCGGAAACGTCGCCGAGATTCTCATCGTCGCCGGGGCCACGGTTGTCGGAGCGCCGGTCCCCCTCCTGCCGCTGCAGATACTCTATCTAAATGTGATAAACGACGTCTTTCCGGCCCTCGCCTTAGGCCTCGGGGGAGGACACGAAGGGATAATGACCGAACCGCCCCGGGACCCGGAGGAAGGGGTCCTCGAGGCGTCCCACCTCGGGGCGATCTTCGCCTGGGGTGCCCTTATCGCCGGAGCCGTCCTCGGGGCGTTCTTCTGGGTGTTTGAGACGACCGGCGACCGGAACCTGGCGGTGTCGGTCTCGTTCTTGGGAATCGGCTTCGCCCGGCTCTGGCACGTCTTTAACATGCGCTCTCCCCGGAGCCGCCTCTGGCGAAACCAGGTTCTTTCGAACCCCTTCGTCTGGGGCGCCCTCGCCCTCTGCACCGCACTCTTCGCCCTCGCGGCCTTTTGGGGCCCCCTCGCGGGGATCCTCCACGTAGCGCCCCTGGGACCACGGGAGTGGGCGGTTATAGGAGTCGCCAGTTTGGCCCCCGCGGTTATCGGTCAGATTGTGGTTGGAGTTATCGGGTTACGTAGCCGAGGACAAT
>CAZTRQ010000027.1:0-18618 GCA_964616245.1 uncultured Spirochaetaceae bacterium | reverse complement strand
GCGGTTATCGGTCAGATTGTGGTTGGAGTTATCGGGTTACGTAGCCGAGGACAATGAAACAGCAGCTACCCACCGAGGGCGGTGTAGCCGCCTACGATATCGAGGAGCTCCTCGGTAATCTCCGCCTGACGCCGACGGTTGTGTTCCCGATGAAGGTCGTCGAGTTGTTCCTCGATGTTCTGTTCGGCGGCCTGCATGGAAGACAGGCGTGCCGCGTTCTCCCCGGCCAAGCTCTCGAGGGCTCCGAGGTAGAGGACGGAAAAGAGGTAATTGGTCACCAACTCTTCGAGGAGCCGTGGGGTCGAGGTCATTGCTTGGGGAAGGGTCGGGCCCGGCCAGGCTTCGCGCCGAAGAATGGCAAGCCACACCTCGTCGAGGGGCAGAATCTGACGGTGAGTCGGGCGATGGGAGACCCGGCCGGCCGCTTCGTTGTGGAAAAGAAACACCCGGCGAATGCCCCTCCCCCGGGCGTCTTCGATCCTTTGTAGTAGCTCGTAGACTAGCTCGGTCACCCCGTCAAAAGAGCTCTCGGCGGGAAGGGTCTGATGCGCGTAGTAACCCATACCGGCGAGACTTCCGGCGATTCGCTCTCCTATGACGAACATTTCGGGGCCCCGGTCCTGACGCTGAACCTCGCGGTCGACGTAGTCCGCCAAGTGGTCGTTAAACTGTCCACACATACCCTGAGCCGAGCCGAAGATGAGGTAGAGTGACCCTCCATCTCCTTCCCGGTTCGGTCCACCAAAGTCCATTCCCCCGGGTAAAGGCCCTCCGGCGAAGGCGACTTGAAAGCCGCGCTCGAGGACGTCGACCTGTGCCTCCAGAGATTGGCGAGCCGTTTCGAATAGCCTGACGTTGACCGCCGCCAGCGACTTCATGGTCGAGACGATGGACGACATGTCCTCGGTGCTCGAAATTCGGCGCTCGAGGGCCTGTTTACTCGCCACCGGAATCCTCCCCGGAGTCGTGCCCCTCGGCCGCCGACGTCGCTATTTCCGCGAGGCGGTCGAAGTCGTCGTCGCTCAACGAAGCTCCCCTATCCAAGGCTTCCATCAGCTCCCTTGCCTGCTCCCGGCAGCGCCGCCGAATTCGGCCCTTCGCCTCGCCGACCTTCTCCAGCTCAACCTCGTCGAGGATTCCCCGGGTAACCGAAAGCAACGTCACAATCTGGTCGCCGACCGGAAGCGGCTGGTACTGGGGCTGTTTGAGCACCTCCCGGACACGACGCCCTCGATCGAGGGTCTTCTGCGTTTCCTCGTCGAGGCGAACGCCGAAGCGGGCGAAGTTCTCGAGCTCCTCGAACTGGCTGTACGCCAGACGAAGGTCCCCAGCGACTCGCCGGTAGGGCGCCACCTGGGCGTCGCCCCCGACGCGAGAGACCGATTCACCGATGTCTACCGGCGGCAAGACCCCTTGCTGAAACAGGGTCGGCGAAAGGTAGAGTTGCCCATCGGTAATGGAGATGAGATTGGTTGGGATGTAGGAGGAGATATTCTGCTCCTGGGTCTCGACGATAGGGAGAGCCGTCAGGGATCCCCCGCCGTGCTCGTCGTCGAACTGGGTCGCCCGTTCTAGGAGCCGAGAGTGTACGTAGAAGATATCGCCGGGGTAGGCCTCCCGAGCGGGTGGACGCCGGAGCAGCAGGGACAGCTCCCGGTAGCTCCGGGCGTGGCGGGTCAGGTCGTCGTAGACGATAAGTGCGTCCCGCCCCTGGGAGACGAAGTACTCGGCGATGGTCGTAGCGCTGTATGCGGCGACGAAGTTCGCACCCGGGGGATCGTTCTCCGTGGCGACGACGACCACCGAGCGTTCGAAAATGCCGTACTCTTTGAGATCTGAGACCACCTGTGCCACCGCGGAGCTCCTTTTTCCGATGGCGCAGTAAACGCAGATTACTTGCGAATTGCGTTGGTTGATCATCGTATCGAGGGCAACGGCGGTCTTGCCGGTTTGCCGGTCTCCGACGATAAGCTCCCGTTGCCCCCTTCCGATGGGAATAAGGGCGTCGATCGACTGGATACCCGTCTGAAGCGGCCGATCCACCGGCCGGCGATCCATAATCGCCGGGGCAGGACGCTCGACCTGCCATCGTTCAGCCTGGTCGATAGGCTTTCTGCCGTCGAGGGGCCGCCCGAGGGCGTCCACGACCCGGCCGAGATAGCCCTTTCCAACCGGGATGCTGGTTACGCGCCCGGTACTGCGAACCAGGGCCCCGGCTCGGAGCTCTTCGGCGGGGTCGAGGAGCATGACGGCAATTTCGTCTTCGAGGAGGGAGAAGGCTTCCCCCCGAACTCCTCGGGGAAACTCCAGGAGCTCTCGGGCTCGGGTGTTCGGGAGGCCCGAGACTCGGGCGACTCCCTCCCCGACGGAAACGACGACACCGATTTCCTCTTCGTATTTCGTCAGATGCTTCGGCGAGAGGGCTCCGGCGGCGGAATCGATGGCCTCGAGACTGGAAAAGAGGGCGCTGTCGCTACTCACTCCCGCGTCCTCTTGCGTCCTTTAGGACGTCTCCGAGACGCTCCTCGACCGTGTCGAGGTGGTGCGCCACGGAGAAGCCGACGCGCCGGTCGGAGAGCCGGATTTCGATTCCACAGAGGAGCGAGTCGTCGACGGCAACGTTTACATTCGAGACTCCGGGGTGCATTTCTTTGACACGATCCTTGAGCCGTCCCCGGGATTCTTCTGGGAGGGGATGCCCGGTGTACACCTCGATGTTGTCTGCATCGACGTCGGCTTGGCCGTCGTATCCGGCGAGAAAACGGTCGATCATCTTTTCCTCGAGGCTGACGTCGGCAAGCTCCTTCAAGGTGGCGCGAACCGTGTCGATGGTGGCCTGTCCAAGTCGGGTACGGACCTCGGAGACGAACCGTTCGTGTTCCGCCTCGAGGCTTTCTTCCCAGGCGCGTCGTTTCTCGTTCATCTCTTCCCGAAGCTTCTGGACCCCCTGTTCCCGCTCCTCTTCGGCGGCCTTTCGAGCTTCGTCGAGAGTCTCTTTTCGCTGCTCTTCTATCTCGTCAAGCTGCTGCTGATAGTGCCTTTTCTCCTCTTGCGCCTCTGCCTGAGCTTCCTGTGCCTCGTCCCACTGCCGGGCAAGGCGCTTCTCTCGCGTTTCCATCGCCCGGACGACCCGCTTGAAGACGAAGACACGAAGCAAAATGAGCAGAAGGATAAAGTTAAAGAGTGAGGCCCCAAAGGTGAACCAATCGAACTGCATCTCTTATCCCGCCACCTGGGTCCAGAAGGGATTTACGAAGATGAGGATTATCGAAATGACGAAGGCGTAGATAGCCGTCGACTCGATGAGCGCCAAGCCAACGAACACGGTGCGGCTGATTCGGCCCGCCTCGTCCGGCTGCTGGGCCATGGAGGCCAGGGCCTGCGAGAGGGCGCGAGCCTCCCCGAAGGCAGGGCCGATCGATCCAATAGCAATGGTAAACCCGGCGGTTAAGATGGAGACGGCTCCGATAATTGTTACGCTATCCATGATTACTCCTTGTTGAGCTCTTTTTTGCTCGGTCCTGAACTCGGATCGCAGATCCGATATAGACAGCCGCCAACGCGGCGAATATGTAGGCTTGAATCTGCCCAATGAGCAGCCCGAAGACTTCCATGAGCAACGGCACCACCAGAGGCGCTAACGAGAGAAGCACGCCGACGATCATCGTGCCGCTCAAGATATTCCCGAAGAGGCGGATCGCAAGGGCGAGGGTTCTCGACAGCTCGCTGATAAGGGTAAAGGGCAGCATGACAGGCGACGGCTCGACGTAGTGTCGCAAGTAGCCCTTCACCCCTTTCTCGGCGACTCCGTAGACCGGCACCGCCACGAACACCGCGATCGCCAAGGCGGCTGTAACCGAGATGGAGCTAGTCGGCGGCTGGTAGTAAGGGACCGGAGAGAGAATGTTGGAGATCGAAATAAAGAGAAAGAGGGTCCCGATAAAAGAGACGTAGGTCATACTCTCCCGGCCGGCGAGGGACTTTACCTCGTTACGCAGGGCCCGAACGAGAATCTCCAAACCGTTCTGAAGCCGGGAAACGTCCCGCCCGGTCTGGAGGTTCCGAGTAGCCAAGAGGCCGAGGGTAAGAATAACGGCCATCACGATCCAAGAGAACACTAAGGTTCCGTTGATCGTAACAAACTCCCAGGTAAAGAAAACGAGGGCGTCGGGTGTGTTAGCCATGGTCTCTCCCGAGGGTGCGAGTCATGACGAACCGCGAGACCAAGAAGCCGACCATAAAGGCGACAAGGCCGTAGGCGTGGGAAAGGCGTAAAACGACTATCATGACCCCGACGACGACCGCCGTTCGCAGGAGAAAGCTTCCGATAAGAAAGCCCACCTTGGCGTCCCGCTTTCCGGCGACCTGAAGAGAGACCCAGAGCCCCCAAAAAAAGAGCGCTCCGACGCCGCCGCCGGCCAAGAAGGCTCCGAGGTATAGTACAAAGTCATTCATTTCGATGATCTTCCTCTATTCGTCGTTGTTCGCTCCTTATCCAGAACCAGGCGTTCGCCGCGCCGGCGATAACCCCGATTCCCAAAAACATCAGCGCCCAGGAGTAGTCGGTCTCCCGGGTTGCGTCGATCCAGATTCCCAGGGCGAGGAGAATCAGAACCGGAATAGAAAAGGACCATCCGACGAGTCCGAGCATCCCGAGGCCAAACCATCGCTCGTCGTCCTTCCGATTCTGGGCTGCCAAGCGACGGCGCTCCTTCTTCCCCAGCTCGGAGCGAAACTCCCCGGCTTTCTTCCGCATCAGCCTTGCCCCTGGTTGGCGCCGGTAATGCTCCGGCTCAGCTGGAGCTCGAGCCGGGCGAGGGCCCGCAACTGGTGCTCTTCCCGGCGCGCCTCCTCTTCCTGCTGCTCCTGGATACCCTCCTCTATGACCCCGAGTCCCTGCCCAATAATGACCCGGCCCGTCGAAATGCGGACATCCGACCCCACTTTGACGAGGATTCCTCCGTCGAGGCCGACGAAGTGCTCCTGCTGGGATTGGTCCCGCATATGCAACAGCCCCACATCGAGGGCCATCGCGGTGTCGATATGGCGCTCGAGGATTCCGTAGCGTCCCTCGACAGTGTCCACATCCAAGGCGACGATGTCCTCGAAATGGTGGCCCCGGCTGGGCACGAATACGTCGACGGTCATGACTTCTCGACCTCGTCGACCTCGCCCACCATGTAGAGGCTTCCCTCTCCCAGGTCGGCAAACTCGTCCCCGAGGATTCGCTCGCAGCCCTCGAGGGTCTTGTCGAGGGAGACCGCCCGCCCTTTGTTGCCGGTAAACTGCTCGGTAACGAAGAAGGGCTGCGTGAGAAAGCGCTCGAGACGCCGAGCCCGGTTTACGACCTGCTTGTCCTCGGCGGAAAGCTCCTCCATTCCGAGCATCGCGATTATGTCCTTGAGCGACTCGTACTCCGCGAGGGTCCGACGAACTTCCCGGGCTATCCGGTAGTGGCGCTCTCCGACGACCGTGGGAGTCAGCATCTTGGACTGGGACTGGAGAGGGTCTATGGCGGGATAGAGGCCCTGGCTCGCCCGCTTTCGGGAGAGAACGATGCTCGCCGAGAGGTGGCCGAAGGTGTGAACCGCCGCCGGGTCGGTAAAGTCGTCCGCGGGGACGTATACCGCCTGCACCGAGGTTATGGCCCCGGCTTCGGTGTTGGTTATTCGTTCCTCGAACTCCGCCAATTCGCTGGCGAGGGTCGGCTGGTATCCTACTCGGGAGGGAATTCGGCCGAGAAGCCCCGATACTTCCGCGCCGGCCTGGATAAAGCGGAAGACATTGTCCACCAAGAAGAGAACGTCCTGTCGTTTCTCGTCCCGGAAGTATTCGGCCTGGGTCAGTCCGGTGTATCCGACCCGAAACCGGGCCCCGGGCTCTTCGTTCATCTGGCCGAAGACCATGACTGCCTTTTCGAGGACCCCCACCTCCTTGATCTCGCGGTAGAGCTCCTCCCCTTCGCGACTCCGCTCTCCGATACCGCAGAAGACGCTCATGCCGGAGTGGAACCGGGCGATGTTGTTGATCATCTCCATAATCAGGACGGTCTTTCCAACGCCGGCTCCGCCGAAGAGTCCGGCCTTCCCCCCCTCTTCGATGGGGCTGAGGAGGTCGATGGCTTTAATTCCGGTCTCGTAGAGCGCGTTTCCCGTAATCTGGCGGTTGAAGGAGACGGGGTCGGCGTAGATCTGTTGCCTGCGCTCACCGGTTATCTCTCCCTTTTTGTCGATTGGCTCCCCGAGGATGTTGATGACCCGTCCCCGGAGCGCTTCGCCCACGGGAACCGAGATCGGAGATCCGGTATTCTTTACGGAGTCCCCCCGACGCAAACCTTGTGTAGCGGTAATGGCGATGCACCGGGCGGTCCGGCGGTTAAGGTGGAGGAGTACTTCGAGTACGACGGCGCCACCGTCCTCCTTTGCAGCTTCTAGACGGGTTCGGGTAAAAGGCAGTCGGTCCTCGAAGGTAACGTCGACGACGCTTCCCTGGACTGTGGCTATTCTCCCCTCGTAGTGCGTCTCGCTGTTCACCCAAAGAGGTAATCAAGTAGCGTGCCAAGACCGGTACGCTCTGGGGGGCGAAACCCGACCCGGTTTGGGCGGTAAGGGCCCGTCCACGACGGAATCGCGGCGCAAGAGCGGCAGGCCCGGGTAAATACTACCCGGGTAGGCAGGAACTCTCGGTCCCTTTGACAGTCGCTTCGGACCTCGGATAGAGTCCTCGAATCGTGACAGACAACCATTCGAACAACACCGCCGCATACTTCGCGGCCCTCGCCGCGGTCATCCTCTGGGGCAGCTCCTTCGTCGCTACGAAGGTCGTCCTAACACGTTTCTCCCCGGTGGCCTACATGGTGTTCCGGTTTACCGCGGCGAGCCTCGTCTTCGCAATTATCCTGTTGCGTAGTCGCCTGCCCCGAATGCCCCTTCGAAGCCACCTGCGCCTCGCCTTGATGGCACTCTTCGAGCCCGGTCTCTACTTCGTATTCGAGACCACGGGCCTCCAGAGGACGACGGCCTCGAGCGCCTCGATTATCATCGCCTCGGTTCCGGTCGTCGTCGCGATCCTGGCCGCCTTCGTGCTGAAGGAACGCCTGTCGCCCCGGGGGTGGCTTGGGGCTCTCTTGTCGATTGGCGGTATCGCCCTCCTCTCTCTCTGGGATGGAACGCAAAGTCTCGGGGAGGGAAGCCCCCTGGGAAACCTCCTGGTATTCCTGGCGGTCCTCTCCGCCTCGGGCTACATTATTATGGCTCGGTCTCTGTCCGCCTCGCTTTCCACTCTTCAGATAACCGCTTTTCAGATTCTCTACGGCACCCTCTACTTTCTCCCGGGGTTTGTCTGGCTCGGTGCCACCGGGGCCTGGCCCGAACCGGATGCGGCTGCCCTTGGTGCCCTCCTCTTCCTCGTGTTCGGAGCGACCCTCGGCGCATTTCTCGCCTACAACTATTCCCTCTCCCGCCTCGGTGCCGCCCGATCGTCGGTCTTCTTAAACGGCATTCCCGTCGTCACCGTCGTCGCAGCGGCCCTGATTCTCGGGGAACGCATCTCCTACCATCACGGGTTGGCGGCCCTTCTCGTCGTAGCCGGGGTGATGATCGCCAACCAACCCCGGAAGCAAGCCGCCCAGGCAACGTCCCCCGGCATCGGGTAGCGCCCCGGCGGTCGGTGCCCAGGCTCCGGCCCCCCGCCGGGAATTTTCCCGGCCCCCCTTGACCAATGAAAAGGTTGATATTTATAGTATTGGATATAACGTATCAATTGAAGGGGAGGTCGGCGTGGCCACTATTCTCATCGTCGACGACGACCCGTTGGTTCGTGCCCACCTGACGGCAGTTTTGTCAGGGGCGGAGCACCGGGTTAATGCGGCCGAATCGGCCGAAACAGCACTATCCAAACTCTACGACGAGCCACCCGATGTACTGGTTGCCGACTACTTCATGCCCGGTAAGACCGGGGCCGACCTGCTTCGAAGCCTCCGATCGGCAGGCAACCGAGTCCCCTTTGTTGCCCTGACGGGAAGCGACGAAGTTGCGACGGCGGTCGAGCTCTTTACCAACGGCGCCGACGACTATTTGATCAAGCCGGTTCAACCGGAAGCCCTGCTGTTTCGCATCGAAAGAGTGCTGGAAATGCAACAGGCCAAACAAGTCGCCCGGCAGGTCGCCGTCGAGCGAGAGCTTCTCGACCTCGAGCGGAAGCAGCTTTTTAGCTGGCGAAAGCTCTACGCGTCCAAAGACGCACGACAAACCAAGCAGGTAATCGAGCTTCTCGGCCGGGCGATAAACCAAGGCGGCGGGTTTCTCTGGATCGAGTTGCTCCAGGATTATTTGAAAGACGACACCGCCGAGAGCTACCAGCTGCCTCGGGAGCTGGTTTCGCTTATCGTCGAAGCGGGAAACAGCCAGAGGAAGATCTTCGACTACATTACCTTTATCGGTAACCTCGATTCCCTCGAGATGAACACCACGTCCATTCCGGTAACCGAGCTAAAGAGGACCCTTCTGGACAATTTCCGGGCCTTCCTGGAACGGCTTGCCGCGACGAACCCCCGCCAATTCCAGGTTCTCGAGGCAACGCGCTTTCCCGAAGAAGCGGTGACCCTCGACCCGGAGTATCTTGAGCAGGTGCTCCAGGAGCTCCTGATAAACGCCGTCAAGTATTCGCCGGAGGAAAGCCGGATCGTCGTCGACTTTGCCTACGAGGAGCGGCCCGACGGCGGCTTCTTCGTGATAACCATAGAGAACGAGGCCCACCGAAGTAGCGCACGGGACGCCTCGGGAGAGCCGGTCGTCGGCGTCCCCTACGAGCAGAGCGAGCTTATCTTCGACCTGTTCTACACTCTCGACGCTTTTCCCACTGCTATTCCCGAAGAACGATGGAAGGACGGCTCCGGGCTCTACATAGCTCGCCGGATACTTGGACGTTTCGGCGCTTCGATCGAAGCGTCGAATGGCCTCGACTACACCCAAGAAATACCACGGCCGATCGTACGCTTTACGGTCCGCCTACCCATAACTGAAGGAGCATCCGAATGAGCAATCGCGTATTAGTCGTCGACGACTCGGTGTCGATGCGTCAAATGACCGGCCTGCTACTAAAGGGCGCCGGCTTCGACCCCGTGGAGGCCGGCGACGGACAAGAAGCCCTGGAGAAGCTAACCGAAGACACGGTCCTGGTGATTACCGACTTCAACATGCCCCGGATGAACGGCGTCGAGCTGATCCGAGCTATTCGCGGCGGCAACGTCGCCAAAACCATTCCGATTTTGATGATTACCACCGAGTCGGAAGACGACAAGAAGCAGCAAGGTAGGGACGCCGGGGCCACAGCCTGGATCGTAAAGCCCTTTACCAAGGATCAGCTTTTGGGCACTCTCCGGCGACTCGTCTCGACTGTGTCCTTC
Source organism: uncultured Spirochaetaceae bacterium (assembly GCA_964616245.1). Taxonomy (GTDB): domain Bacteria; phylum Spirochaetota; class Spirochaetia; order DSM-27196; family PWMO01; genus CAYPUT01. Next base: position 9,212 of record CAZTRQ010000027.1, on the reverse strand, counting down.
TAGCAATGACCTACAGCATTACCGGGTCCCTGACGGTCGAAGAAGTAAAAGACCACGCGGCGGCCCTCAGGAGACTCCTCGAAGGCAACGGCGACACGACGCTGTCCATAGACCTCGAGAACCTCGTCGACTTCGATCTCGTCGGACTGCAGCTCCTCTACTCCGTCGAGAAGGAGTGCTCCGCCGGGGGAACGCAGCTGCTCCTTACGGGAGACGAGAGCCGTCGCCGCCTCGAGAATATGATCGCCTTCTGCGGTCTGCCCCCCCTCAAGGTATCCGAGTCATCATGAGCCGCTCCTCGAGCCCCTTCGAGACCTACCGCGAGGAAGCCCTCGAGCTCCTCGCCGAGTTAGAAGACGCTCTCCTCGTCTTGGAGACGGACCCCCAGGACGCCGACACGGTTAACGCCGCCTTCCGAGCACTCCACACCATCAAGGGCTCCGGGGCCATGCTCGATCTTACTGCTATCGTCGGCTTCGCCCACCACCTGGAGAACGTCTTCGATCTCCTACGATCCGGAGTTATCGGGGTAACGAAGGAGATCGTCGAGGTAACCCTCGCCGCGAAAGACGAGCTTGCGCGGATGGTGCTTGCGGGGAAAGACGCCGAGGAGAGCGATACCTCCCGGGAGATTCTCTCGCGGCTTCGTGCATTGGTTCCGGAGATTTCCCAAGACAACGGCACCTCGGCACCCTCTGCCCCGGGTCCCGAAGCAGTGTCCACCGAAGAAAACCAGACCCAGGGCTGTTATCAGGTGCACTACTCCCCGGGTCCCCGAACCTTTCTGAACGGCACGAATCCCCTGCTTGTCCTCCAAGAGTTATCGAGCCTCGGCGAAACGCTCACTCTTTCGACCACTCAAAATGTGCCGCCCCTCTCCAGCCTCGAGGCGGACCGGTGCTACCTCTCCTGGGAGATACTCGTCTGCACGACCGCCGGAGAGAACGCGATCCACGACGCGTTTATCTTCTCCGGGATCGAAGCTGAGGTCGACGTGTCGGAGATCGACCGGGGCGCGTCGGCCCACGAAGTGATAATGTCTACCCGTCTCGGAGCGCTCCTGCTCCAACGGGGTTTGGTGAGCGCCGAAGATGTCGACACCGCCTTGAATCGACGCGGGCGTATCGGAGAGGCCTTGGTGGCCGCGGGGTGTGTAACCGGCAGCGAAGTTATCCGTGCGCTTCGGGAGCAGCAGCTTCGCCGGGAAGCGGCGGATAACGGCCAGGACCAGAGAATAAACCGCTCGATCAAGGTCGCCACGGAGAAGCTCGACGTTCTGGTAGACCTCGTCGGGGAGTTCGTTTCGACCCAGTCCGGGTTGTTGCTCCACGCCGCAGGAAGCGGAGACACCGCCTTGCGGGGCCTCGCCGAGCGCTTGGAAGACCAGGTACGCAGGCTCCGGGAGTTGTCGATGGAGATGCACCTGGTGCCGATCGACACCCTCTTCGCGGGGTTCCGCCGGGTGGTTCGGGACCTCTCGACCCAGTTGAACAAACGCATCCGTCTCGAGATCGAGGGGGCGGAAACGGAGCTCGACAAGAACATCGTCGAAGCGCTCCGGGACCCGCTGATGCATCTGGTGCGCAACTGTGCAGACCACGGTATCGAGACCCCGTCGGAGCGGGAGCACGCCGGAAAGGATCCCGAGGGAAGACTCACCCTCGCGGCACGGCATGTCGGCAGCACCGTCGAGATAGAGGTCCGGGACGACGGAAAGGGACTCAACGAGGACGCTATCCGCAGCAGGGCTATCGAGAAGGGCCTAATAGATCCGGACCACGACTTGAGCCAGGAGCAGATTATCGACTTGATCTTCCAACCCGGCTTCTCCACGGCCACGGAGACCACCAAGGTCTCGGGTCGGGGAGTCGGCATGGACGTGGTCCGAAAGAACGTCGAGCGCGTCGGGGGATCGGTGCGCCTCGAAGCGGGGAATCCCGGGGGGACGACCGCGACGCTCCGGATCCCCTTGACGATGGCCATAGTGGACGGCGTCTTGGCTCAGGTCGGTGGCAACTACTACTTTGCAAACATCGCTCACGTTATCGAGTGCCTCGACGCCGAGGTCTTCGGAGCCCGTCGTACCTTCGGAGTGGTAGACCTTCGGGGCGAAGTGCTACCCTACTACGATCTTCGAGACTTTTTCGGGCTCCCACGGCCGGATACCCTCTCGGCCCAGATAATGGTGGTCCAAAGCGATGAGGAACGCCTCGGTTTGGTGGTCGACCGGGTCCAAGACAACTATCAGAGCGTCATAAAGCCCCTCGGCCGCCTTTTCGACGGCCTGGAGGGCATCTCGGGCGCCATTATCCTCGGGGACGGCACGCCGGCGCTGATGCTCGACGTCGACCGCCTTATCCGGGTAACACGGGCCGAAATCGAGCAGACCTAGAAACGATTCCGAATCTGGTCCAGGGCGTCCCGGCCCCGGCTCTCCGCCTCTTCCTGGGCCCGTCGGGTCGTCTCCCCCTGCAATGCTTCGACACGTCGGCGGATCTCACGATCGGTCTCCGCAACCACCTGGTTCCAGGATTCGCTCCGCCCAACGAGGGCTTCGGCATCTTCGACAACCGAGGCGAGCTCTTGGCGGTCCTCCCGAAGAAGGGCGATGCGCTCCTCGAGAACCTGCGACAGCTCCTCCCTAAGCCGGGCTTCGTAGCGTTGCCGCTGCTCCCGCAAGAGGGCGGCAACCGAATCGGAAAGAATCTGAGCAAGGTTCGAGCTTCCGCTCAATGCGACGATGCGGCCGTCGGCGACGGCAAACTCTCCGGCAAAGGAGACGCTCTCGGCGCCGGCGATCCCGTCGTAGAGGGCGCGGCGGATCGGATCGTCCGGGGCCTCGCCTCCAAGATTCGTGCCCCGAAGAAGAAGGTCGATACTCCCGCTCCCCCGGCCCCCCCGCCCGAGGCGGAGCCGAATGGCCGTGTCGCTCTTAGCCGACAAGCTGTCGAAGACTCCTTGGCTGAGGTCGCCCGGCAATCGTGTATCCGCCCCAGAAACAGAGACGGACACCTCGGCCAGTTCGTTTCCCTCCTGAACTGCCGGCAAGACGGCTTCGACATCGAGTCTTCTTCCGTGTCGGCTGTCTCCGTAGGCAACCCGGGGAGCCTGGGGAACCAGGTCCGGGTCGCTCGAGATATACTGCACCGAGCCTTCACCGAAGGTCCCTTCTTCTGGATTCCCAACCGATGCCCGGGCGATACCGAGATAGAATCGTGGGAAGGTAGCACTCGGGAAGGAGACGACGGTTCCGCGGCGCCCTATCCCCCGGGGCTCCCTCTCCTCGTCGGACTGTAACCGCCGGTAGATTGCGAGCCCACGCTCTCCCTGGGCGTACAAGGCACCGAGGCGTTCCTCGAGGTAACCCTGGATCAGTCCCATCACCAACCCTTCGATTCCGCCTTCGAAACCCGGGAGCCGACCGAGAAGGTCGTCGACATCCGCCTCGACCGCGCTACGAAGGGTAGAATCGACCCCTTGAAGCGCCGAGAGATCCTGTCCGGCAGCCCCGGCGGCGGCCTGGATCTCTTCGGTGAGACCCCGGATCGTTCCCCGGGCTCGGTCCACCGTTTCGAGGGCGCCCCGGGCCTCTTCGACGCTGTCGATCTCCCCGGGGTCGATCCCGCGGAGTGCCTCGGCCTCCGCGGCCCCGCGCTCGGCACTTTGTGTAAGCTCCTCGACCCGGGTTTCCCAACGCCGGCGGGCCTCCTGGGCTTCGTCCCGGAGCACCTCGACGGCCGCGAGGCTCTCGGACTGGTTGATGTACGAAGTAACGACTTCCCGGGGGTCCGGAAGGTCGAGAGCTCCGCCGGAAAGCAACCCGGAACCGGCGTCGATTCCGGCTCCTCCGGCGGGCGCGTCCGCGGTCTCCGGGTCGGCGAAACGCGGGAGGGCTCCGGATGTCGCCCGAGGGGTACCGAACTGGAGCGCTTCCCCGGACACCTCCTCGATGACGACGTTTCCCTTGAGAAGCTCGACGGGAAGCATCCGGAAGGCTATCGGTCCAAGCTCGAAGAGGTTCTCCATCGGGGCGTCCCGGTCGGCGACGCGGATCGAATCGATGGTAAGGCTCCCGTCGAGCGCCGAAAAGCGCAGGTTGTCGACCTCTGCCCGAGCGCGAAAGGCTGCTTCGAGGCCGAGCTCGGCGCCCCGCTCGAGGAGCATGTTCTTAAAGAGCAGGTTGAAAGCGACGATGCTCCCGAGAACGACCAGGACAACGATTACCCGTCCCTTCCGGACGGCGCTCCGGTTCTTCTTGATCTCCTTGGCGAGGCGGGCGAGCTCCTTCGTCCGGGCCTCGTCTGTCTCCGGGGCCCCGGCGGCGGGAGCGGGGCGATAGACCCCGTCGTCCTCCTGGGCGAAGTGCTCGGCGAGGAGCTTTCTGCCCTTCTCGGTGTGCACCCGGGACAAGAGCCGTTTGCGGTACTTCTTTTCTGTGTATTCCTTTCGCAGGATCTTCGGAAGCTTCTTGGCCACGATCAGCCCCCCTGCACCGCGCCGTAGAGGCGGGTAAAGTGTCGAATCCCGGAAGAGAGTTTCGAAACGATCGGGATCCGGGCGATCGACTTGACCACCTTGTTCTCCGCCAGCTTCGGCTGCCAGGTCGTCCGGTATCGGATTACCAAAAACCGAAAGAGAACCAGTGCCGGAAGAAAAAGCACGACGCCGGAAATAAGAGACCCCATCACAACACTGTCGTTAAAGCGGGTAAAGGGAAGGAGGGCCACGTTGTAGAGCCGGGTAAAGAAGTCGTAGAGCCCCGGATGGGTCAAGACGGCGATGCCGAGGCGGTGGAAGAGCGGGTCCGCGAAGGGAACCACCAGCGAGAAAACCGCGAGAAAGAGAAACATAATCGCCACGTTTATCTTCAGAAAGAGGCTAAAGGCAAAGAGCGCGACCCAGAGTAGGTTTCCGGCGGGGAGCATCGCCAATAAAAGCCCGAAGGCCATCCCGCCGGCTACCTCGAAGGGCTTGCGGTTCGCGTTTAGGCTTCCGATTAGACTCGCAATCCAGGCAACAAACATAGTGGGGAGAGTATACCTCCGCCCAGGCGGCTTGCAAACCGAATCCGGCGGCCTCCTCGCTCAGACCGCCGGCAATTTAGGCCGTCACGACCTCCCGGGCTCTTTCTGCGCTCCCGAGCTCCCGGAGCTTCGGCCAGGTGACGAGCGCGGCGAAAAGGGCCGAAGCGATCTCGCCGAGGGGGAAGGAGAGCCATACCCCGGAGAGACCGAGGTACGCGGGCAGCACGAGCATCAGGGGCAAGAAGAAGAAGCCCATCCGGGAGATCGCTATCAGAAGGCTCCTTCGGGCGTCCCCGACCGCCTGGTACAGACCGGACCCCACGAGGTTAAAGATGATGAGCGGCGTAAGCCGAAAGGCTATCCGAAAGCCTTCCGCTGCGGTGCGGACGAACTCCGGGTCCGGGTTAAAGACCCGGGCGAGCCCTTCGGCGTAGGCGATGACGAAAAAGCTCGCCGTAAAGCAGATGACCAGGGCGTAGACGACCGACTGCCAGGCTGCGGAGATCATCCGGCGATACTGCCGGGCGCCGTAGTTGTAGGCGGCCACCGGCAGAAAGGCCTGGTTTACGCCGATCGCCGGGAGCAGGACGATGGTGATGCTCCGGAAGACGACCGACGCGACGGCGATGCCCAGGTCCCCGGCGGCGGCGAGGGCCTGGCGGTTTACGACGAGGCCGAGGAGGACCACCGAGAGCGTCCGGACCGAGGCGGAAAAGCCGACCCGGGTTACCTCGCCGATATCGTCCCGGCAAAAACAGATGTTCGGCTGCAATACGCTCCCGGGCAGAAAGAAGTAGACCAGGAGAAAAAGAGACGCGGCGCCTTGAGAGATAACCGTGGCGAGGGCGGCGCCGGCGACGCCCATGGAGAAACTGACGACAAAGAGGTAGTCGAGGACGATGTTTAGGGTGCTCGAGAGGGCAAGGCCGGTAAACCCGACGGCACCGGCCCCTTCGGCGTAGGCAAAGCTGTTGAGGGCGTGGTTCGCCGCGACAAAGGTGCTTCCGAAGATGGCAACCAGAAAGTAGTCCCGGGCCATGGGAAAGAGGTTTCCGGAAGCCCCGAGACCCCGGAGGATCGCCCCGTTGAGGGCGAGGCCGAGAAGCGTGATGGCAACACCGATGGTGATAATCATGGCCAAGGCGCTGCCGAAGGCCCGGTTGGCACCTTGCGGATCTTCGGCCCCGAGACGCCGACCGACTAAGGCGGCGCCGCCGGTTCCGATCAGGATTCCGATCGTCAAGAGAAAGATGTTTACCGGAAAGTTTAATCCCACCGCCGCGAGGCCGTCGGTTCCGACAAAGCGCCCGACGATTATCGAGTCTGCGACGTTGTAGGTGGCGTTTATCATCAAGCTCGAAATGGCCGGTATGCTAAGACGGGCTATCAGCTTAGCGGTAGGCTCCTTTCCGAGGCGAGCGGTTCGTTTATTCACTCCGGTTAAAGTAGCTTCCCAGAACCGTGGCGACAACGGAACTTGTGCGAAGAGCGCGCTATTACTATGTTTAGACAGCCGCATGCCGGATTCAAAGCGTTCTTCCGACGGACAGTTCGACCTCTTTTACCGCAACGGGTGGGCCTACCTCACCGTCTATCCCCTAGACGCCGGAGGTGCACCGGTGTACCGCGAAGACGTGCAGAACCGGATGCGCCTCCTCGGGATTCCCAGGGTAAGTAGCGCCCGGATACGGGAGATCATCGAGGAGGCGGCAGGGACACCCGAGCGGCTCGTCGAGTGGCCCGAAGGGGCGCGCCTTTCGTCAAAAATCGCGGTCTCCGTTTCCGAGGACGAGATGCACGCCTGGGTCGAGATAGACGCACCCAAAAAGGGCGCCGCCCCACCGACGCCGGAGGACGTGGTAAAGACTCTCGAGGAGAGCAGTGTGACCTACGGCGTCGACGTCTCGGCCATCGAGTCTCTCTTAGGGCGCAAAAGGTACGGGGATGCCGTGTTGGTCGCGTCGGGGAAGCCGGTCGTCCACGCGCGGTCCGCGGAGGTGGCGTATCACTTTAACACCATCCGGGGGAAGCCTTACCTCGCGATGGAGTTCGGCCGCATCAACCTAAAAGAGCTGAACTTTATCGAAAACAAAGAGGAGGGAGACCTCTTGGCGGAGCTGCTTCCCCCGGTGCTCCCGGAAGACGGCCGGACCGTCCGCAGTACTCTCGTCCCGGCGGAAACGAGCCGGGAACAGGTAGAGCTTCGTCCCGGGAGGGGCACCCGGCTGAGCTCCGACCGCCGGAAGCTCTTTGCCGCCGAATCCGGGAACGTCCGGCTTATCCACGGAGCTGTCGTCGTCGAACCGGTGGTTACCCTCGAAAACGTAAACTACGAGACCGGGAATATCCATTTCGACGGGTCGGTGGTCGTAGAAAAGGAGATCGCCGACGGCTTCGTCATCGAGGCCGGGGGAGACGTGCAGGTCGGCCGGGGCGTGGGGCGGGCCACGATAAAGGCCCGGGGAAACGTCCTCTTAAAGACCGGAATAAACGGCAACGATGCCGGTCGCATCGAGTGCGGCGGTAACCTCTTCGCGAAGTACATCGAAAGCTCCGACGTCCGGTGCGAGGGCCACGTCTTCGTCGAGGAAGCCATTATGCACAGCCAGGTCTCCGCCGGGCTCAACTGCGTTCTTAACGGGAGACGGGCGGAGGTTATCGCCTCGGACCTAGTCGTCGGAGGGAGCCTCTGGTGCAAAAAGCTCGGGAGTATCTACGAGGCCCCGACCCACGTCTTTATCGGGATCCGGCCCGACCGGCTGGAGAGCTACCGAGGAGCCCGGAAGGCCTTCGAGGCGAACCAAGAAGAGCAGAGCATGCTCGAAGAGAAGCTCGACCAGGTTCGGAGAGCCATCGAAGAGGGGCGCCGGGACGAGAAGATGCTCCGGGCCCGGGAGACCCTCAAGGAGGCTCTCTCGGCTTTGAAGGAGGCCGAGCCCCAGCTCCACCACGAAGTATCGATTCAACGTGACAAGCTGTCGGCCGGTCGGGAAAGCATGCTCGTCGTCGAGGACACGATCTACAGCGGCGCGGTCGTTCTCTTCGGGAAGATGGAGTACCGGGCCCCGGCTACCGGCGCCCGGAGAACCATTCTAAAGCCCGGAGAGCGGGAAATTATCGAGTCCGGCTTTAACCCGACCGAGAGACCAGGGCTGGGTTTCGCCGAACCGGAGCCCGGGTAGCCATCAGTATCCCCGAGACGATCAGAATCAGACTTACCAGGTGGAGAACACCGAAAACCTCTCCGAGGGCGAGCCAGGCTAAGAGCCCGCTAAAGATAGGGAGCGTATAGTACATAACAGAGGCCTTCCCGGGGCCGAGAAGGGCGATCGCCCGGTTCCAGGTAAAGAACGCCAGAAGCGAGGCGCAGACCCCGACGTAGAGGATCGCAGCCCCAATGCGCGGCGTAATAACCAACGGCGGGCCAAGGAGACGAACGCCGACGAAGACCGGCAGGAGAAAGAGCAAACCGAAGACAAAGGTGGCGTACTGAAAGGCGATCGGCCCGAGATCCGGCGGACGCCTGCGGACGAGCATGCTGTAGGTCGCGAAAACCAGGGAGGCAACCAACACCAACAGGTCACCCGGGGTAAAGGAGAGCGACAAAAGCACCTCGAGGTTCCCGTCGGAGACCAGGAGCAGAAGACCGGTAAACACCACGACGACTCCCAGGGCCCGGAGGATGCCCACGGGCTCCCGGAGAAAGACCCGCGACAGAAGCAAGACGAAGATGGGAAAGGTCATGGTGATAAGCGAGAGGTTGATCGCCTCGGTCGACCGTCCGGCAAAGTAGACCAGCGTGTTAAAGAGGGAGACGCCGAAGAGACCCGTCACCAAGAGATAGGGCAGGTTCCGCAAGATGGTCCGGCGGTTTCGGATGGCCGTCGGCAACGCGAAGGGAGTAAAGACGAGGACCGCCACCAGCCACCGGAGAAACGCGAGGGAGATGGGGTCTATCGCCTGGTTCAACGCCCGGGCAAGAACCAGGTTTACCGACCAAAAGGCCGTCGAGATGAGGGCGAAGAGGTATCCCATCGAGGTACTCCTGAAGTTTCTTCCGAGCTTACCGTATGCCCCAACCTACTGCCAAGGCGATTTCCGGCGGCCGGAGGAGCCGTGCCGCCGGAACCGAGCCACCGGAACCGCTGCCAGTCGGTCCGCCCGGGTGCGACAAACTCGACCCCTTCG
>CAZTRQ010000026.1:0-23857 GCA_964616245.1 uncultured Spirochaetaceae bacterium | reverse complement strand
GGTGATACATTCTGGGTAGTACACTTCCAAAATAGCAGCTATTATGGAAGCATGACTTCCAAAATGCTTGAGCCGGTAGCGCGGAGTTTTCGGCCACCCGATGGGAGCTACTTTCTCTTTGGACCGCGCGGGACCGGCAAGACGACGCTCCTGCGCGTCCTTCACCCCGATGCGGTGTTCGTCGACCTGCTCGACCCGGCTACCTCGCGGGAGCTTTCCGCCGGACCGGAGCGGCTAGCCGAGATCGTGCGTGCTGCTGCCGCCGGAGTACCAATCGTCGTGGACGAGGTACAGCGCGTACCCGAGCTGCTGACGGTTGTCCACGCCCTCATCGAGTCCGACGGCCGCCGCTTTATCCTGACCGGTTCGAGCGCTCGGAAGCTCAGACACGCTGGAGAGGATCTCCTCGCCGGGCGTGCGGTGCTGCGGACGCTCCATCCCTTCACGGCGGCTGAGCTCGGGGAACGTTTCGACCTCGACCGGGCGCTTCGGCATGGGACGATTCCTCTGATCTGGTCGGCAAGCGATCCCGACGACGTGCTTCGAAGCTACGCTGCGCTCTACGTGCGCGAAGAGGTCCAGCAGGAAGGGTTGGTTCGCAACGTCGGCTCCTTTAGCCGTTTTCTCGAGGCGGTGAGCTTCTCGCACGCTTCGTTGCTAAACGTAAGCGCCGTGTCCCGGGAGTGTGGCGTGGAGCGGAAGACCGTCGCGGCATACATAGAGATTCTGCACGATCTGCTGTTGGCGTTCTCGCTTCGGGTCTTCACGAAGCGAGCGCGCCGCGCCCTCGTCGGCCACCCCAAGCTCTACCTGGTCGACCCTGGAGTGTTTCGCAGCCTGCGCCCATCCGGGCCGCTCGACCGGCCCGAGGAGATCGAAGGCGCGGCGCTCGAGGGGCTCGTCATTTCGATGTTGCGCGCCGACATCGCATACCGCAACGCCGACGACGAGCTCTCGTTCTGGCGCACGCGCTCCGGCGTGGAGGTCGACTGCGTCGTCTACGGCCCTAAGCGGTTCGAGGCGATCGAGGTGAAGAACTCCAACCGCGTCCGACCCGAGGACGAGCGAGGGCTTCGGGCCTTTCTCGAAGATTACCCGGAGGCCCGTGCGACCGTCGTGTACCGCGGCGAGCGGCCCCTCGAACGATCCGGGGTCCGCTGGGTTCCCGTGGACACGTTCCTCCGGTCGCTAGGATCCGGTCCATTCCCCGCATAGATAGGCTACCACAAAGCGCCAAGTGATCTCCCGATCCTTCAGGCAAGCGACCGCCGACTCCGCGAGCGAACGCTGCTGCGTTTCGTCGAGGAGCGTGGCAAGGGCCGACGATAGGGGGCCGGTCTGCTCCGGCGCAAGCCAGGCCGCGATGAGGTTACGGTCAAGCCTGCGATTCTCACTAAAGGATCGAAATTCGAAACTGAACGGCGACCGGCTCTCCTCGACTCGCCTGTCATCCAGGGCGCCGGCTCCCGCCGCTGCGGACAAAGCCATTTCTTCCGCCTGCTCTAATGTCTCAAGGAGGCGCGTTTCGAGATCGCCGAAACGTCGAAGGAGCTCAGAAAGTCTCGTTGACCGCCGGGGAACGTTCTCTGCTATCGCGATCCGAGCGCCGGGTGCAAGGGTGGCCGACAACTCCGCCAGGCCCCGGCCGGGGTCCGGAGAGTAGGCAAGGAAGTTCCGTCCGATTACCCGGTCGAAGAGACGGGGTCTCGAATCCGTTACCGTGGTCGCCGGCGCCTGTCGGGCCGCCTCTATTCGGCGTGGCAAGGTATCGTCGGACGGGGGGAGGAAGAGCGGGCGCTCGATTTCCGGTAAATCCTCAGCTTGTCGCCGGAGTAGCTCTATAGCCGGGATTGACCGGTTCGGCGGGGCAACCACCACGCCCCCTGCATGGGCCCGCCGGTGAGTCTCCCAGAGGATGAGCTGAGGGGAGTCGCCGACGATCAGTACACGGTGATGCGGGGCCACCTCGGCGGCCTCGAGGAGCCGCTCCTGGACCTTGGCCAGGCGCTCGGTCCTCTTGGACGTGATGCGGCGATACCAGCTCTCCCGGTCGCCGAAGCGGGGAGCCACCGCGTAGACGTCCTCCCCGGAATCCTCGGAGACGGCCGCCAGGACGAGCTCTCGACGCCGAAGGACCTCGTTTCGCACCGTCGCCTCGTAGCCCTGGGTCGAGGGCTCGTAGAACACCCGGCCTTCGAGGCTCTCCGGCAGGTAGCGTTGCTCGACCCAATGGTCGGAGTAGGCGTGCGGGTAGAGATAGCCGACGCCGTGCCCCATGCCGGCACCGTCTCGGTTGGCGTCCCGGAGGTGCCGGGGAACCTCCCCCTCCCGTTCCTTCTCGACGGCGGCGAGGGCATCGAAGTAGGAGAGAGTGGTATTCGACTTCTTGGCGGTGGCCAGGTAGAGGGCGGCTTCCGCGAGGTGGAACTGCCCTTCGGGCATTCCGACCCGGTCGAAGGCTGTCGCCGCGGCGTTGGCCACCGTCAGCGCCTGGGGGTCCGCTAAGCCGATATCCTCGGCCGCCAGGATAAGCATTCTTCGCAGGACGTACCGCGGGTCCTCGCCGGCGGCTATCATCCGGGCCATCCAGTAGAGCGCCGCATCCGGATCGGAGCCCCGAAGCGACTTGATAAAGGCGCTAATCGAATCGAAGTGATAGTCTCCCTCCCGGTCGTAGAGGAGGGCTTTGCGCTGGATGCTGTCCTCCGCGACCGAGAGCGAGATGCGGATCTCCTGTCCCGCCGGCGGCGGAAAGCGATCCGGCGTCGTTTCGACGGCAAGCTGCAGGGCGTTCAGGAGGACCCGGGCGTCTCCGTCGCTCACCTGGACGATATGCTCTAGGGCATCATCCTCTAAAACGATCCGATACCGGCCGTAACCCCGCTCTTCGTCCTTTAGGGTGCGCCGGGCGACCTCGGCAAGCTCCTCCTCTGAGAGCTTCTTGAGGAGGAAGATCCGGGACCGAGAAACCAGGGCGCTATTGACCTCGAAGTAGGGGTTCTCCGTGGTCGCCCCGACCAGGATAACAGTACCGTTTTCCACCCAGGGCAGAAGGGCGTCCTGCTGCGCCTTGTTCCACCGGTGGACCTCGTCGACGAAGAGTATCGTCTTGCGGCCCTGGTGCCGCATCGCTTCTTCGGCCTCGGCAATGGCTTGGCGAACCTCTTTTACCCCGCTCAAGACCGCGTTGAGGGATCGGAAACGCCCCCGGGTCGTGTTGGCGATTACCTCGGCGAGGGTGGTCTTCCCGGATCCCGGGGGGCCCGAGAGAATGATGGAAGAGAGCATATCCCCCTGGATAGCCCGGCGGAGGAGTCTCCCGGGAGCGAGGATGTGCTCTTGGCCTATGTATTCGTCGATGTTTCGGGGGCGCATCCGCGCCGCCAAGGGCTGGTTGTCCGGGTCGCTTCCAAAGAGGTCTTGATCGGTCGGGCTCACGTCCGCTCTTCGAGCTCCTTGATTTCTTGTCGAAGTTGGTCCCGCTCCTTCTCGATTTCCGTTGCCTTGCCCCGCAGCTCCCGGGCTCGCTGATCCAACGCGGCTGCTTCGGCCTCTAACCGGCTTCTGCGAAGCTCGCGATCGATGCGCTTTTCCTCCCGGGTCTTCGCGGCAATCTGTCGGTCGAGCTTTCGGGTGGCCTCCGCCTCGTCCTTGATAGGCTCTGGCACGGCTTCCTTCTTGACGGATTTAAGGACTCGGCGCCCAAGATCGCGTTGCGCCGCCGCCAGCTTCTCCTCGAGAGAGACCCTTCGATCTCGCAGACGTGGCCGGGAGGGATCCTCGATACTGGTCTCCTTGAGCTCGGCGCGGTCGTGCTCGAGGTCCGCCTCGAGGCTTCGAATGCGTTCTTTGAGGGTGTCGATTCGTTGCCGTTGACTACTGTAGGGTCTGACAGCGGCGTTCAGTCCCGGATCCTCCACCGCGTCGACGAAACCGGTCTCGACGATGGCCTTACCGACCCTGCGATACTGTTTCTCTAGGGAATGCTCGCGACCCTGCCTCCGGCTCTTGAGCCAGGTCGCCTTACCCCGGGCGAGCATTCGGTCGAGGAAGGGCTTTTCGTCGATATCCCGCTCCTCTTCGACGAGCTCCCTATCGACCTCCTCGAGGGCCTCGGTCTCCCGCTGCAGCTCCGAAAAGAGCTCGGCGTACTCGGGGTCGAGGAAGGGGTTGTCCTGGTACACCGCGAAGGCCGATCGTCCGATCTCTTCGAAGAGCGGGGCCATTTCGCCCTCGACGGCGTGGATCCGCGATGTTGCGTTTGAGATTTCCTGTTTGATGCCCGCTTGCCGCCGCTCGGCCTCGGCTATCTGGGACAGCTGTTCTTCGAGCTGCGATAGCTCCTTCGTCGATTCACGGACGGCGGCCAGGGCCGGATCCTCCGCGTCGATCGGCAGATTCGCCGTCTGTTTGTAGGCGTATTCGCCGATCCGACGAAGAAGCTCCCCCTGGGCCTCCTCGAGCTTCTGCCTTTCCTGTGATAGCTCGGCTACGCGCTCTTGGTAATCAGCCATACTCGCCGAGGAAGTGTAGGGACCAGGGATTGCACTGTCAATGAATCGACTGGTTGAGAATGTATCAGTTGAGCATGTAACTGATGTCGCCGGATATTCCCAGCGTCTTTTTGATGCCTCGGACCATCTCCCTCCGAGCGATGGCTTCCTTGAGCCGATCGATGGTTCCGGCAAGGCGTTCCTCGGTCGAGGTGAGCTCGAGGAACCGCTGCTTCTCTCCAAGGGTAAAGATGCCGGAGGAAGCAACCAAGAAGGAGATCTCTTCCGGGGCGAGGCGACCGATTACGTCCTTCTCGATGGAGTGTCCGGTTATCTGCGCAAGGTCGACAAGATGAGAAACCGCCTCTTCGGCCAAGCGCAGACTGCTTTCTTCGGATGTGGTATCGTCCCGCACCCGATTTACCAGACCCTCCATGTAGCTCTGTTCTTCGAGAAACTGGGAAACACGAAACCGGTTGCTTCCGAGGGTCAGGATATCGAGGCGCCCGTCGTCGTACCGGGAAAGGACCCGCTGAATATGCGCTTCGCAGCCGACGGGACGGATGCCGGAGGATCCCTGGTAGACGACGCCGAAGGGACGCTCCTCCTCGAAGCAGGTTGCGATCATCGTTTTGTAACGCTCTTCGAAAATGTGGAGGGGCAGCGGCATCTGTGGGAGCAGTACCAGGTTTAGGGGAAAGAGAGGTATACGAAGTCTGTTTCCGTTCTCGCCGGGTCTATCCATTTCTTCCACGTCGTCCGCGGAAAAGTTAATCAAGAGAGAGGATAATCGGACAGTGGTCTGAGCCATAAACATCAGGCCGAATTTCGGACGACCGGAGCCGGCCGGCGAGCCCTTCGTCGACGCAGTGATAGTCGAGTCGCCAACCGACGTTCTTCTCCCGTGCGTTAAATCGGTAGGACCACCAGGTGTAGTGATTCGGTTCCCGATTAAAGTGCCGAAAGGAGTCGACATATCCACCCGAGAGGAACGCTTCCATCCAACTGCGCTCCTCCGGCAGGTAGCCGGGGTTCTTCTCGTTACTTTTCGGATTTGCGAGGTCGATCGGCTTATGCGCAATGTTGTAGTCCCCGGCGAGAACGAGGTGTTGTCCCCGGCCAACGATGCTGTCGCCGAGCTCCTTGATATGTCCCCCGAAGCTCAGCTTGTAAGGGAGCCGTTTCCCCTCGGCTTGGCTGTTGGGAAAGTATGCCGAAATTACGTTGATGTCTCCGAATCGGGCTCGGAGAACACGTCCCTCGACATCCACCTCCGGGACCCCAGACTTTTCGACCTCGTCGGGTTCTTCTCTCGCGAATATCGCGACGCCGCTGTAGCCTGCCTTCTCTGCGAAGGACCAGTAGGCGTTATATCCGGGGATCGCGAGGAGCTCCTCGGGAAGCTGACGCTCCTGTATCTTCGTCTCTTGGAGGCAGACCACATCTGCTCCGAGGTCCGCAATAATCCCCAGGAAGTTCTTTTTGAGCACCGCCCGGATTCCGTTGACGTTCCAGGATAAGACTTTCATCTTCGGTAGCTTAGCCCAAAGGGGCCCTCTCCATCATCTGTTCGAAGGAACTTTCCGTAAACACCGTTTCGGGATTCATAATTCCCGCGGGGTCCATGGCTTCCTTGACCGCCTTCATTACTGCGTAGACCTCGGATCCCCACTCCCGCCGCAGCCAGGGCGCCCGGAGCCGCCCCATGCCGTGCTCGCCGGTTACCGTTCCGCCGTAGGCGAGAACCAACTCGTAGACCGCCCGGGCCATGGCGACCTGCCGCTCGCCGGGAACACCGCGGACGTCCGGTCGAAGGTGGAGGTTCCCGCTTCCGGCGTGGCCGTAGACGTAGAGCCTCGGGCAATAACCCCTCACCAGGCGCCCGACGTCGTCTAGGAAGCTGCTCAACGAGTAAACCGGAACCCCGATGTCGTTTATCAACGACGGGGCGCCGTCGCCCCCGGCGTTACGCTTTACGCTAAAGAGCATGCGCTTCCGGCCCTTCCAGAGCTCCTCGATGATCCCGGCATCGGATTCCCCGTCCCAGGCCCAGGAAAAAATCGAGTCTACCTCCGACGCCACCCTCCGAGCGCGCTCTTTACAGGCGTCACCTTCCATCTCGACGATTAGAACGGCGCCCCGAAGACTCCGGGGCCGCTCCCCTTGTGTTCCCTCGAGGCTGTCGAAGAGCCCCGGTGGCATTAGGGAGGCGCATCCCTCGTCGAGAAGCTCTATGGTCGCGGGGTCCTGGGTCAAAAGCTCGGGCACCGAGGCCGTAGCCTCCCGAGTGCCGGGAAAACCGAGGACGGCGACGCTCCGCCGCGGGTCCCGGGGCTCCCCGGAGAGGGTCGCCTCGGTGACTACGCCGAGGGTGCCCGCGGCGCCGCAGAGGAGAGCCGCTAGGCGCCTCTCCGGGGTGTCGGCCCTTCGGAAGCCCAAGAGGTTGTAGCCGCTGGCACATTTCGAGAGCCCGGGGTGGGAAAGGCTATCGGTGGGGGGTTCGGCGAGGGCCCGCGTCGCCTCCCGGGGAAGCTCGTCGGCGCTCCGGAGGAGGGAGCCGTCGGAGAGCATAACCTCGACCCGAGAAAGGTAGCGATCGATGGCTCCGTGGCGGAGGGCGTGGGCGCCGCTTGCCTTGGTCGCGATATTGCCCCCAAGGAAGGAGAGGGGGCCGCTCGACGGATCGCTCGGCAGGTAGTACCCCCGTTCCCGGAAGGCGTTCTGCACCCGGTCGTGACGGACCCCGGGGCCCGCGACAACCGCCGGCCCATCGTTGCCGCCTGCGTCGACGCTTAGGCGGGAAAAACCCTCTCCTCGGAGGTCTACGACGATACCCGACCCGACGGCGCACCCACCGGTGCTGCTCCCACCGGTTCGGGGCGTAATCGAAAGCCCCTCTTCCCGGCCAAGGGCGAGGATCCGAGCAAGATCCTCCCGGTCTCGGGGGACGACTACCGCCGCCGGCGAAAGCGAAAAGACGCTCTGGTCCTTCGCGTAGGCCCGGATACCTTCCTGGTCGGTTTTCCAACTGCCCTTGATGTGGTCCCGGAGGTAGGCCCGGATGCGACGCTTCTCGAACACCCTAGTCGTCGAAGGAGAAGAAGAGCACCAGAGGGCTCGACGGCTCGTTGATAACAAGATTGCGTCGAAGGTCCTGGCGTCCCAGGGGGAGTAGGCGGATCCCCGTAGAGGTGTAGACATAGAGCAGGGGTATCTCGACACCGCCGGAGGGGTTCTCCAGGGTAAGGGTGGCCGCGCCGTCGTAGCGGTCGCTAAACCGGTCGCTGACGTAAAGATCGAAGGCTAGGCGACCTTCTTCCGCGGTGTTTCTCGGAATGATTCGGGGAACCAGAGGGTCGAAGCCGGTCCACCGCAGCGTTCCGTCGGGCCCGAGGGTAATGGTGCCGTAGGTCGTGCTCCGGAGAACCGGCCCTCGTTCCACCAGTTGGTCCCGGAGGGCGTTTCGGCGCTCGATTTCCTGTTGGATCAGCTCCGGGACATCCGCTTCGACCCGCTCCATGGCTATGTTGTTTCCCTCTCCGTTAACGGAGTACTGGATACTAATGGTGTCCTCGTTCCGATAGGTAATCTGGAGAGAGGTTCCCCGGGCTACGTACACGTCGAGGGCGGCGTTTGCGATCTCCTCGTAGGTAAAGGTAGCAGATGTTCCGATGAGTCGGAGGTCGAATCGGTTCTCCTCAGGAACGGGAAAGAGGCCGTACTCCGGTCGGAACCGGTTTAGATCGTAACGTCCGGTCTGTATCATCTCCGGAAAGTACGACGGGCGCCACAGCGTCGATAGAATTGTCGCGAGTTTCGGATCCTCATCAGCTTCCGGGGGAATGTCCGAAGGAATCCTCAAGAAATAGCCGAATACCCAGCCGGCGACACCCTCTTCGGTGAGCACCTCGTACCAGTAGTCGACGAACCCTGCCTCGTCGCTGGGTTCATCGCCCCGGGTCAAGATGCGCATTTGCTCGTTATCCCGGAGGCGGTAGACGATTCGTGAGGTCCGGTCCGAGGACTGTCGCACCGGCAATGCGTTTCTCCCGGCGAAGGCAAAGTCTGCCTCGACGGAGGCCATCCGCTCGGCGTAGGCAGCTGCCGCGCTCTCTTCTTCGAAGACGCGGACCCGCCATTCGTCGAGGGCGACCGTGTCCCGGGAGTCGGGTATCCGAAGCGTCACCGTTCCGTTTATCTGGGAGCGATCCTCTACTCGGGCGACTGTCCCGTTCCGAAGGGGCTCCGAATCATCGCTCCAGAGAACGACACCGTAGCCCTCTCCACCGAAGCTACAGGAGGAGATGAGGGCGACAAGAAGAATAACTGCACGTCGTTGGCGAAAGATACGTCTTGAGGTAATCACGGTGAGCAGAGAAAACGATAGTACTCCCGATCTTCCGCGTCAAGGGACGGTTAGTGACGGTTAGTCAAAAGCGCTGTCGAATCGTTTCTGGGCTCAAGACGACGAGGACTCGACCGGCGGTCAGCATCCTCCGGTTGGCCTCGGTGGAAAGAAGCCTTGCGGCATCTCGCTGGTTTATGACGATGTCCGTCCGGTTGATTCCGAAGGCCTCCCGGGCAAGGATACGCAACGGCGACGCGCCGACGACGTCTTCCCATGCTTCGGGGTCCAAAGAGGTGGTGTAGGAGACCACTCCTCGCTCGGTAAACACCTCTGGGACTATGTGCTCCGCCGTCAGCACGGGGTTTAGGGCCGTGTCCATTACCCTGGGCAACAGCGCCGGCCGAAGGAGCGCCTCGCCATCCTCCCCCCGGAGGGGCAAGGGGCTCTGGGCGAGTATGACCACTCCGCTGAACTCATCGGTTGCCTGCCACCCGAGGACCCGGGGGAGGGGACGCGGGGCAGCCGGATCGTGTACCGCCGTTAGTACCGAAGGGTAGAGCTCGAGGGAGAAGGAAACCTCGATCCGAGAGAGGTCCTCCGTAACCCGGCTGTAGGAGGGCACTATGCCGTCGGCTATGTCGTGTATCTCCCCGATAAGCTCCGGCCGGGACTCGAAGACGTCGCCGAGGGTTCGAGAAGAGTCGAGAAGAACACTCGCCAGCACCTCCTCGACAAGCGATGGGAGTCTGCGGCGAATGGCTTCCTCCCGGTGGTGCGGCTCCGCCGGGGCGTTCCGGCTTCTGTGATTAAGGGGGGCCTCGACTGAAAGCGCAAGGCTTCCCAGGGCCCAATCGAGGGTTCCCGAAGAACGGAGGACCTCCGGGGAGGCGGGAACCGGCTGGGCGGGGAGGGGAAAACCGGAGAACAAGATGACAAAGATAACGAGGAGACCGCGTTTCATCGCTTAGAGTATCGGCTCCTAGAGGGCTTCTCCAAAGAAGACGCCTGCCCACTCCCAGGTGCCGTGGATCGACGGATCTGCGGGGAAATCCACCCGGCGGAAGTAGAGGTACCAGGTGTTTATCCGGTAGGACCATCCCCAGGTCCGCAGGAAAGCCTCTCGAGCGTTCGAGTTTAGCGAAATGCCAGAGGCGTACTGTATTCGGGGCGACCGAGCCAAGAAAATGCCGAGGTTGAAGGTAAGCTGGCTGTTGAAGTCAAACTCCTCCTGCTCCCAGGACATTGCGAAGAAGTTCTCCTTGGCACGGTAGCGCAAAAGCTTGGCGACATCTTTTCGGTAGAGAGCGTCTTTTATGTTGAGCACGAGGGACTCGAGGCTCTCCATCGTCCAGTCTTTCGCAGAGTCGTAGAAATTTACCGCTGCGGCGATTTCCAGGTGTGCGTTGGCATATCCGGCGATCCGCGTGTTGGGAAACCGCAGAAACTCCTTGTACGCTTCGAAGGCGCTATCCCATTCGCCGAGCTCCTCGTAGCTTTTGGCAACGTAGTAGTAGCTTCGGCCGAGATCTATCCGGTTCGGAAAACGATCGATCAATTCTTCGTAGTAGCGTATTCGGGCTTCCGGATCCTCGGTCTGCTCTACCAGCTCTCGGAGGGCGACAAAGTGGACCGAGTTTCCCCGGACCGTAACGTCCGGGTAGTTCGCCACAAGCCGATTGTAGTAGTGATGAGCCATCTCCGGAGACTCTCTACTTAAACTCTCGGCGGCCAAGAGCAAGAGGTATGCATTGAAGGGGCTTTCGGAGTGAGCTTCCACCTCCCGGGTCACAAAGACTCGCATTCGGTCGGCGAAGCCCGCCCGCCGGAGGTGGCCGGCAATCTGCTCGACGATGACGGCACGCTCGCCGTAGTCCTCGGTCCCTTCGAGGACCTCGAAGAGATCTTTGAGCTGACTCTGCTGCTCCTCGGTTCCGACGATAAAATAGTCGTCCCCGGAGCCGCACCCGACCGCCGCCAATAGTAAAACCGTCGCGCTCAATAGGAGAACAACCGAGCGCTTTCGGCGAAATAAACCATTCACCCTTCGGATTGTAAAGCGCTCGGCGCCGCTTGTGAATACTTCCCACTACTCTCGGAAGTCTGGTAGCCTCTATCCGAATGAAACACCTCTTGCCGCAGCGGCCCCTGGTTCCTGCGCTTGTCTTGATGGTTCTCGGAGCTCTCTTTCTGCCCTGGACGAGCGGTCTCTTGGGTATCGTCGGCGCCTTCTGGCCGGTGCCCCTTATCCTTATCGGAGCCGTCCAACTTTTCTACGTCTTGGTTGGCAAAGCCCGGGAGGGATACCTCTTCTCCGGGTTTCTCCTCGTTGCCGGCGGCGTCGCAGCCTTGCTCTTTCTCGGTGGCGTCACCCGGGTCGAGCTCTCCCGGGGATGGCCTGGGTTTGTAAGTTTGACAGGGCTCGTTCTTATCGGCTTCTCATACGCCCAGCCGGTCACGAAACGGCCGATCTACCGCATTCCCGGACTGGTGTTCCTCCTTATGTCCGGCGTCTTTTTTCTCTTTAGCTTCGATATTGTATCGGCGGGCTTCTCCGACCTCGTCGCGGCGTGGTGGCCCCTCATTTTTGTGCTCCTCGGCCTTTGGCTCCTTGTTCCTCGCCGCGGCGAGGTGCCCAAGGAAGACCCGGACACCACGGTCTCCTAAACCCATGCCCGGTGGCATTGCGCCTTCGCCGGAGCAACGGCTGGTTCTCGAAACCTTCGAGCGCTACCACAACCGGCGTTTCCTTTCGCCGGATCCTCTCGAGCTAGTCTGGAGGTACGAGGACCCTAAAGACCGCGAAGTCGCGGCGCTCGTCTGTTCCTCCCTCGCCCTCGGACGCGTCGGGGCGATACTCGAGATCTGCCGCCGGGTTCTCGGCTCTTTTCCGCGTCCTAGCCGGAGCCTCCGAGAGCTTTCGAAGAGAGAAATCTCGCTCTGCCTGGGCGAGGTCAAGTACCGTTTCTTCGGCAACCGGGAGCTGACCAACTTCCTTTCCGGCATCGGGCGAGTTCTCGATCGCTACGGGAGCTTGGAGGCTTGCTTCGCCGAGGGCGTCTCCCCGGGGACACCGGTCTGGGACGCCGCGGGGCGCTTCTCCGACGTCCTCTCCGCCGCCGCCGAAGGGCGCCTTTCGATTCTCCTACCGATGGTCGAAAAGGGCGGCGCCTCTAAGCGCCTCAACCTCTTTCTTCGGTGGATGGTCCGGCGGGATCAGATCGACCCCGGCGGATGGACATGCCTGAGCCCCCGAGAGCTTTCGGTGCCCGTGGATACCCACCTGCTCCGGGCGGCTCATCTTCTCGGTATGACCCGCCGCAGAACCGCAGACAGGAAGGCCAGCGAAGAGATTACCGCCTGGCTCCGGCTCTTGCGGCCCGAGGATCCGACCGCCTTCGACTTCTCTCTAACCCGCTACGGTATTCATCCCGTCCTTCGCCGACAGGGTGCCCTTGATTCTGCCCTAGAAGATCTGCGATATTAGAGGAAATCAAAGAGAAAGAGCGAGGTGCGAAATGCAGCGCTACGTCTGTGAAGTATGTGGATATATCTACGACCCCGAAGAGGGCGACCCGGACAACGGAGTCGAGGCCGGAACCGCCTTCGCATCGATACCCGAGGATTGGGTATGTCCGATGTGCGGTGCAAGTAAAGACGAGTTCTCCCCGGAAGAGGAGTAAGTCTATCCTTCGAATTCCACGTTAGGAGTGAAGGGCCGCTTGGCGCTTGTAGTGATCTTCGAGCACCAGGCAGGCCATCGCTTCCACCACCGGTACAATCCGGGGGCAGATGCACGCGTCGTGGCGCCCTTCGGTTCGGATAGTGCGCTCGGTACCTTCGATGTCGATCGTCTGCTGGGGCCGGGCGATGGAAGACGTCGGTTTTACGGCGACCCGAAAAACGATCTCCTCCCCTGTAGTAATTCCCCCTACAATACCGCCGGCATTGTTCGTCAGAAATCCCTTCGGTCCCATCTGATCGTTGTGCTCGCTCCCGGTCATCCCCGCAACCCGAAAGCCCGCTCCAAACTCGATGCCCTTGACCGACCCGATGGAGAGCATCGCGTGGGCAATCTCCGCGTCGAGCTTGTCGAATACCGGCTCTCCGAGTCCCACGGCGACTCCCTTAATGCGGCATTCGACGATACCTCCAACGGAGTCTTGGGTTTCCTTTAGAGCGGTAATTTTCTCGAGTATACGTTCCGCAGCCTCGGGGTCGCAGGCCCGCAAGGGGTTCTTCTCGATCGCGTCGAGGTCGATTTTTTCGCAAGTAATACCGGCCGCGGCCTTCGTGTACGCCGTAACGGTTACACCCCTCCCCTCGATAAGCTTGCGGGCAATCGCCCCGGAAGCAACTCGGCCGGCGGTTTCCCGGCCCGACGCCCGACCGCTGCCGCGCCAGTCTCGAATGCCATACTTCTTTAGGTAGGTGTAGTCCGCGTGCCCCGGGCGGAAGAGCTGCTTTATATCGTCGTAGGCCGAGGGATCCGCGTCGGAGTTATACAGAATCATCAAGATAGGCGTTCCGGTGGTCTTTCCCTCGAAGACGCCGGAAAGAATCGATACTTTGTCCGGCTCTTTTCGAGGGGTGGTTATCGAAGACTGGCCCGGCTTTCTTCGGTCGAGCTGCTTCTGTACGTCTTCGACCGAAATCTCCGTCCCCGGTGTAGCGCCGTCGACGACGACACCTACGGCTCCACCGTGAGATTCGCCGAAGGTGGTAATACGAAATAGGTGACCAAAACTACTTCCAGCCAGAAAGCTGCCTCCTGATCTCGCTCTGAGTTTTCTCGTAAGCCTCGGTGACACCGAGGCCCGTTAATTCGACAACTACACGAGCTCTCTTCTTGTACGCCGTATCCCGTCGTTCGAAGAGCTTTCGGAACTCCTCGTAGGGTCGCTCCGAAGTAAGAAACGCCGGTGTGCCGCGACGCATAATCCGTTCGTAGAGAACGTCCGCTTCGACGTGCAGGTAGATAAGATACCCATTTCGGTCTATCACTTCCAGGGCGTCGGCGTTATCCGCCGCTCCGCCGCCGAGGGCCACGACCATTCGCCGCCGGGGCCCCGGCGCAAGAAGCTGCGAGAGCGCTTCGGCTTCGTGGCGCTTGAAACCCTCGGGGCCCGAGAGGCGGTACAGCTCCCGGGCCGTGGACGCGTCGAGGCCCCGACGTCGGGCGGCGGCAACCGTTAACTCGTCGCTGTCGTAGAAGGGAACGCCGGCGTTCTCCGCAAGGAGCCCGCCGAGGGTAGTCTTGCCGCTGTGCTTTATGCCGCCGAGAAAGAGAACGCCGGGGAAAACGTCGGGAGCTGGGCCTTCCATGGCCCTATTGTCGCTGAAGTTGCCCCACCCGCTCCAGTGGTTCGGGTCTCGAAATCGCAAAACCCTGGGCGTAGTCGACGTCCATGTCGGTTAGCATCTGTCGAATCGTCTCGTTCCCGACGAACTCTGCGATGGTCTGCATGCCGATGGCGTGGCCGATACTGTTGACCGCCTCGACCATCGCGTAGTCGATCTTGTCCTGGTCGATGTCCCGGACGAAGGAGCCGTCGATCTTGAGGAAGTCGACCGGGAGCCGCTTGAGGTAGGCGAAGGACGAAAAGCCGTTTCCGAAGTCGTCGAGGGCGAAGGTTACGCCGAGCTTCTTTAGGCGGTTCATAAATGCCACGGCCCGGGTAAGGTTCTCGATAGCGGTCGTCTCGGTGACCTCGAGGCAAAAACAGGTCGGATCCGCCTGGGTCTCCTCGAAGAGCTCCACCACGTAGTCGAGAAAGGAGTCGTCGGCGAGGGAGGCTCCGGATATGTTTACACAGTAGAACCGGGACTCGAGATTCGATTCTGCCCGCTGCCGGACGTGGTGCATTACGTTCCTAATGACCCATCGGTCGATGTAGGGCATCAGGTTGTAGCGCTCGGCTGCCGGAATAAACTGCCCCGGGTCGATCATCTCTCCGTCCACTTCGACGAGCCGCAGGAGAATTTCGGCTTTCGGGACGAGCTCCGGCCGGAGGGGCTCGATGTGCTGCGAGTAGAGAACGAACCGGTCCTCCTCGAGGGCCTTCGTCAGCCGGGAAATCCACTGCATCTCCCCCCGGCGCTTCAAGAACGTGTAGTCCGCCGTTTCGTAGACCTTTACCGCGTTGCCCCCCTCTTCCTTTGCGAGAAAGCAGGCGTCGTCGGCGGCGGACAGCACCGTATAGAGATCTACACCCTCACCGGCAATCGGCACCAGCCCTATACTCGCGGTTATATTGAAGGAGTTCTTCTGCCAGATGAACTTTCGGCGAAGCTTGCTCAACAGTTCCCGGGAGGTCTCGATGTTGGTCTCCCATTCCGATCCCAGGTAGACCAGGCCGAATTCGTCGCCTCCAAGGCGTCCGAGAATGTAGTCCCCGTCGACGGTTTCGTTGATGGTGTCGGCTATCTGCCGGAGCAGCTCGTCTCCTGCACCGTGTCCGCAGACATCGTTGACCACCTTGAACTGGTCGAGGTCGACGTAGGCGAAGGCGTGGTGGTGGCCGTTGTGGCTCGAGTTGGTGATCAGGTCGTCTACCCGGGTAAAAAGCTCCTTACGGTTTATGAGCCCGGTAAGTGAGTCGTGGCTTGCCTGGTAGACGATGGTGTCCGACATACTCTTTATGTCCGAGACGTCGCGAAACGCGATGGCGATGCCTTCGATTTCTCCGGCCTCGCCGTGGATAACGGACATGACTCCCTCGACGTGAATCTCGGCACCCTGCTTGTTCTTTAGGTAGACGTGGTCGAAGTATCGCGGGGCTTCCGATTCGAAGGTCGTCGGAAGGGAGACTCTCAGCTCGGTCTTATCGTCGTAGAGCTTAAAGACCTGGTCCAGGGGCAACCCCCGGGCGACGTCGCTGCCGAAACCGGTCAAGGTCTCCGCCGCAGGGTTTAAAAGCTGCACCTGGAAGTCGTGGTCCGTGGCGACGAGCCCGTCGGCAACGCTCCGGAGAACCGAGGAGAACCAGCGTTTCTGTCGGAGTAGCTCCGTATGAAGGCGACTCTTAAAGAGCGCCATATCGATGGTGGTGTAGAGCTCCCGTTCCTTGAACGGCTTGAGAACGTAGCCGAAGGGCTCGGCGTCCTTCGCCCGCTCGATCGTCGTGTCGTCGGCGTAGGCGGTCAGAAAGACGACGGGAATCGAAAGGCTCTGCTTTATGCGCGTCGCCGCTTCGATGCCGTCCACGGGTCCGGCGAGCATAATATCCATCAGGATAAGATTCGGCCGATACTCCCGGGCCAGCTCGACCGACTCGTCCGCCGTCGCCGCTATGCCTACAACATTAAAGCCGAACTTCTCCAGCCGGCGCTGCAGGTCCAGAGCAATGATGCGTTCGTCTTCGACTATTAGAATTCGTTGACTATCCATATAACGTCCATTACGTCAAGGATAGACCCGATGTCGAAGAAGATCAAGAGAAAGATAGAGTTTTTATAGGTCTAAAACTTTTTTTATTTGTTCGGGGTCCATCCGGAACGACGAGCCCTGTCCCTCGAGAAAGTGGTACTTTTCGGCTAGGTGGATCGAGAGCTCGGAGAAGAGGAGGGTTTCACCCGTGCCCTCCCCACCGGGGGCCATTTCGACCTGGGCGTTTACCTTACGGAAAATGCCGTCCTCGAAGGGGGAGGCGAGGAATCCCCTCGCTTCGCTGACCCGAACAATCCATTTGTTGTCGACGGTTACCGGCTCCTCGAGGCCCTTGCGCCCCTTCGCCATCAGGTAGCGCATCCGCTCGACGGCGTCCTCGAAGGAGACGCCGATGGCGGACATTTTGTTCTCGTCGGCGGCGATGATGTCCACCAGGGGGCGCTCATCGTTTCCCAAGAACCCGTCGGAGGTTATCTCGCCGGGTTGCATATTTGCCTGGGCTTTGGTGTATTCCGGGGACATCTTCATCGCTTTACCTCACGCAAACTTATCAAAATAGATCTTCTCGTCTTCCATCTTATTCCGACGCATCACGTCCATACAGGCGTCGAGCATGCCGGGGCTTCCGCAGAGGTAGCCCTCTTTTTCCTTTTCCTCCGAAATCTCGGTCTGGAGGTAGTTCTCCAGCACCTCGGTTATCAGCCCCGTGGCGCCTTTCCAGGTAGTCCCCGGCTCCGGTTCCGAGAGGGCGGGAACGAAGTGAAAACGCTCGTACTTCTCGTCCAGCTCCCAGAGCCAGTCGAGGTAGAACATGTCGCGCTCGGTTCGGGCGCCGAAGAAATACCAGATGTCCCGTTCGCCCATTTTATCACGTTCCATAAAGTCGGTCAGAATGGCCTTAAAAGGAGCCATTCCGGACCCGCCGGCGACGCAGATCATCGTCGCGTCGGTCTCCCGGACGTAGAACTCTCCAAAGGGGGCGACGATCTTTACCCGCTCTCCCTCTTTGAGGTGCTCGTGGACGTAGGTAGTGACGATTCCCCCGGGGACCAGTCGCACCAGGAACTCCAGGTGGTTCTTGTCGGCGGGACTCGAAGACATCGAGTAGGCCCGGTTTGTGCGCTCCTTTACCTTGTCGTAGGGTGGTACCTCGATCTGGCCGTACTGGCCGGAGGTAAAGGAAACGGCCTGTCCTTCGTCGAGGGCTATGTAGACTTCCTTTATGTCGTGGGTAACGTCTGTCAGCCGCTCGATGGTTCCGGAATACTGTTGGATGTTAAAGAGGTAATCCGGGATCTTAATATCGACGTCGGTCTTTAGCTTGACCTGGCACGACAGCCGCACGTTCTCTTCGATCTGCTCCTTGCTGAGGTATGGCAGCTCCGTCGGAAGGTGGGGCCCGACGTCCGAGGTAACCTTTACCTTGCACTCGCCGCAGCTCCCCCGGCCACCGCAGGCCGACGGGATAAAGATTCCGCTCTCGGCGAGGGTTACGAGCATGTTCGCGCCGCCCTTTACGTCGAGCTCCTTCTTTTTGTTGTTGATGTTTATGACTACGTCGCCGTAGTTGTTTACCACCCGGTCGGTTACCGAAATAAGAAGTGCCAGGGCGGCGCTTATTCCGGAGATCGCCAGTGGTGCTACAAAGTACGCCAAGTTCACGTCTCTACTCCTTTACTGCACCTGCAACATGCCGGAAAAGCCCATAAAGGCCATCGCCATGAAGCCAATCGTAATCATCGTTATACCTGCACCCTGGAGCCCTGCGGGGATCGGTGCCTTCTCGGTCTTCTTTCGAATACCCGAGAGGAGCATTATCGCAAGCCACCACCCGAGGCCCGAGCCGAAGCCGAAGATTACGGCCTGCCAAAAGGTGTAGCTCCGGATCTCCATAAAGAGGGAGACACCGAGGATGGCGCAGTTTACGGTAATCAACGGGAGAAAAATCCCCAGGGAGAGGTAGAGCGTCTGGGATACCCGATCGATAATCATCTCGAGCATCTGGACCACCGCGGCGATAACAATGATAAAGACGATGTATCGTAGGTAGACCAGACCGTAAGGAATAAGCACAAACTCCAGGACCGCCCAGTTGACCGCCGAGGTTACAGTAAGCACGACGACGACCGCCAGGCCGAGCCCGTTGGAGGATTTCATATCCTTAGAGATGGAGATAAAAGAACACATCCCGAGGAAGTTCGCCAGCAGGATGTTGCTGGTAAAAATGGAGGCGAAAAAGAGGGAGAAGGGGTTTAGTACCGGGTTCATGCTGCCAGCTCTCCTTGTTTCTGTAGAATGTTCTTACCGATCCAGATGATGATGCCCAAGAGAAAGAACGCGCTCGGAGGCATGACCATGATAATCCAGGGGACGAAGTTCCCGGGGAGTACCTGGTAACCAAAGAGGGTGCCGAATCCGAGAAGCTCCCGAACGAAGGCGATAACCATCAGAACGCCCATGTAACCCAACCCGGAAGTCGCTCCGTCGAAGAAGGAGATAACCGGTCCGTTGCTCTGGGCGAAGGCCTCGGCCCGCCCCATGATGATGCAGTTGGTTATGATAAGCCCTACGTAGGGTCCCAGGTTCCGGCTTATCTCCGGGAGATATGCCTTAAGGACCAGGTCGACGATGATTACGTAGAAGGCGATGATCAAGGTCTGGACGATCATCCGAACCTTTCGGGGTATCAGCGTCTTAAGGAGCGACACCGTCAGGCTCGAGAAGGCGGTTACGAAGGTAACGCCGATTGTCATTATAAATGTGTTGGTAAGCAGGTTGGTAACCGCCAGGGCGGAACAGATGCCGAGGACCTGCATAAAAATCGGGTTGTTGGTCCAGAGATTACCCTTTAGGATCTCTCCGGTGCTTTTTGCCGTAGCCGTATCTGCCATTATGCACCTCCCAAGGCGCTGCGGAGCGCCTCGAGCTCGTCGTTTAGAATTCGCTCCATCGATTCACTGGTCCGGGTAGCGCCGGTTACGCCGTCGATCTCGCCGTTGGAGCGGTCCGTGTCGCCGTCTCCCCCCTCGGCAACGACTATCCCGTCGCCCCTAAGCTCCTCCCCGGCCAACTGCTCCTTGAACCAGGACTCGTCGATGCGGCCGCCGAGCCCTGGGGTCTCGTTGTGGCTGATAATCTCGAGCCCAACGGTTTGACTGACATCCTCATCCACTCCGAGGACGCCGTTTATGCTTCCCCAAAGTCCGGAGCCGACAAATTCCTTCGCGTAGACCCGGCGACCTTCTACCGTAGTGGTAAAAAGCGAGAGACCGCCTCGGTCGACCTCCTCGACGTCTTGGAACTTAGACTCGGCGTCTTGGTCGCTTTCGAAGGGTACGTTCATCGCGGAGAGGATCGCCTTCTGCCGGGCCACCGTCTGGTTGAACTCCACCATCGGACGGGTTGCCTCGTTGGTCAAAGCCAAGAGAAATACGAAGGCGAAACAGACGATAAAGGTAAAGATAATGGTGTAGATCGTACTCTGCTTGTTCACGCCGTGGCCTCCTTCGGAGCCGCTTTCGGAGCAGCCTTCTTTTTCTTCTTCGGTTTCGGCATAAGCTCGTCGATCAGAGAGGCAAAGACGTTGCCCATCAACACGCCGAAGCTCGTGCCTTCGGGAAATCCGGAGAAGGTACGAACGAGCATCGAGACGGTGCCGATAATAGCGCCGTAAATCCACTGAGAGCCCGGCTTGTTTGGTGCCGAAACCGGGTCGGTGGACATAAACACCGCGACGTAGAGGATGCTTCCGGACATCATCGCCAAGTGGGGCGCGATACTCGTCGCCAGTCCCGTGTAGTAGAAGATGGTGATAAGAATACCCGAGGAGAGGAGCGTCGACACCGTTAGGCGCCACTGAGCCGTCTTCGTTGCGATTAGGTAGATTGCCGCGAGGACGATCAGAATCGTCGAGCTCTCACCGATCGAACCGGCTCGAAGACCCAGGAGCAGATTCTGCCACGTCGGGTTGGCAAGGTCCGCACTCCGAAACGCCGCCAAGGGTGTCGCGGCGGTTAGGGTGTCGACTCCGACCTGACCGGCGGTTCCAAAGGCTCCGGGGACCATCCAGGATACCGCCAGGACCGTCGGAAAGGTAATGTAGATAAAGAGCCGTCCGGTAATCGCCGGGTTGAAGACGTTGCGCCCAAACCCGCCGTAAACCTCTTTACCCATAAAGACGGCAAAGAGGATACCCACGCCGGCTATCCACAACGGTGTCGCGGGGGGCAGCGAGAGGGCGAAGAGCGCCGAGGTTACCAGTACCGCCTCGCTGACCTTCTTGTTCCGCCGCTTCTCCATAACGTATTCGGCGAGGATGCCGAGGCCGAAGACGGTAGCAGTAAGCGCGAGGACGCGCCATCCGTACAGGTAGATCGAAAAGAGAAAGATTGGGGTGAGGGAGTACAAGACCCGCCTCATTATCAACTGCTTTTGAAACACATCGCCTCCTCGACCACGAGATTAAGTAAAAAAGAATAGATACGTAACTATCTCATTCAAGATTATAATACTAAGGTATCCGGCGTTCAAGTGAATGGTGCCGGCGCAGCTAAGTTAAGCACAGTGTTGTACAATTGCGCGTCCTGGTAAACCGGTTGACTTGAAAAAAAAAGCCGCATCAGTACAGTTAGGGTGCCCGAGACATAACGATAACCTTCCGAACCTATTGCTCATCGCAATGTATAAGGAGACCTACCGTGGATCAAGCTGGAGCGATTGCCGCACTCGAGCGATTAGTTGAGACTACAAACATTGCCATTCTGGCAAACATCGACCAGGCGGGGCGGCCGCGGATGCGGTGGATGACCCCGGCATTGATCCGAGGGCAGAAAGGCTCCCTCTACGCTCTGACGTCTCCAAATTTCGACAAGACCGTCCAATTGAAGGAAAATGACAACGTCGAATGGATGCTTCAGAGTAAGTCCCTCGACGAGATAATGCGGGTTCGGGGTCGCATCGTCCTTGTGGACAATCCAACCCTAAAGGCCGACGTTACCGAGGCCCTCGGAGGACGCCTGACCGCCTTCTGGAGGGTCAATCCGGAGGCCTCACAGCTTATCGTCCTCGAGACGGTCATCGACACCGTCGTCTACTACAAGCCAACGTCGAAAGAAAAGCACGAGATTTTCTTCGGGAAGTAAGAGGTTTTTATGGCTAAAGCACGGATACAGGAAAAGAAGAGAAAGGATCTAAAGGAGTACGGCGAACAGTTCCTCGTCGGTGCCCTCAACGAGATGCTCCGGATCCGCCGATTCGAGGAAAAGGCCGCCCAGATGTACGGCCTCCGGAAGATCGGTGGATTCTGCCATCTCTACAACGGCCAGGAGGCGGTCGCCGTCGGTGCCGTCCGGGCGATCGACCTAAAGAAGGACTACGTCCTGACCTCCTACCGGGACCACGGCCACGCCATCGCCTGCGGAATGGAGCCGAATGTGGTAATGGCGGAGCTTTTCGGTAAAATTACCGGTTGCTCCCGGGGAAAGGGTGGATCGATGCACATGTTCGACGTCGAGAAGCACATGCTCGGGGGCAACGGTATCGTAGGCGCCCAAATTCCCGTCGCCGCCGGTGTGGCCTTTGCGCAGAAGTACCAAGGGGGTGACGGTGTCACCCTCTGTTTTTTTGGGGACGGAGCCATCCACCAGGGCGCTTTCTACGAATCGATGAACCTCGCCGCCGTCTGGGAGCTTCCGGTTATCTACATGGTGGAGAACAACCACTTCGGGATGGGAACCGCCGTAAAGCGGGTCTCCGCCGTCGAAGATTTTGCGGTAAAGGCCGAGGGTTTCGGGCTTCCGGGGATGACTGTAAACGGCATGGATGTTCTGTCGGTCTACGAGGCTGTCAAAGAAGCGAGCGAGCGAGCTCGGACCGAGGGAATCGCGACGCTGATGGACGTAAAAACCTACCGGTACAAGGGCCACTCGATGAGCGACCCGGCGAAGTACCGGACCAAAGACGAGTTGGAAGAGTACAAGAGTCAGGATCCGATCATCCTGCTCAAGAGCGATCTCGTGGAAGCGGGAATAATCGATGAGGCGAAGTTCAAGGAGCTCGACGACGCGGCAAAGCAAGGCGCCCAGGATTCGGTGGACTTTGCCGAGGCGAGCGACGAGCCGCCCATCGAGACCATGTACGAAGACATTTACGCTTAAGAGAGGATGCCAAGGATGCCGGAAATAGCAATTCGAGATGCCCTTAACCAGGCCCTCGATGAGGAGATGGCTCGAGACGAGTCTGTCTTTATCATGGGAGAGGAAGTGGCGGAGTACAACGGGGCCTACAAGGTAACCCGGGGTCTCCTGGACAAGTTCGGGCCGAAGCGGGTCCTCGACACCCCGATAACCGAGCTCGGGTTTACCGGACTCGGGGTCGGAGCCGCCCTCGCGGGCCTCCGGCCCGTCGTAGAGTGGATGACCCTCAATTTCGCCCTCCTGGCGTTGGACCAGGTTATCAACAACGCCGCGAAGATGCGTCACATGTCCGGCGGTCAGCTCAAGGTTCCGATCGTGTTTCGGGGACCCAATGGCCCCGCCGAGTACCTCTCTTCCCAGCACTCCCAGGCCTTTCAGAGCCTCTTGACCCATATTCCGGGTCTCAAGGTTGTCGCCGCGGCGACTCCCTACGACGCTAAGGGCCTCTTAAAGAGCGCGATCCGGGACGACAACCCGGTGGTTCTCTTGGAATCGGAAATGAGCTACGCCTGGACCGGGGAGGTGCCCGACGAAGAGTACCTGGTGCCCATCGGTAAGGCGGACATAAAGCGCCCCGGGAGCGAGGTCACTTTGATTACCTACTCTAAGCCGCTCAAGACGGTCCTCGAGGCCGCCGGGGAGCTGGAGAAGATGGGTGTCGACGCCGAGGTGATCGACCTGAGGAGCCTCCGGCCCCTAGACGAGGCGACGGTCTACGAGTCGGTCCGAAAGACCAACCGAGCCGTCGTCGTCGACGAGTCCTGGCCCGTCGCCAGCGTCGGCTCCTGGGTCGCCTGGCTCGTTTCGAGGAACTGTTTCGACGTCCTCGACGCCCAAGTGGAGCTTGTAAGCTCCGAAGACGTGCCGCAACCCTATAACCATAACCTGGAGCTCGCGGTACAGCCGACGGTGGAAAAGATTATCGACGCGGTAAAACGCGTCGTCTACATGAAGTGAGGAACCCATGGCAGAAAAAGTCCTGATGACCGCCCTCTCTCCGACGATGGAGGAGGGGCAAATAGTAAGCTGGAACAAGCGAGAAGGCGACAGTGTCAGCTCCGGCGACGTCCTCTGTGAGGTCGAGACCGATAAGGCGACGATGGATTACGAGGCGACACAAGAGGGGACTATTCTCAAGATCGTCATCGATCAGGGTAACTCCGCTAAGGTCGGCGATGCTATCGCGATAATCGGCGAGTCCGGGGAAGACATCTCGGGTCTCGAAAAGGAAATCGAGAAGAGCGCTGCCGCCGCTTCGAAGGAGGAGGCTCCTCCGGCGGTAGCCGAAGAGGCACCTTCGGTCGAAGCCCAAGCTCCGGCAGCCTCCCAGGGGGCCGCAGGGCCACCGGCGTCCCGGGCAACCGAACCCGCAGCACCCCCGGCGGCGCCGCAGGGCGCTTCGGGGCCCAGAACCGACGGCGGGGCGTCCTCCGGA
>CAZTRQ010000025.1:21352-24001 GCA_964616245.1 uncultured Spirochaetaceae bacterium | reverse complement strand
CCGTTGGTTTTCTTCATTACGTCGGCGAGAGAGAGCGCCTGGAAGTAGGCGGCGATGTGCTCCGACGCTTCTTCCCAGATCTCGCGAACCAGGCAGTCTTCCTTCCGCGCGCAGTCGTCGTCTTGGCTGGTGCAGGGGGTAAGCATTACCCCTTCGCCTACCGCGTCGAAGATTTCTTTTGTCGAGATGTCGGCTGGGTCTCTTCGGAGCATAAAGCCTCCCCCGGGACCGCGGACGGAATCGACGATTCCTTCTTTTTTCAGCCGGAAAAAAATCTGTTCGAGAAACTCCGGAGAGAGATCCTCGATCTCGGCTATTTTCTTGATGGGAATCGGCTTCCCCTCGGTCTCGAGCGCCAAACGCGTCATGGCCCTGAGCGCATAGCGACCTTTCGTTGTAATCCTCATCGCAACTCTCCTAATCGTTAACCCGTTCGACGTACTCGCCGCTTTCGGTATTAACCAGAATCTTTTCGCCCTCTTTTATAAAGATGGGGACCTTTACCTGGAGTCCGGTTTCGACCTCCACGGTTTTCGTAGCACCCGTTACGGTATCTCCACGGAGAGCTTCCGGGGCGACCGTAACCGCAAAGACCATCTTGAGGGGAATGTTGATGTCGATCGGTGTCGACTCCCACATGACGATCGTGTAGCTATCACCTTCCTTCATGTACTGTCCCTTCTCCTCGAGGCCCGTCTTTTCGACGGTAAACTGCTCGTAGGATTCGGAGTCCATAAAGTGGTAGCCACTGTCGTCGGCGTAGAGAAACTGGGCGGGACGCTCGAAGACGTCTGCCTCTTCCGCCTGCTCGTTTGACTTGAGCGTTTCTCGAAGAACGAGACCCGTCCGAAGGTTCTTGAGCTTAAGGCGCACGAAGGCGGATCCCTTCCCCGGATTCACAAACTCTCGGTCGGCGACCAGATGGGGCTCGCCCTTGATCAGAAGACACATGCCCTTATCTACGGCACCAGCCTTAATCATCCTCTACCTCACTGTATTACTCAATCATATCAGAAATCGCAGAAAACATAACCTGTTTTATCGATTTCTCCCCTAAGAGGACCGCCACAAGGCGATCGATGCCGAGAGCCACCCCGCTGCACTCCGGAACCGTTTCGAACATCGACGGATACTCGGGGTCCACCGGCCGGGGTACCCGGGTCTGGGGGAGAAGCGCCTCCTCCTCCCGGAAGTAGGCGGCCACAGCCCCGGGATCTACCTCTTCGGTAAAGCAGTTGGCCACTTCCACACCCTCTATATAGAGCTCCCACCGTTGTGCGTAACGCGGGTCTGCCGTCTCGGTCGCCAACGTGCGCAGTGCACGCGGGTAGTCCCAGAGCACGTAGGGCCCGTCCTGAGGAAAGCTTGGCTCAATTTTCTCTAATAAAGCTTTATGAAATAGTACCTCAAAACCGCCCGCGCCGTCTACACGCTTTTGCTCAGAAATAAGCCGGTCGAGATCCATCCCCGCGTGCCGGGCGAAAAGCTCCTTCAAGGTGGACCCGGGGATCCCGGTCTTTCGCCACCAAGCCGGCGACTCCTCGCGGCCCTTCTCCCGCCGGTAGGCCCGAAGCTCGTCCCCGGCGCCCTCGAGGATGTGCGAGAGGAGCTCTTCGGTTAACCGGAGAGAGTCACGGTAGTCCCCACCGACGGTGTAGTACTCGAGCATCGAAAACTCCGGGTTATGGGAGGGGCCGAGCTGCTCGACGTTTCGGAAGGCCCGGGATACGCAGAAGAGATTCCCCACGCCGAGAGAGATGAGCCGCTTCAGGTAGATCTCCGGAGACGGAGTCAGAAAGAGTGGGTGGGCCCGGTCGTACCGGTCGATGTACTCCGTACGGAATACCTCGATGGAGTGCTCCGGTATCGGAGCAGGCGTCAAGAGGGGGACCTCCACCTCCAGATAGCGTTCCTCGGCTAAGAAGCTCCGGATGAGTTGGAGAATCCGTGATCGCAGAGAGAGTATCGTGATGTCCGGGTAACGCATGGTCAGATCTTCGTTTCCCCAGTATCCTCGAAAGAAGAGATGATTGCCATACTTTCCGCCCTCCGGGGCGAGACTGCTTCCGTCGTGGAAGCACTCGTGGAGACCCGGAGCGTCGAAGGGCTCGGCGAGCCGATCGTGACTGGGCGTCTGCCCTCTGCCGCCGGCGGCTCCGGGGGGCCGGAGCTCCTCGTGGCATCCACCGGCGTCGGCAAGGCGATGGCCGCGATGTCGGCGGAGTACCTTATCTCCCGCTTCGCCCCCGACGCCGTGGTGATGGTAGGGCTCGCCGGGGCATTGTCCCCGGCGCTTCGCATCGGAGACTTGATCCTCGCCACCGACACCCTCCAATACGACCTCGACGCCTCGCCCCTCGGTTTCGCCGTGGGGGAGGTTCCCTACGCCGGCCACCGGTTAATCCCGTCGAATCCGGCGCTCCTCGAGGCCGCGGCATCCTTCGAACCGCCGGATGGCAAGCTCCACCGGGGACGCGTCCTAACCGGGGACCGCTTTGTCGCCGACGCCGATTCCCGGGAACGCCTCGCCCGGGAGTTCGAGGGGGATGCCGTGGAGATGGAAGGCGCCGCCGTCGGGCTCGTCTGCCTTATCCACCGCCTCCCCTTTCTCTTGGCCCGGACCATTTCCGATACCGCCGACGGCGAGGC
>CAZTRQ010000025.1:18108-21252 GCA_964616245.1 uncultured Spirochaetaceae bacterium | reverse complement strand
ACAGACTACTGCAGGGGGCCATCGTCGCCGTCCTGTTCCTTTTCCTGGGGGTCGCTGGGGCTGTTGTGGCGGTGGAGGGAACCATCGATATCGAAACCGAGCGTCTTTCGGATCCGGCGTATTTGCGCCAGGTGCTCGAGACCGCTCCGGAGTCTATCGTACTCGTCGATGTCCGGACGCCCCGGGAATACGACTCGGGGCACATTCCCGGGGCGCAGAACATTCCCCACACCGAGATCGCAGCGAATCCGCCGACCGACGACAGGGACGCCGTTATCGTGCTCTACTGCCGAACCGGAAGCCGCTCCTCTTATGCGGAGCGCGCTCTTCGGAATCTCGGCTACTCCGAGGTAATAGACTTCGGCGGGGTGGTTTCCTGGCCCTACGCCCTCGAAGGGCAATAAGCAAGGAGGATGTGATGGGATTCTTCGGATTCGGCGGGAAAGGCGGTACGCTGTCGGAGGACCGGGAAGAGGCGCGGTTTAAAAAGCCGGCGGAGCTAGAGAAGCTCATCGACGAGAAAGGGGAGCCCTACATTCTTGTCGACGTCCGGACCCCCGGGGAGTACGAATCGGGACACATTCCTACGGCCTCTCAGATTACCCACACCGATATCGGCGATACCCCGCCGACGGCGGACAAAGACGCCCGGATTATCCTCTACTGCCGGACCGGGAACCGGTCCGGGCAGGCCCGGCAGGTCCTTTTGGGTCTGGGATACAAGAACGTGACAAACTTCGGCGGTGTCATGGACTGGCCCGGTCGCCTCGTCGAAGGCCCGGACCCGGAGTAGGATGGTGCAGGATATCAAAGCTCCCGTCCCCCCCGTCGGATCGGTTCTCTCCGGCTTCGAGGTTCTCTCCCACCAGGAGCTTCCGGAGTACCGTAGCATCGGCGTCAGCCTCCGTCATCGGGTAACCGGCATGGAGGCCTACCACGTCGTCTGCGACGACCCGGAGAACGTCTTCGCCTTCGCCTTCTTGACGCCACCCAAGGACTCGACTGGTGTCGCCCACATTCTCGAGCACACCGTTCTCTGCGGTTCGAAACACTATCCCCTCAAGGATCCCTTCCTGGTGTTGATGAAAGGGAGCATGAGCACCTTTCTCAACGCCCTGACCTACCCCGATAAGACGGTCTACCCCGCGGCGAGCCCGAATAAGAAAGACCTCTTCAACATCATGCGGGTCTACGGCGACGCGGTCTTCTTTCCCCTTCTCTCGAAGGAGATGTTCGCCCAGGAAGGGCACCGGTTGGAATTTGATGATGATGGAAAGCTGATCCGGACCGGCATCGTCTTTAACGAGATGAAGGGAAACTACTCCAACCACGATTCCGTCGCCGGGGAGTGGTCCCTGCGGAGCGTTCTCCCGGAGACCACCTACGGGTACGATTCCGGGGGAGATCCGAAGGAGATTCCGAATCTTACCTACGAGGATTTTGTCGACTTCCACCGAAACTACTACCACCCGTCGAACTGTCGCCTCTTTCTCTACGGCGACACCCCGACGGCGGAGTACTGCGACCTGGTGGAGTCTGAGTTCCTTCGGCATTTCGACGGGGCCCTAAAGCCGGCGTCGGTCACCGTTCAGGCGCCCTGGAGCGCTCCCCGGCGTCTGACCAAGACGGCCCCGGTGGCCGCGGAGGAGCCGGCGGACCGGCAGACCTCGGTTACCCTCAACTGGCTCCTCGGGGAGGTCACCGATCCGCTCCATACCCTAACCGCGGAAGCGATAAACGAGATTCTCGTCGGCCATTCCGGCTCTCCCCTCTACCAGGCGGTCAGCGAGTCGGATATCGGGGACGACCTTTCCTCTCCGACGGGCTTGGAGACCGAGGTACGGCAACTCATCTTTTCCGCCGGCATTCGGGGGACCGAAGCGGAGCGGGTTTCCGAGGTGGAATCGCTGATAATCGATGTTCTTACCGAACAGGTCAGGGAGGGCTTGGATCCGACCCTGGTCCAAGGGGCGCTGAACAAGATCGAGTTTCGAAACCGGGAGATTCGGGGAGGCGGGCCCTACGGCCTACGGATGATGCGCCGGCTCTTGCGCGGGTGGGTCCACGGTACCGAGCCGGAGCGCTCCCTTCGCTTCCGGGACACCTTCGATCAGCTCAAGGCCCGGATGGATGCCCATCCCCGCTACCTGGAAGCCTTTATCGAGCACCACCTTATCGACAACCCCCACCGGAGCACCCTTATCGTCGTTCCGGATCCGGAACAGGAGCACCGGGAAATTCTCGAGGAGGAGGCGGCGCTGCGGAGCCTCGCCGAGGCGCTTGCGCCGGAGGCCCACGAAGAGATCCGGAAGTCTCAGACACAGCTCCGGGCGGTTCAAGAGGAGCCGGATCCCCCGGAGATCGTCGCCGCCCTACCCTTCTTGACCCGGGGGGACCTCCCCCGGGAGGTGGACGTCATCGACTACCGGACCGATACCCTCGAATCGGGCGAAGAGGTGATGTTTCACGACTTCTTTACGAACGGGGTCGTCTACGTCGACCTGGCGATCGACTTGGCGGGGATCGATCCGGAGCTGCTTCTCTGGATGCCCCTCTTCTCCGGCTTCTTGAGCGAGCTCGGCGTCAGGGGCCTGGACTACAGCGAGCTCC
Source organism: uncultured Spirochaetaceae bacterium (assembly GCA_964616245.1). Taxonomy (GTDB): domain Bacteria; phylum Spirochaetota; class Spirochaetia; order DSM-27196; family PWMO01; genus CAYPUT01. Next base: position 18,642 of record CAZTRQ010000025.1, on the reverse strand, counting down.
ATCGCCTTCTGGCTCTCCACACCGGGGGGCTTTCCTTCAACCTAAACGCCGACGGCGACCCCGGGGGCAGTGGTAAAGTGGGCCGTTACTTGACCGTCCGGATGAAGCTCCTTTCCGACTCCCTAAAGCCCGGCTTCGACCTCCTGCGAAGAATCCTATTCGAGCCGTCCCTGGACAATAGCCGCCGGATGGTCGAGCTCTTCCGAGAGGCGGTCAACGACGCCCGCTCCTCCATAGTCCCCGGCGGAACGAGCTACGCCGCCTTGCGGACCGCCGCGGCCCTCGCGCCTTCCGCCGCCCTCGACGAAAAGTGGAAGGGAATAACCCAGCTCGAACACATATCGGAGCTCTCGAAGCGCGACGACGCCGTCGAAGAGCTCCAGAAGGCGATGTCCGAAATCCATGGGGAAATCCTCGACGCCTCGCGGTGGTCGGCAAGTATAACCGCCGAGCGGAAGGACCACCGGAGCGCGGCGGCGGCCCTCGGGGTCCTTACGGCGGGGCTGAGGCGAAGCGCGCCCGCCGCCTCCACCC
>CAZTRQ010000025.1:16561-18008 GCA_964616245.1 uncultured Spirochaetaceae bacterium | reverse complement strand
CCCCGGGCCCCGGCATCATGCCCGGGACCACGGATCTGCCCCTGGTTTCCCGGGGGCCCCTCGACGCCTTCGAGATTCCCGCGGCGGTAAACTTTACCGCCCTGACCGTCAAAGGCCACGGCTACGGCGACCCGGACTACGCGACCCAACGGATTCTGGGCCATGTCTTGCGGACCGGACGTCTCTGGGAGGCCATCCGGATGCGGGGCGGCGCCTACGGCGCCTACGCGATGACCCGGGGGTTCGAAGGGCTCTTTACCCTTGCCTCCTACCGGGACCCGAATGTCGCCGCTACGCTGGCGGCTTTCCGGGAAGCCTTGGAGCTCGCGGCGAAGGACCGGCTCGACGAGAGGAGCCTCGAGCTCGCCGTGGTCTCGACCGTGGGACGCGACTCCCGGCCCACGGCTCCGGGGGAGAAGGGGTACACCAGCTTCCGGCGGCGGTTGCTCGGGGTTACCGACGGGATGCGTCAGGCTCAGCGGGACCGGCTTCTCGGCCTGGGGGCCGGGGACGTCGCCGATGTGGCCCGCCGCCTTGCGGGGCGGGTCGACGAGGGCTACGGAACCATCTTCGGGGGTACCGACGCCATCGACGCGGCGGAGAAGGAGCTTCCGGTCTTGAAGGATAACCGCCGGGGCTTGCGGATATAAAGGCCTCCCGGGCGGCGGGGCGACACGGCGGGGCGGCCTCATTGACGGCGCAACGCCATCTTGGCTACTCTTCCAGGCATGAAACGTCTTTTGGCCCTGGCGGTCGTGCTCTCCCTTTTCGCGGTGCCGGCGTTCTCCCAAGACTCCTCCGACGACGACCCGGCACTCTACGCCATCGGCGCCATCGGTGCCTCCAACCTCTATTTCTCCTACGTCGTCTTGGGAACCGTGGCCGACGGATACGTATCCCAGGGCTATTCGCCGGAGCTCGTCCGGGCTTTGGCCGAAGAAACTATCGCCCTCAACCAGACCAGCATCGAGGCTCTGGCACCGGTTACCGGAGACCGAGGCATTTCGGCTGCCGATCGGCAGGTTGTCCAGCGGATTATCGAGGCTCACAGCACCTTGATTCTTCAGGCGGAGAGCCTTCTCGACTACCTCGACGACGAAGTCTCCGCGGCGGAATACCAGCGACACCGGCGTACCGCCTGGGAGCAGATCTCCGCGATTCTTGCTCTCGAGTAGCCCCTCGACCCGAAATCGTACCGTATTATCCTTCGTGATTCGTCGCCGGTGCTGCTATACTGTCTTCGTGGTTTCGGAGCACCATTTCCAGATTCTCGGCATCGAGCCCGGGGCGACGATGGAAGAGATAAAGCGCGCGTACCACCGGTGCGCCAAGAAGGCGCACCCGGATCTTGCCCCGGAATCTAAGAAGGACCAGGCCGCCCGGGAGATGATGCGGATAAACAAGGCCTACATGGCGTTGACCGCCCTCTCCTTGACCGGAGCCGGGG
>CAZTRQ010000025.1:0-16461 GCA_964616245.1 uncultured Spirochaetaceae bacterium | reverse complement strand
GCCCCTGGGGCTCACCGGCCTGGACCCAGGCGCCGGGGAAACAATCGACCGCCCCGGCCGGCCGCTCCGTAGGGGCGCACCGGGACCCGGCCTACGTCTACTACAAGCGGGGGTTTTCGGCGTACCAGAAGGGCTACACCGAGCTCTTCCGCAGGGACCCGAAGGTTATCCGGAAACAGCTGCAGGAGAAGGGGACCGCGGACCTCTACATCCTCTCCCTGGCCATCAAGGCGATCCGCTCCTTCGAAGAGGCCTACGACTACTTTCTCCGGGTTACGACGGACTACGGCCGGAGCCCCTGGGCTCCTGACGCCCGGTACAAGCTCCGGCGAATCCAGCGCTTCAACGCGGTCTACCAGCGAATCTGCTCCAACATTTCCCGGAACATCAAGAAAGGCAACGACGACGCGGCCTGAGAAAAATCACCCCGGCGCCACCATCTCCACGTCCAACCGCCCGAGAAGCTTTGCGAGGCGCTCGAGGCTGATCGGTGCCGAGCCTTCGTAGTGGTTGTTTACGTTGACGATAACCTCGTGGCCTGCGCGCCAGAGCTCGGCGACCGTTTCGGCGATGCCCTCGAGCTCGTCGGAACGGTCTTCGGCGAGGGTGTCCCACTGCTTCTTCGTCTTCTCTTCGATGGCCTTGCGGTCGGGGCCCATCAACCTCATGACCACCGGAGAAAAAAGACCCTCGGGTCCTCCGGAAACCCGGTAGGTCTCGACGAGGGGCGGGAGGAAGTAGCCCTGCACCAGCACCGCCGAGAGGCCCCGTTCCCGGAGGAACTCGAAGTAGGGCGGCTTTAGGTAGTTGGGATTGCGAACTTCCACGGCGTAGGGCCATCCCCGGGGAATCGCCCGGACAAAGTCGTCGAAACGGCTGAGAAACTCGTGCAACCCCGGCATCTTGTGCTTGTTCAGGTATTCGAACTGAAACATCACCGTCGAGATCTGGTGCCGCATCGGCTCCAAGGCTGCGAGGAAGTCCCTCATCAGCTCCGGAGAGAAAAAGTAGGGGTTCTCCTCTCCGCCATGCTTCTTGTCGTGTTTGTAGAAGTGGGTCAGGGTAACGCTGTTCGGGGCCTTGACGGTAAAGCGAAAATCTTCGGGTACCGAGGAGCGGTAGCTCTCCACGTCGGTGCTCCGGGGCAGGCCGATCGAGTCGGGGCCGAAGAGGGACCAGAACCATTGGTCGATCTCCACCGTGGAGAACCGCCGGGAGTACTCCGAGAGATAGTCGATTCCCTCCGCCGCCGAATAGACCAGGCCCTCCCAGGAGGGGAACTTCCAACTGCAGCTTCCGAGGTGGACCGCCATGCCACCAGTATAACGGCTGGGAACGCATAAACACAATTTTGGGAGCACGCTCTTCTGTTTGACAGTTGCCGAGGCCCCTGCTATAACTGATCCGCCGTGAGAGTGGTCATAGTCGGCGCGGGCGCCGTCGGCTTTCAAATTGCCCGACAACTGATAGAAGAGCATCACGATGTCGTCCTGATCGAGAAGGACGCCGGCCAGGCGCAGTACGCGATGAATCGCCTCGACTGCATGGTCGTCAACGACGCCGGTAACAGTATCGATGCTCTTCGGCGCGCCGACGTAGCCCGGGCGGACTTTTTTATTGCGGTTACCGACTCCGACGAGGTCAATCTTATTGCCTGCGCGGTGGTGGAGGGAGAAGCGTCCAAGGCCCGGACCATCGCCCGGGTGCGGAACATCGACTACTCTACCCTCAGGTCTACCGAAAAGGCCTTTCTCGGAATCGACTACATCGTCAACCCGGAGACCGAGGCGGCGAATTCGATTATCCAGACCATCGACCGGGGAGCGGTCAGCGACGTAATGCTCTTCAAACGGACAACCGTCCAAATGCGAAGCATTACCATCGATCGGGAATCTCCTTTTCGGGACCAACCGCTGTCGGAGGTTGGCAAGAGCCTCCCGGGGAGCTTCCTCGTCGCCGTGGTTGTTCGGGACAACGAATACATAATCCCCTCAGGCAAGACGACGATCCGTCAGGGAGACGTCCTCTACATCGCCGCCACCGAAGGCGACTTCGAGAAGCTCTTTTCCCGGATCGGGAAACACCGGCGCACCCTCCGGCGCATCGTCATCGTCGGGGGCGGGAAGATCGGAACCCAGGTGGTGGATCACCTCTTCTCTGGGGGAAAGAGGGGGGCCGGCATTCTGCGGCGGCTCCTCGATCCCTCCGCGAAGGGCCCCAAGCGGGATATAAAGGTGATCGAGCGGGACTACGCCAAGTGCAAGGCGCTCTCGGAACGGTTCCCCGAGGCCCTCGTCATTAACGCCGACATTTCCGACGAGGGCGTCTTCGAAGAGGAGAATCTGGCCAACGCGGACCTGATTATCGTTGCGACGGAGAATCAGGAGCTGAACATGATCAGCGCCATCTACGCGAAGACGTTTGGAATCCAACGGACGGTGGTTCTCGTGAGCAAGGCGAACTACGTCAACATCGCGACCAATCTCGGCATCGACGTCGCCGTCAGCCTCAAGAACGCGGTCGTCTCCGGGGTCCTCAAGTTTATCCGACGGGGCAATATCCAGAGCGTCCACTCGATCTCCGACGGCAAGGTGGAGGTCCTCGAGCTTACCGTGGAGGCGGCAAGCCGGGCCGACGGTCAGCGCCTCGACAGCTTGCGGCTTCCGCCGAGCACGCTCATCGTTTCGGTGAACCGGGGAGAGCAGCACGTGGTGCCCTCGGGACACTACCTCTTCGAGGCCGGGGACAACGCGGTTGTCATCGCCAAGAAGGAGTCGATTAACCGGGTGCAAGAGACCTTTACGACGGCCCCATGAACGTCAGACTAGTATTCCGGGTCGTCGCGGCCCTGCTGGTTATTATCACCCTCTTTATGCTCACCGCCTTGATTCCGGCCTGGTACTACGGAGAGGAGGACCTCTACAACGCCTTTCTGATTCCTTCGGGGGTTATGCTCGTCCTGGCTGCGGCGTACCTGGTGTTGAGTCACCGACGATCGTCGAACTTCTCGACCCGGGACGGCTTTCTTATGGTGACCCTCAGCTGGATCGCAGCGAGCGCCCTGGGGGCGTTTCCGATGTACCTCTCCGGGGCGATTCCCCGGTACGTCGACGCCTATTTCGAGACGATGTCGGGCTTTACGACAACCGGGGCGAGCATTCTTACCGCGATCGAAAGTGCCCCCAAGTCCATCCTCTTCTGGCGCTCCCTGACCCACTGGCTCGGCGGGATGGGAATTATCGTTCTGACGGTTGCCATTTTTCCCCTCCTCGGGATCGGCGGCTTCCAACTCCTCAAGGCGGAGGCTCCGGGGCCCACGGTGGACAAGATTGCCCCCCGGGTGGCGGCGACGGCGAAAATCCTCTGGCTTGCCTATCTCGCTCTGACGGTTGCCCAAACGGCCCTCTTGATGCTCGGCGGTATGGATCTTTTCGACGCGCTGACCCACACCTTCGGAACCCTGGCGACCGGCGGATTCTCCCCGAAAAACGCAAGCGTCGGGCACTACTCCTCGCCCTTTATCCATATCGTCATCACCGTTTTTATGGTGATGGCGGGTATCAACTTTGCCCTTTACTTTCGGGTGGTAACCGGGCGATTCCGGAGCCTAGCAAAGGATACCGAGCTTAAGGCGTATCTGGCCGTCTTCGCCGTTGCGAGTATCATCGTCTCTGCGAGCCTCTACAGCGAGAGGGCGTACTCCGGGGTGGGGGAAAGCCTCCGATACGGCGCCTTTCAGGTGGCGAGTATCCTGACGACCACGGGGTACGCCACGGCAGACTTCGACGCCTGGCCCGCCTTGGCCCAATTGACGCTCTTTGCCCTGATGTTCTTCGGCGGGTGTTCGGGCTCCACCGGAGGCGGGATAAAGATCGTCCGGGTCATCACGTTGTTCCGATTGGCCCTCAACGAAATGCGCTACATGCTCCACCCCCGGGGCGTCTTCCGCATCAAGATGAGCGGACAAACGCTTCGAAAGGACGTGGTCTACACCATCGCCGGGTTTGTCGTCCTCTACATCTCGTGCCTACTTCTGACGACCCTCGTCGTCGCCACCGGGGGGTACGACATCACCACGAGTTTCTCCACGGCGCTGGTAACCTTAGGGAACATCGGTCCCGGCTTTGCCCTCGTCGGGCCGACGGAGAACTTCTTTTTCTTCCCCGACTATATCAAATGGTTTCTTAGCTTTATTATGATGCTCGGTCGCCTCGAGGTGTACACGGTGTTGGTTATCCTTGTGCCCCGGTTCTGGCGCGTCTAAGAAAGAAAGGAGCGTGTCTGTGAAGCCTTCAATCGCTGTGATCGGTGTGTTTTGCCTCGTTTTCTCGCTCTTGGTGGTGGGTACCCTCGACGCCCAGGATTCCGATGGAGAGGGAAGGACCCGGTTGCAGGATGTCCAGTGGCGCGGTTTCGGCGCCGGTATCGTTCTCGGGGAGCCGACCGGGCTTACCGCCAAGGTCTGGATGGGGGATCGGTCGGCCCTCGACGCGGCGGTCGCCTGGTCCTTCGTCGGGGACGGGTCGCTCTACGTCCACGGGAGCTATCACTATCATTTTACGAGCCCCGTCGGTATCGAAGAGGGGGAGCTCCTTCCCTACGTTGGGGTCGGTGGAAAGGTCATCTTCGCCGACGACCCGGAGTTCGGTATTCGGGTTCCTCTCGGGGCGGGCTACTTCTTCGAGACCGTGCCGGTAGAGCTGTTTCTCGAGCTCGCCCCGGGGCTTCAGCTCTATCCCGAAACCAGCGCCGACTTTACCGGAGGAATCGGGGCGAGATACTACTTCCGGCCTCGGGAGTAGCTCCCGGGCCACCGCCGACGGTTGGATTACCGTTAGGGCGTGGATTTAACTTCTTTTCGGCGCTATGTTTTGCAAAGACGCGGCGAAAAGGATGTGTAAAGGTGCCAGCTTCTTTAGACGCGCCCTCGGCGGAAGTATTTGACGAGCTCGTGCGTGCCAGCTCGATCCTCTCCCGGGAGACGGCTGCTTCTAATCTTATCTCCGTTCTCGTCGATCAAGCCCTCGACATAACGCGGAGCGACCTCGCTTGCCTCTACTTCTACGACGATGCCTCCCCGGCTTCTCTTAAGCTTCTCTACCGACGGGGACGATACGAGGTGCCCAAGCAGATAAAGCGACGGGGCGAGCTCGTCGATTTCCTTGGGGACTCCCGGGAGGCCCTGGTGGTTCTGCGGAGGGGGGAGCCCTTCTTCGCCGAGATATTTCTAAACGACGCGATGAACAGCGCCATCGCCTTGCCCCTCTACACCCCGAGCGCGGAGATCGGGATCCTGATCCTGAACGGCCGGCAGGACTCCTTTTTTGGTCGGGAGCGTTTCTACTTTCTCGACGCCTTTACCAAGCTCGCCGCGGGAATGCTCCACAACACCGAGCTTCTCGACGAGCTCAAGACGAAGCTCCGGCAGATCGAGGCCCTCGAGCGCTATCAAGAGAACGTCTTCTCCTCGATGACCAACCTCCTGATTACGACGGACCTCGACGGCGAAATACACTACTTCAACGACGTCGCCGCCGAGCGCCTCGGCCTCTCGGAGGATAAGATCGGGCTCAAGATACAGGATCTCTTTAAGGGGCGTATCTCCCCGGCGATTATGCGGGGTATCTCCGGCGCTTTTAGCTCCCAAAGCGAGATCCTCGGCATGGAGGGAATATACCGGGGAGAGAGGGAGATGGATTTCTCCCTGAATATCTCGCCTCTCAAAGGGAAGCGGGGGAAGTTCGAAGGGCTTACCCTCTTGTTTACCGACCAGAGCCGGGAGCGGGAGCTCAAGAAACAGGTTAACGTCGTGAAGGAGCAGCGTCGGGTCATAAAGGACATGTTCGCCCGGTACCTCTCCCAAGAAGTGGTCGACAGCCTCGTCAAGACGCCCGACATGGTCAAGCTCGGGGGCGACAAGAAGATAGCAACCATCTTTTTCGCCGACATTCGGGGGTATACCTCCTTTAGCGAAAACAAAGAGCCGGAGGAGATTATCGAGATTCTCAACGCCTACTTCGCCGAGGCGGTGGAGATCATCGTCCGACACAGAGGCTACATCGATAAGTTTATCGGCGACGCGATTATGGCCGCCTGGGGCGTCCCGATGCAGTCCGAGGAAGAAGACGCGGTTTCCGCCGTCAGCTGTGCCCTGGAGATTCAGGAGCTCATAAGATCCAAGGATAGGTCGTTTTTCCTAGGGCCCGCGAAGGATCTCCGGGTGGGGATCGGGATGCACACCGGGTCGCTGGTGGCCGGCAACCTCGGAAGCGCCCGCCGGATGGACTACTCGGTTATCGGCGACACGGTAAACGTCGCCGCTCGTCTGGAAGGTGTCGCCGGTCCCGGGCAGGTCGTTATAACGCAGGCGACCCGGGACCTTATCGGACGACGCTTCAAGGTCGAGGAGCGGGAGCCGGTAAAGGTAAAGGGAAAAGAGCAGCCTCTCCACGTCTTTAACGTCCTCAAGCAGGTAAGCTAGAACTACAGGAGTTCCTGATGAATCAATTGATCGAACAAGCGCTTGGATTGCCGTTAGTAATCTACGTCGCCGCCGGAGCAGTCGTCCTCCTGGCTCTGCTCTGGATCGTCCTCCGGGCAATCTCCCGGAAGCGACTTCGCCGGCGTCTTTCGGAGCTTTCCGAAGGTGATTCCATTGGCCTATCGCCGACGCAGCTTCTCAAGCGCTCCAAGATGGTCGAGTCCGTAGCCCGGACCACGAATCCGAAGGTCCCGCGGCTTACCGGAATCGATAGGCTCTGGGTCGATGAGCTCCGGCGAACCCGGAGCGAGCGAGCCTTTCGCCGGGTTCTCGATTTGACGCCGGACACGGGGCTCTTCGCCTGCTTTGCCGTCGCCCTCGAGCGACCCAAGCTCGCCGGAGAGCTCAAGAACCGCCTCGCCGCCGGGGAAGACTTCTTGACCCTGCGAAAGATCGGGCTCTCGGGTCCCGGGGAGTCCTTCGACGGTGCCGCGGCCCGAGACTTCTTCGCGGACCGAATCGACGAAATCCGCGAAATGACCGGAGACCCCGAATGGCCGGTTCGCTTTTTCGCTGTAAAGATTATGCTGAACGACGACGACGACCGCTCGGTTCGGGGTGTCTGGGATGCGCTCCAAGACGCCCGGGCGATCGTCCGCCGAACCGTCGTCGAAGAGATGAATCCTCGGGATAAGAGAGACCGGTTCTTCGACGCTCTCAAGAAGTTATTCCTGGACGACCCGGTCTTCGAGGTTCGGGAAGCCGCTCGGAATCGCATGCGCAAAGAGTTTCCCGAGCGCTACCATTTCGACCTCGGCGAGCTCACCTCGGTCCAGGCGGGACACGTCCTCGAGCTCCTCGAGCCGGGGCGCTCGGAAGATGAAAACCTCGCCGTCGAGGCGCTTTTAAGCGACGACATGGAACAGCGTCTCCCGGCGGCCCTCTACCTGCAGAACGTCGGGACTCTTCCTCGGAGCTTTGGCGAGGCAACCTTTGGCGACCGGGTCGTCCTCGATCGCTCGGCGACCTTACTCCAGCACGCGGCCTCCGTCGGGGTTGTGGATTTTCTCGAGGATGCCGCCGGCAAGGATAAGCCGGCGTCGCTCTACCTCGCCGCTCGGGTGCTTCGGAGTGCCGGGCCTCGACGCCACATTGCCCCGATAGCACAAGCCGCCTTCCGCAAACTCGACGGCAGCCCCGAGAGCGGCGAGCTCTACGAGGCCGCGTTGGCGGCCGTTCGGGACCGGGGAGACGACGCCGCCGTCGAAGTTCTTGCGACCGAGCTTCTCAATAGACGCACGGACGACGGCCGGGCGTCACAGATTCTCGAGTACGTTCCCCCTCGGAGCGCAGACCGAATGGTGCCCGTCCTGCTGCAGCTCCTCCACTCGGAGAGCTTCGGTGCCCGACGCCCATTGCGGGCGGCGATTAGCCGGTTCCCCATCGAGCAGGTGCTCCCGGACCTTATCAACCTGGTATCCGCTCCCAGGGGTAGCTATCCCCATAGCATCCGAATGACCGCTCTACAGACCGTAGGCGACTTCGAGAAACCGTACCTGCTGCAGTTCGTCCTGGAGAATCTTTCCATTCTTCCTATGGAGGAGGCCAAGGAGTTCGCCGAGACGCTCGCGGCCTACGCGGGAGACCTCTTCGACGAACGGGTCGAGATGCTTCTCGAGAGCGCGGATGCCTCGATTCGGAGCGCCCTGATCGCGAGCCTACCGGGAACCGGCAAGCAGGCATTTCTCAAACAGATTCGTGCCGGGTTGAACGACGCCGATCCCGAAGTGCGCATCGCCTCGGTCTGGGCCCTGGTCCACTTCGACGACACTCGGTCGATCACCCAGGCTCAGGACCGCCTTCGCGATCCAGTGGAACGGGTCCGGGTTGAGACCGCTCGGGCCCTCGGGGCCAACGGGAGCGACACGGTTCTGAAAGGCTTTTCCAGTCTTCTCTCCGACGAGAACGAGGTGGACGTCGTAAAACAAGCTGCGATTATCGGCCTCGGAGAGTCCGAGAGTCCTCATGCCGTCGACGTTCTTTGCGACGAGCTCGAGGAGCGCTCCGCCTTCGACGAGGAGGCGATCGCCGCCCTGGCGAAGAAGCGTTCTGCCGCGTCCCTCAAGCGCATGATCGAGCTAATGAAGGACGCGAGCCCCCAGGCCCGGGAGAAGCTCTCCACTGCTCTCAAGAGAACGGGAGAGGATGCGGAGGAGGCGGTAGCCGAGCTACTGCAGCAGGATATCGCTTCGCTCCGGTCCTACATCGTCGAGGTGCTCGACACCGTCGGTTTCGTAGAAGCCACCATACGCAAGCTCTCGCATCGAGACCCGGAAGTCCGGCGCCGAAGCGCGAAGCTACTCTCCTACATCAGCACGGTCTCCGCCTTCCGGGGTATCGTTCTTGCCGCCCGGGATCCGGACCAGGAGGTACGGGTCCAGGTAACCCGGGCTATCGAGAGCCTGAACACCCCCGGGGGCAAGGACATTCTCGAAAAGCTCAAGAGCGATCCCCAAAAGCGGGTCCGGAAGTACACGATGTGGGCCCTTCAGCGTATCGAGTCGAAATCCAAGTAGTCGCCGCGCCTCAGGGCTCTAAGGGGTACGGCGCGAGGTAGAGAATGCGCTCCTCGCCGAAGGTATCGAGAAGCTCCGCGGTGGCCAGAAGCTCGGCGAGCTCCGGCGGTAGCTTCTCCCGGGGGTCCCCGAAGAGGGCGCCCCGGGCGATATCGGTTACCGGGATCGGCGACCCGAAGAAACCCTCGAAGCCGGTGTATTCCACCAGGACTACCCGGCGGCCGAGGCGCTCTTGGATGGATTCGATAGCGGTGTAGAGGCCACCGATCGTGTCCACGAGCCCCCGCTCCCGGGCCTGGGCGCCACTCCAAACGCGGCCCCCCGCCACCCGGAGGACCTCTTCCTCCGACATCTCCCGGCCCTCGGCTACTGTCGCGACGAACCGCTCGTAGGATGCATCGACGCTTCGTTGCACCACTTCCGACTCCTGTGGCTCGAGGCGGCGGTACGGGGCCCCGAGGTCTGCTCGTTCTCCACGGCGGAGCGTTTCCCAGTTGACTCCAAGTTTCTCGGAGAGACCCTCGATATTCGGAATAAGAGCAACCACGCCAATCGAGCCCGTCACGGTCGTCGGCTGGGCGACAATTTCTTCGGCGTAGCTCGAGACGTAGTAGCCACCCGACGCGGCGGTCCCGCCCATCGAAACAACGACCGGTTTCGCGTTCTCTCCCTCCCGGGTCAGCTGTACTTCCCGGGCGATCGTCTCCGACGCCAGGCTCGAGCCTCCTCCGGTGGCTACCCGAAGCAGAATGGCCTCCACGGATCGGTCCTCTCGGGCTCGCCGAATCGCCCGGGCGAGGGACTCGGAGCCTGCCACTTCGCCGGGTCGTCCCGCACCGGTGGTAATCGGACCGGCGATGTAGATTAAGGCCACCTTCGCTCCGGCCGGCTCGGCCCAGGCGTAGAGGATTTCGTCCCGGCTATCCCGAGCTCGAATCCGGGGACGGTCGGCCAACTCTTCGAGAGCCTCCGCAATCTCGTCCTCGTAGAGCAACCGGTCGACGAGGCCCGCCTCGAGAGCGTCCTCGGCAACCAGATAGGGACCTGCGTCTACCGTTTCCTCGACGGGAGCGGTAAGCCGGTCACCACGCCCCTCTTCGATCAGGCGGACAAATTCCCCGTAGAGGCCGTCGAGGAGAAACTCCAGCGCCTCTCTCTCGGCCTCCGGCATCTGTGTCTCGGAATAGATATTGCCCATGCTCTTGTAATCGCCGCTGGTAAAGTTGCGAACCTCGACGCCGACCTTGTCCAAGAGTTCCCGGAGGTAGGGCCGGGTAATCGACTGACCGGTTAAATAGACGAACCCTCCAGGGTGGAGGTATATCTTGTCGGCGGTAGAGGCGGCGAGGGCGTAGTTCGTGTTGTCGACTCCCTCGTAGTAGAAGACCACGGGCTTCCCGGCGGCGCGAAACTCCTGGAGTGCCGCCTGAATCTCGAGCATGTTTGCCGAAGACGCGGCGAAGTTGTGCTTTCGAAAGAGAATACCCTCGACGCTATCGTCCTGCGCCATTTTTCGGATCTCGGTGGCCACATCCAGAGCGGAGACCGTCGAATCCCATTCGGTGAAGGGCCAGACGTCCGGGAGGCTTCGGCGCTCGACGACGACGGGACCCGGAGCGTAGTCGACGAAGGTGTCCTGGTTCGGGGCGGAAATCGGGCGAAACCGCTTCGGCGAAAAATGGAGAAATCCGGCACCGGTTTCCAGCTCGTTGTTCGAATCGAAGCGGGTCCGATTGCCGACGCGAACCGACGAGAGGGAGAAGGATACCGAGCCGCGGAATCTCTCGTTCTCGATATCGTAGCCGACTTCAAGGTTTAAACCGTCGATTGGTTCCGCGGCGACGCCGATTCGGGGGTTCTGCCAATCGGCACCGTTGTAGGGCAGGTCCCCGAAAACAGTCAGGCGATGGGTATCCACCGGTACCGCGAAAAGCGGCCGGAACCCCAAGCCGAGTACGGCGGTAGTCGTGTCCTCCTCGACGAAGGTGACCGTCCCCCCCGCCGAGAGGGCCTCGATCGGGCGGTAGAGGCCCCCCAATCGGATGTCCCCGTCGGAAAAGCCGTTCGGGCTCCAGCGATACGCGGCCCCGGCGTAGACGTTGGTTATCGGGTTGGCCGACAGCGCAAGGGTGTGGAGGCCGGACTGCGGGAGATCCTGATAGGCGTAGGCTAAGCTATCGCCGTTGAGAAAGAGGGCCCAGGTGTCCCCGGCGTCGGTCTCCTCCCCGAAGGTATCTTGCGAGTAGCCGATCTCCCCGGCGACTCCGGCGGCGTTCCCCACCGAGAGAGCCGCCGGGTTGACCACCGCGGCGTCGTAGCCGTCGGTCACGGCCACCGATCCGTTCTGGGCCCACATCGCTGGTACTCCGGCGATTGCAACTAAGGCGCTGTACACCGCCGCCAGTGCGAGTTTGTGTCTGATCCGGATAGACCGCATAATCCGCCTCCTCCGTTACAAAGTACAGTAGCACAAGGCTCCAACCAAGCCATTTCGCGACGGAGGGGAGAATGTCTGATCATCCACCAACTTGCTGTTTTGGTTCTTGTCGGGCCGCTCGTCCATACCGATTGCCCTGGGGATCCCAATGCCGGTTTTATTTTTCGAGCTGGGGCAGACAGTCGAGAAGAACCTCCACTTTACTAAATTCTTCGAAGGAATCGATGATTAAGCTCGGCCGAGCAGTCTTGAGGGCGTCTTTTGTGTAGCTCCCTCCTGCCACGGCAATACTCAAGGCACCGATCGCTCTTGCAGCCTCAATATCGGACGGTGTATCCGCGAAATAGACGGTAGTATCGAATCGACAGCCAGACGCGGAAAAGGAGGAATCCATTGCCGCAGCTAATATTGACGCCCTTTCCGGTCCGTGCTCTGCGAAGCCTCCCGCGGGAAAGAGATCGAATATTTCGTCGCCGAGTTTGGCCCTGGCCGCGACCCGCGTATTGCCTGTTGCGAGCCCTAGTCCTACATTTCGCCTGGCTAGGCCACGGATAAAACCAATTGCGCCGGGTACAAAACTGCGCGGATATCGCTGCAGATTGGCAGCGAGATGCTTGTGGTATCGATCAAGAGTCCTTTGCCAGCCTTCGAGATGTTTGGTGTTTGTTCGGCTTTGCAGCAAGCGCGACAGGATGACGTGATCGGTTTGGCCGGAAAGAGGTATTGATCCCTTCTCCGTGTCGACTTCAACTCCTTCGGCGATCGCATCGACGTACGGCTCGAGCATCCGCGGATGCTCCTGCAGGATTGTTCCATCAATGTCGAAGAGACATAGTATCATCGGCACGCCTAACCCTTTACCGCACCCATGGTCAAGCCCGAAGCGACACGACGGTGGATCAGAATCGCGAGCGCCAGAAGGGGCAGAACCACAAGGGTCCCCGCGGCATATAACCGTCCCCAGAGAACTGCGGTATCGGTCAGGAATCCGGTGATCGTGGGAGCAAGCGTTCGAGCATTGCGGCCAGTCAGGAGAATAGCGAAGAGAAACTCGTTCCATGAGAGTATAAAAGAGAAGCTGAAAGCAGTCGCCAGACCGGGAGCGGCCAGGGGAACAAAGACCAGAAAGAACGATTGAGTGCGCGTACACCCATCTACTATGGCCGCTTCGTACAGCTCTGAGGGGATGGAGATAAAGAAACTCCTCATCGTCCAGATGACGAATGGAAGAACGAAACCCAGGTAGGTCAGGATGAGACCTATGTGAGTGTCCAAGAGAGACAGACTTCGCATAAGAACGTAAAGCGGTACGGCCAACGCAATCGGTGGGATAAAGCGAGTCATTAGCACCGAGGTTAGAAGGAGCGATTTCCCCGCGAAACGAAATCGCGCAAAGGCGAATCCTGCTAAGGCACCGGCGAGTACACCGATTATCGAGGTCGCCGCGGCAATCGCCACGGTATTTGCGAAATGCGCAGGGAACCGGCTCTGTACCCGCCGCGTGTCCTCTTCCGAGATGCCCTCGAACTCCTCTCCGATTTTAGTTCCCGCTAGTACTTCGAAATTGTGGAACGTCGGTGTGAAGATGAGCCGAGGGGGACGCTCGAATACCTCTGTTGGTTCTTTCAACGAAGAAAGAAACATCCAAAAAATAGGGAGTATTACCGCCGCCGCGAGAATTGCAAGGCCCAGATGTACCCGAAGTGCGGCCAACTTGGCGGTCCACTTATTCATGCGTCTTGTCCTTCTTTACGGACGCCCCGAAGCAAGAGTGCGCTGACCACGGCCATTAACCCCATCATCAGGTATGTCATAGCTGACGCTCTGCCGATTTGCCACGCCTGAAAAGACCTCTGGAAGATTGAGAGACTCAGCGTAGTTGTAAGACGTCCTGGCCCGCCTTCGGTCAATAGGTACGCCTTGTCAAACATTCTGATCAGCTCGACTATCTGGAACAGAGCCCCCACTCGAAGGACCGGTGCGAGCATAGGAATCTGAAGATCGAACGTCCTTTTCCAATAGCCGGCACCGTCGATTTCAGCCGCCTCGAAGACGTCCTGTCGCAGCGAAGACATGCCGGCTGAGAAAACCAGAATCAAGAAAGAAGTTTTGTGCCACACTTCCACGAAGATGAGGGCTATCAACGCGGTTTGCCTTTCGTTGGCCCACGCCCGTGGTCGCAAACCGATCGCTTCTATTAAAACGTTGACGATACCAAAGTCCATATTCAGGTACGCTCGCCACATCATCGCTATAACAACGGGAGCGAGCATGTAGGGTAGGATGAGGATTGCGTGCCAGAAAGATCGCCATCGAACGAGTGGGTGATTCAGAAGTTGTGAAGCTCTGTATGCAAGAACCGCCTGCAGAATAAAGCTTACCGTTGTCACTGTCGCAGTGACGCGGATCGCCTGGTGGAAGGTGGTGTCAGTCATCACTCGAAGATAGTTTTGGAGACCGACGAACCGTGGTGGTTGGATCAGATTCCACCGGTGGAAACTGAGTACGAAGCTGCCGGCCAATGGCACACCGATGACCATTAACAGAATAATCCCGGTAGGCAGCAAGAAAAAAAACGCAGGTGAAACGAGTGGCGGCCGACGGCCGCCACCACCAAGTGAGTACTCTCTTATTCCCATTCCTAATAGTAGCCGGCTTCTTCCAGAAGAGTCTCGATGCTATCGTTGGCTGTCGTCATCGCTTCTTCTACCTCCACTTCCCCTACCAAGGCGGCGTTCCAATTCGAAGTGAGAATATCTTCGAGAATGAAAGTCCACTCCGGAATGTCGGGAAGCGCGTGGTAGTAGCGCATACTCTGGAGCAACGCTGGATATTGAGGGTAATCGGCGATGATTTCCGGATCGTTCAATAGCGAAGACCGGCCGCTCGATCCGCCGCCTTTGGTGACGTAGTCGTATGCGACCTCTCGACTGGTAAACCAGCTTGCGTACTGAAAGGCTGCTTCTTTGTTTTCGCTAAAGGCTGATACACCGACGCCCCAAATCGACGGAAAGATTCGTTCCGTCTCCGGCCCCGTCGACTCGAAGTACGGAACTATCGAGAATCCCCACTCGGCGCCGAGCTCCTCTGCAGAGGACAGAAGACTCGCGGCCGCTGCGTTCCATTGGAACCCCATTACAGCTTGCCCCTGCTGGAGAGAGGTAAGCAACTCCGAATACGCGTAGCCAGTTACACCCGTAGTCGTAATGTCCAGACTCTGGAGCTGGTCCACATACGCCTTTACGCCGTCTAACGCCGCGTCTTGGGTGAGTTGAGGTCGGAGTTCATCGTCGAGAAGCTCTCCGCCATTGCCCCAAACATTTTGAAGGACGTATTGGGCAAGGTTACGATTGCGGCTTCCGGGGAACACGGTGGCAACCATGTCACTCAGTCCGTCCCTCGAAAGGCCCTCCTGAACCGTTTGCGCGGCGTCGATGTACTCGTCCCAACTCCAGCCTTCCTGTGGCGGCTCTTGAACGCCGTAGCGACGAAGAAGATCTTTTCGATAGAAAAGCAGGTACGCGCTTGCTTCCTGAGGAAGTCCGTACAGCCGGCCGTCGCGAGTGAATATATTCCGGATTCCCGCGGGAAAATCCTCGAGATCGTAGGCGTCTTGGTCGAAATCTGGTGCGGCGAGGTAGCTGTCCAGAGGTTCGATCCAACCGCCTGCTTGCCATAGTGGGAAATGGGCTGTGGAGAACATCACCACGTCATACTGATCGCTCCCTCCGGAAAGCGCCGTCGACATCTGAGTAGAATAGACCGACCTCGCGATCTCCTCGATTTGCACCTGGATATTGGGGTGTTGACGCTCAAACTCATTGGCGAGACGCTTGTGAGCATCCGCCTCGGGCCCCACTTGGAGTGCCACGGTGATGACAACAGGTTCACCATCTTCGCGATCGTTCCCACTTGCGCCCATGGCTGAGAGCTGTACCGCAATAACGACTGCGACACCAAGACATAAGAGTGTTCGTTTCATGTTTCCTCCTCGGATGTATTGCCCCATTTACCGGAGCAACGTTTGATTATATCTCAATATTGTTCGTTTAAGTTCATTTAACGTTTCTAAAAGGTTAGTTTTTTGTTAATAAGGTACTTTCGTTCTGTAAATGGTGGAATGAAGCTTGTCCATGTTCCAAGTAGTGCGAACATAGTTGACTTCTGTTCGGTTAGAGAGCTAACCTGCCGTAACGGTGAGAGCCCAATGATAAATGCTGAGCGGCAAGTGAGAACACTGCAGATCATAAACGAGCGAGGGGCTGTATCCGTCCGGGACTTGAGTGCTATTCTTGGGGTCTCGGAGATGACGGTACGGAGAGACCTCCGTGCCCTCGATGCCCACGGTGTAGCGGAACGAATCCACGGGGGCGCACGAGCGTCCAACGTGAACGATGACTTGCCCTACCAAAACCGCTCGCTTCAAAACCGCTCGGAAAAAGAGGCAATCGCCCGACACGCAGTTTCGCTGGTCCAAGATGGTGAGACGGTCTTTTTGGGTGGCGGGTCGACTGTAGCTTTAATGGCTGATTCGCTTCGGAAGATGAGTAACCTCACGGTGGTAACTCACTCAGTAAAGGTAGTCCAGACGCTACTTCCAGGCCTTCGTTGCTCTCTGGTGATTCTTGGCGGAGTTGTGGATCCTCAAGTGTTCGCTACGATTAATCAATCAACAGAGTCAAACCTCTTACGATACCGATTCACAAAGTCGTTCCTTGGTGCCACCGGAGTCATTCCCGAAGCCGGCTTTTACAACGCGAACCAAGCGATTGCGTATACGGAATCGCTTGCCGCTCAGCGAAGCTCGGAGTTCTACGTGCTGGCTGATCATTCAAAGTTCGGCAGAACCGCTCTTGTAGAGGTGGCCCCGGTATCCGCCGTCACGTCCTTTATTACCGACCAGAAGACGACCCGGCAGGATATCGAAGAAGTTCGGCAGCATGGGGGGCGAGTCATCATTGCGCAGC
>CAZTRQ010000024.1:19557-24220 GCA_964616245.1 uncultured Spirochaetaceae bacterium | reverse complement strand
ACTTGGGCGGTAATGGATTCGAACCATCGACCCCTTGCGTGTCGAGCAAGTGCTCTAACCAACTGAGCTAACCGCCCTTGGAATCCGGCCGCCGATCGGCATAGCCAATCGACGTGGCGTAATAGTAATAAATCGCTGCCGTTGGTGCAACCGCTTTGTGGCCGGCTGTGTGGCCGGCGACCTCAGGCCGCCAGAGTTAAACCATGCTCCGCGTACTCGGCGAAACGCGTGTCCACCGTTAGCATCTCGAACCCCTCTTCGATGCATTGCCAAATCAAGAGCCGGTCGAAGGGGTCTTTGTGTTTCGTTTTTTCGGGCAGTTTAAAGAGCGTCGCCGCATGCCGCGGATCGATTGGAGTGTGACGGAAGCCCGCCGCTATTGCTTCGTCGACGAGGCCTTCGGGGTCGATGCCTTTTAGGTCGAGCTTTCCCAGCGCAAACTTAAGGCTGATCTCCCAGAACGTCACCGGACTGACGAGCTTTGTCCGCTCCGGGTCCAGGAGACACCGGCTAACCGCAGCAGGGAGGCGGTCCGGGTTTACGAGACTCCAGATCAGAACGTGGGTATCCACCAAGATGCTCAACTGCCGATAAGCTCCTCGGAGGTCATTTCGAAGTCGGCCCCAAAGGTAACCGAAGCCTTTCCCTTTAGCGTTCCGAGCTTAATCCGGTTGGCCTGGCTGTAGATGCGGTACGGAATAAGGACGGCAACATCTTCTCGTTTTTTTCCGTAGGAGACGACGATCTCCTCGCCGCCTTTGACTTCCTCGATGACCTCGGAAAACCGCGCCTTTAATTCGCCGACCTGCATCCTCTTCATACCTAGAAGCTACACCGTCCTTGTCAAGTTGTCAAGAAAAGAGTCCTTGGGCGTCGCCGGGCGCTTTGTGGGGCCCCGGGGCTCCGGACCCCGCGGCCTACCCGTTTCGCTCCCGGATGGCGACGTTTATCTCCATCTTGCCCTGGGGCACTTCCATCGGGACGATCAGGGCCTCGACGCCGGCGTCGGTTACTTCCATGTTGTCCCCGGTAAAGATGGCCGGGGGCGTCAGGTCGAACTCGAAACCGAGATCGTGAAGCTTGGTAACCGCCTGGCCGGTAATCATGTTGGCAAGCTCTGTGATCGTCGCCTTCCCCATGTCGTTGAGGGAATCGATCGGCTCCATGTCCATGCCCTCGAGCATGGCAGAGGCCACCTTTACCGCGGTTTCCTTTGTCATGTCAAACAGAACCCGCCCTTCCACATCCCCGGCAAGACCGACCACCGCGGCGACGCCGAGGACCGGCATGGAGGTCGACTTAAGGTAGAGCTCCCCCCGTTCGACTTCCGTCGCGAGCACTTCCTTGAGAACGTTATACGCTGCTTCGACAAATGGGTTGATGTATTCTACGCGCATCCATGGCTCCTTCCGCCGTACTGTTTATTGGGCTATCGCCGAATCTTCTTGTACACAGAAACCGGGCCGGGTAGTTTTTGCCACCTTCCGGCGTCGATTACCCCTTCGTTGTCCCCGACGATGAGAACCCCATCCGGTTTTAGACGGTTGAAGAAATCGTCGAGAACGGCCGACTGCTGCTCCTTCGGAAGAAAGGAGAGCACGTCTCTGCAGAGAATCATATCGCACTCCGGAACTTCGTTCCGGTGTAGCAGGTCGTGATATTCGAAGAGGATTGTGTCCTTAAGCTCTTCGGAGAAACTGTAGCCGTTTATTCCCTGCACCAGAAAGGGCTCTGCGTATGCAGGTACCGCGTCCTTTGCAAACACAAGGTTGGGAGCAGTCGAGATACCCAAGAGGTCCTTGTCGTGGGCCCAGACCTTTATGCGCCGGGTCGGAAAGACAGACCGAAGGTAAGCAGATAGAGAGTAGCTCTCTTCGCCTTTGCCGCACCCCGGGTTCCAGACGGTTAGGTTGCCAACCTGCGCCTCGGGAAGCGCCTCGGCCATCGCTCCGACATAATCCGGCGGAAGGAACCGGCCGGTGTTTCGAGAAAAGAAACTCGACAAAAACTGCTCGGCATCTTCGGCGCTCCGCAGCTGAGGGGTAACACCACTCTCTCTCCGGGCACCGAGCCACTCTTTGAATCGCCGCCCGAACCAGTCGGCATTTACCGCTGTTACATGGAAGCCGGCGAGAGTCGGCAGCGCCTCCCGGACAAAAGACTCTTCTTCGCCACCCGCCACCCTCTCTGCTCGAGGCCCAGGGATCGCCGTCGCCACGGGAGCCACCGCGGTGGGATGCTGCTCCGGTGCGATGGCGGGATTCTCCTTCGCAAAGATGCGGTCGACATCCAGGATGATAAAGAGCTTCTCCTGATGCTCGACGACGCCCCGAATGTATTGAATGTTGATGTCGGCAAAGATAGGGTGCGGCGGTTGAATCGTCGTGGACGATATCCCGACTACCCCGGATATCGCGTCTACGACGACCCCGAGGACGTTCTTCTCGAGGCGAAGGATAAGCCCGTCCTCGACATCCTTTTCGCCGGACACCGGCAGCCGGAGCATCTTTCGCATATCGATAACCGATATAATGTCTCCCCTCAGGTTGTGGACGCCACGGACGTAGGGGGCGGTGTTCGGGACGTAGGTAAAGTTCCCGAACTTCGCGATCTCCTTTACCTTCATGATGTCTACGCCGTAGTCCTTCCCGGCTAAGGAAAAGGTAACCATCTTAAAGTCGATGTTTTCGACGTTCGCCTGTTCTTCCTCGCCGGCGAACGTCCCGAGGACGCTTCTGGTATCGCTCATGGCCTACCCAACAACCTGCGGCGACCGCTCTCGCCGTTCGTGATCGTAGCCGAGCTCGAGGAGTTGGCTAACATCCACAATAAGGGAGACGCTCCCGTCTCCGGTTATGTTCGCCCCGGCGATGCCCGGCGCGTTGGTATAGTGATCCTTAAGCGGTTTGATAACCACGTCTTCTTCCCCGATTAGCGAGTCGACGAGGAGGCCGATACGCCGCTCGCCGCTCCCAACGATTACCACGTAGTAGTACTCCCGGGCCTCGCCGTCTCGGATACCGAAGAGCCGGTTCAGCCGCAGAAGCGAGATAACATCCTCCCGGAGATTAAAGACCTCGTAGTTGTCGAGAAGCCGGATCTCCGTGGGCCGAATCCTGTGGCTGTCGATAATCGACGTAATCGGAATAGCGTAGGTCTCGGTGCCGACCTTGACGAGGAGTCCCTGGATAATCGCGAGGGTTAAAGGAATCTTCATCGTAAACGTCGTTCCCATGCCCCGCTCCGACCAGACCGACACCGTTCCGTTCAGCTTCTCTATCTGCCGTTTAACGACGTCTAGACCGACCCCCCTTCCGGAAACGTTGGTGACGCTTTTGGCGGTGGAAAACCCGGGGCTAAAGATAAGGTTGAAGGCCTCGGTGTCCGAGAGATCCTTGTTCGGGTGGATAACCCCACGGTCGACCGCCTTCGCCTTGACCGACTCGACGTCGATTCCCCGACCGTCGTCCTCTACCTCGATGACGATCATGTTGCCTTCGTTACTCGCGCGCATGGAGAGGCGGCATTCTTCCGGTTTGCCCTCTTCGACCCGCTCCTCCCTGCTTTCGAAGCCGTGGTCGATGGAGTTCCGCACACAGTGAATCAAGGGATCGAGCAAATCTTCTATGACCGACTTGTCGAGCTCCGTGTCCTGTCCCTCGAGGTCGAGCTTGACGCTCTTTCCCAGGCTCTTCGACAAATCGCGAACCAACCGGGGAAACCGGGAAAAGACCTGGGCGATGGGAACCATGCGGATTCGCATAACCCCTTCCTGGAGGTCGCCGGTAATTCGGGAGAGAACCCCGGCGTTGCTGCGAAACTTGGACGTCGCAGCCTTAAACTGACCCTCGAAGGCGTCGAAGCTCGAGTGGAGGGATCCGAATCGCTGTCCGATTTCCTTCCGGATGCGTCGAAGCTCCTGGTTGTCGAGATCGATACCGAGAAGCTCCGGAAGCTCTTCCACGAGCCTTCTCAGCTCGTCTCGAAGGGCGGCCTTGCCCCTTCCGAATTCCGACAGAGCCTCGGCGAGCTCGTTGGTCAGCTGGTTAAAACTCGCCTTGTTTATGACTGTCTCACTGACAAGGTTAAGAAGCTGGTCCACGCGCGCCGCGTCGACCCGAAGAATCGACGAGGCGGTCTTCTTCTCCCCTGGGGCGGGAGCGCTTTCGGGCTCTCCGGGGGTCGGTTGTCCTCCCTCGGCGACCTCGTTCTCCGCCTCGGCGGGCGGAGGGGTATCGACAGGCGCCTGCTCGTCTAGAGCCTCCCCGGCACCTACCTGGGCGACCTTCGCGCCGGTGGTTACGTCGGGAATCGCCGTGGCCTTCTCGAGGTCCTCCGGAGCGGAGCCGCTGGAAAGGTAGTAATCCACCGTCGGAAAGAACTCGTCTTCGTAGAGACGCTCGAGCTCCGGGTCGGTTTTTACAATGGTGCCGTGACCCTTAAGGGCGGCATAGACCTGGATGCCACCGACGCTGTTCATGGGGTTCGCTTCGTCGAAGAAGACCGACACCACGTACACCGGCAGTCCGTCCGGGGACTCGACCGTATCGGAGGCGGAAACCGACGGTGTCGCCGGAGCCGCCCCACTCAATTGAACCTCGGAACCCGCCGCCGGGGTTTGCGCTCCCGCCGGGGTCTTCGCTCCCGCAGGAGTCTTGGGTCC
>CAZTRQ010000024.1:0-19457 GCA_964616245.1 uncultured Spirochaetaceae bacterium | reverse complement strand
CCGCCGGGGTTTGCGCTCCCGCCGGGGTCTTCGCTCCCGCAGGAGTCTTGGGTCCGCCGGAGACCTCGCCCTTGACGAGAGACCGCAAGCGGTCGACAGTGCCTCCCACGTCCTCGGAATACGCCGAACCTTCCCGGCGCTTCTGAAGCATTTCCTTTATTATGTCGATACATACAAGGAGGGCGTCGACGAGATCTCCGGAGGCAGACACGTGTCCGCTTCGGATCTCGTCGAGGGCGTCCTCGACGGCGTGGGTAAACTCTGCGAGCTCCGTCATCTGCACCGTGGCCGCCGCGCCTTTTAGGGTGTGGGCGGCTCGGAAAATCTCGTCGATGGCGTCCCGGTTTCCGGTGTCGTTTTCGAGGACGAGAATGTTGGCTTCGAGAAGCTCGACTTGCGACTCGGCTTCTACGAAGAAGTCCTGAAGCAGTTCTTCGTTTTGGGGATCGAGGTAGTCGCTCATCGTGCTGTTCATGATAGTCATATCTGGCATTAAGTCAATGGTTGGAGGTTACGATCATAATAGGGAAATTCCGCCTTTCGGCCTTTCAATCTTTTGGGGTAATTAGGTTGCGTAAACAAACCGTCGTGCTTCTGCTTTTCCTCACCGCGGCGCTACCGGTCTCTGCGGCCAACATAAGCGTCCCACTTTTCGAAATGATAACGCGGGCCTCGAATCAAGACGGCGAGTTCGTCTTGACGACCCGCTCCGACGTCGATCTCTTGATCGAAGGGGGCGTAAAGTTCGATGCCTCCCTCGGGTTAAACCTCGACACGGACAGACTTCAAGGAGAAGATACGGTACCAGACCCCTACGATCCGGCGGTCTTCGATGACTATCTCGGCCGGACCCTCTCTTTTAAGTCCGCGACGGTTACCGCCCGAAATGTCGCCGACACCCCGATCAACCTGACCCATTTCGTCGGCACCTTGGAGCCCTTCGCTACGGGCGACACCTTCACACGCCAGTTCGGCAGCCGCCCCTTTGCTACCGAGTTTCAAGGGTTTCGCTACTTTCCCGACGGCGTGGTCTACGACGGAATCTACACGCCCCGAGGAACCGGCATTATCGTCGGGACAGACCCCTTGAACCAGAAGATAGTCGCCGAGTTTTACGCCTACCAGGACGAGCTTATCGGCTTAGGCGTTTTCGCAAACGACGCCCGGGTGCTCTTCAATTTTCCCTTGGCGAAGGTCGAGCTCTTTACCGGGGCTTCCTACCCTGCGGGAAATTATGGGCTCTATCGGGGCGGAATAATGATGTTCTTCGATACGAACGCCGGGGGACAGTTCTTCGGGCAGGTTGGAGTACCTTCTTGGGATCCCCAAACCGGCTTCTCCTTAGAGGACTTTTATTTCCTCTTCGAACCGCGGATGACCTTTACCCGCGTCGGAGCGGCGCTTACGCTCTTCTGGCACCCCGATGTCTACCAACAGCAGATTACCGACGAGGAAGGCGCGTTGGACATAAACTTCCGGCTCCAGATAGGGGTCCAACCCGAAACAATCCTTAGCGGTGGATTCGACACCGCGATGGAGTACCGCCCCAATGACGACGAGCAGGTTCGATTTCTAGCCTCGCCCTTCTTGCGACTTTCAACGTCCGGGGTTGTCTGGGACTTCCAACTCCGGGGCCAGGTTTATCCCATAGTCCCCTCCGACGCTCTACAAGGATTTATCGGTGTACGAACCTCATTCTAACCGCAGACCGACCATCTTAGCCTTCCTCGTTGTTCTCTTTCTGTTTCTTTCACCAGGAGCGCTATTCGCGATTACCGTGGAGACCGAAGTGGACGTTGGAAACCTCGGATTTTCCACCTCCCGGGAAGCCGAAGACACCGGTCTGCCGGTCTGGACTTTTCCCTGGGGTTTTCGTACCGCAGTCGGCGACACCATCTCCGACAATCTAACCTACACCACCGGTGTCGAGCGGGACTTTGTAATCCGCAATTTCGCTTTTCTCCAGTTCCAGCACCAGATAAACGCGCTAACTCTCGGGGCGGGACCGACCTTCGGATTTTTGAGCTCCGCAGAGAATCCGGGCCTTATTCGCCCCGGTCTCGCCGCTTACATACGTTGGAACCTCTTTACCTTTGGTTACCTCTCCCTCGACGCCGTCGCCCCCCTCTACAGCCCCTCGGAAACCGCCGGAGATTTCTACCAGGCGCGCCGAAGGCTCCAGATGGGTTTCTACCTTCCCAACGTTATCACGACATTCTCGGTAAGCAAGAGGGAGTTTATTCTCGAAGAGGAGACCGGCGAAAAGGCAGACGCTCTTCTAGAGTACGCCGCGGAAGCGGAGGTGTTTCAGAAAAACATTCCCTACCGGATCGCCCTTCGATTCGCCTTCCAAGACTACCGAACCGTCTTCGAGGAGTCGGGAGACACCACACGGCAGGCCCTCGGCGCCCTCGTCTTTGGCACGGGAGTTCGTTGGGATCTGAAGGGAAACGGAAGCTACTACATCAACTTAGACAGCAGCGTCTACACCTTCGGCCGTTTGGCCCTCCTCGGAGACTTCTCCGAATCGGCGTACTTCTTTCGGGCCGCGACGGGAATGGTCTACTCCTTCGGGGAGTAGCACAACACCGGCTCTTCGGTCCCAATTTCCGCGACACAAAAAAAGGCTCCCTCTAGACGAGGGAACCTTTGACGTTACTCGATTCGCCGCCGTGGCAGCGATACACCTAACAACTATTGCTCTTCTTCCTGAGGTGCGTTGGGATCGTGCATCTTCTGCTCTTCGAGGTAACGAAGGACCTGCACGTTACCGAGGCGCCGGAGCTCTGCTGCCCGTCGGTCGGACTCCCGTTCCTGCAGAATACCCCAAACCGCTTCGTCGTCGATGTCCCGTTGAAGCTGAAGGGTAGCGAGGTCGTAGGTCATCGTGATGTCCCGAACGTAGCTAATAAAGTCTCCGCCGATTGCTTCGGAGTCGCGGTAGAACCGGATTCCGAGGAGCTTCCGCATCGGCTGCAGGTTCGGGTACATGGGGGTCGTCCGCAATTCGCGGTTACGAACCGAGGTGATGTAGTTCGGGTTCTGCCATTCGAGGGTTCTCCACCCTTCGAAGTTGAGGTAGCCGAGAAAAATCTCCTGCTCTTCGTTGTTTTCGTCTCGGAGGACGACGCTTACGCCATGGTTAAAGTTCAGGCCGTGAACGGTCATGCTAACCGTCCGAAGCGTCCCAACGTTCTTGACGACGCCGAACCCGACGTACTTGTCGCCGTTGCCAACCTGATCTTCGGGCGTAACGAGGGTTCCGTCGGCCTGGACCTCGGTCGGGTCGGCGTAGGCGGGAATCTCGAAGGGCGGCTCGATGAGCGCCCAGGCATTGTAGCTTTCCGTTGGGAAATGCACTCGAACGCCTAAGACGGTCTCGCCGGGAAACTGGGCGGCGTCCTCTCTTACTTGAGCAGGTCGAACTTGCGAGAGCGCCACGTTTCGCACGAACCGAGACGACGACGCGAGCTCGATCTCCCAATTGGGAATTGCGAGTGAGGTCTTCATGAGAGCTTTTTCTTCTTCAGTAAAGACCGTGCCTGCTTGATCACCGAAGCCCAAAAGCGTGGCCTCGTGATCCGTGGGGTTGTCTGGTGGATAGTCCGGCATCAGCTGCGTGAAATCAATGAGAGTCGACTGCTCCGCGAAGAGGGCCGCACTCGCAACTAAGGCAATCATCATAACCAGAACGACAATACGTTTCATCCCGTTCTCCTTTGCTAAGGTCTCGGTAACCGTGTCTTTTCACGGTAAATTATACGGAAGGTTACCACTTTGTCAACGTTTTTCCAGAATCTCATTTATAGACTATTTTGGAAGTTTTCAAAGGGCGGTTCGAAGGGAACCTCCCCATCTATAGTAATCTCCACCTCCGAGAGCTTACGAAAATTATAGAGGATGCTCTTCCGAATGGCAACGAGGGCGTCTTCGAGTGCTACGTCTCCGGGGAATATCGCCGCTTCGACGCTCAGGTCGGCGTAGACGACATCGTCGGCAACTAGGGTGCTTTGGCGAGAGACGCTCCGGGGAAGGAGTCGCGTGCTGTGGATTCCCGTCGGCCCGAGGAGGAGCTCGTCGATCAGCTCCGCGACTGCGGCTCGCTCGTCGTCCTGCTTCGGCATCAGTCGAACTTCTCCCCGCAGACGGCCGGAGACCGTGTCCGGAAAAAAGAGGACCTGCTCCTGGAGATCCAGGGGAAAAAGGACCAACCAGAGAAAGGAAACGAGGAGGCTACCGAGGTAGATACCGGCGGCTAACAGTGTTGTGCGGTCTCGCGATAGGATATTCACTTCTCATAGTCTTCAACAAACGAAGTAATGCCATTATAGATTCCTCGGGCGAGCTGATTCAAGTAGGTATCCTCTCGGAGCCGGAGTCCTTCTTGCGAGTTCGTGACGAAGCCGAGTTCCACGAGGACCGCCGGCATCCGAGCGTTCCGGACGACGTACCAGGTCTCCTCTTTGAGCCCCCGGTTCGGCGATACGGTTCCGATTTCCCCGTCGAGCCCGCCGAGTATGCGCTGCGCGAGGAGAATGCTCTCGACGCTGAACTCTTCCTCCCGAATGGTGTTCAGAATTGAGAGAACCTCCGGATCCTGGGTGCCGACGAGGGTCGGGGAAACCAGGTCTGGTCGGCGATAGTCTTCCGGCAGGTACCAGACCTCGAAGCCCGTAGCCCGGCTATTGAGGGAGGCATTGGCGTGGATCGAAAGAAAAAGGATCGCGTCCCCGGGTTCGTATTCGATCTGGTTCGCAATCGAGGTTCGCTCCTCCAGGGTCAAATAGACGTCCTCGTCCCGGGAAAGGACGATTTCCTTGTGGGGGAACCGGTCCCGGAGGAGGGCTTCGAGGCGTCGGCCGACGGACAACACGACGTCTTTCTCCATCGTCTCGACGGTCACACCGCCTACCGAGTGCCTGCCGATCGCGCCGGGGTCTTTCCCACCGTGTCCCGGGTCTATGAATATGGCCCCGACACGCCGGCGACGATTCCCGTCGTCCGGAGGTGCAAAGATGGCGACGATCTGGTCCGCGCTTTCCCGGGAAAAGAGGATGGTTTGCGGCGTGACGCGAACATCCGGAAGCTCTATCGTCCGGGAAAAATTGAGAACGGCGGTTCGCTCACCGGGGCGAAAAGCGAGACGAAAGGGACCTTTGCGAAACACGCCGACTTCCCGAAAGGGGTCCCAATCGAAGCTCGCGTCGATCTCCTCGAGGAGGGTGCTCAAGTCCACCCCCTGGCCAAGCGCGGAGAGGGGAAAGAGAAGGGTAATAAGTGTCAGCGCAAGGATGCTTCGTCTAACCATGCCCTCATCCGATCTGGGTACTCTCTTATAGTATCGAGAACAAAGGCGCCTCCCTGAAGGCTTCCCCGCAGGACTGCGCGCCAGAAAACCGCTTCGAGGCCTCCGGTACCGATCGGGACCCGCTCGAGGCCGTACTGCCTCGTCAATCGCTCCACTACCCCAGGAAGGGTCCGCCCGTGCCAGTCTGCTTCCTCGCTGTCTCCGGCGCCGAGAAGCTCCCCGACGGCGGTAACCGATTCCGGAACCTGCCACGAGAGCCGGTCGACGATCGAAAGCGTGCGGGCCGCCGCCGGAAAGGCCCAGTGGCCGGAGGGAGTATCCAGACCAAAGAGCCAGTCCCACGTTTCTTTCCGTCCCGCCTCCAGACGCACCTCGATCCGGCCGAGAGCCTCCTCTACCTGCGACCGGCTCGCCTCTGCGGTGGGAGCTGCAACGATGACGTTGCCGCACTTCTCTACGTTGTTCCGGGGAAAGTTCACCAGGTCCCCCACTTCTACCTTCCAGAAAAGCTCCTTGACCCCCGGCGAACCCTTCGCCTCCGAAAGTCCTCCTATCTCCGAAACGCGTCCAGGGAGAGAGATAACCGCCCGTTCGGAGGAAACTCGCCCTTCCCGGGGCTCCGGCGGAAGCCCTGGGTCTTCTCCGATCGCAAGGCGCAGGGCCGCCTCCGTAAGATCGATACCCGACGCGTAGGGGTAGGTCCAGCCGGACATGTAGCCTCCGGAAAGCCGCGCGGCAATCTCCCCGACCACGGGCCCCTCGGGGCCGAAGAAGATGTCCCCCTTCGCGGCACCGTGGTGCAATCCGAGGGCCTCTATTCCCCGGCGAAACGTCTCTTCCACCTCTTTTCGCTCTTCGGCCGAAAGCGTACTCGGCATGGTGTGACCGATTTCGATAAAGAAAGGCTCGAACCGGATATGCCGGTCTGCGACGCCGGTGACGACCACCCGCCCATCCCAGACCAGCGCGTCGAGGCTGAGCTCCCGCCCAGGAATGACCGCTTCGAGGATTACCCGGCGGCTCCGGGAGAGCTCCAAGGCGGTCTCGACCGCACCGGAAAGTTCCTCAGGGCCGTTTACCTTCCGGACCCCCCGGGCCCCCATGCTGTCTACAGGTTTAACGACCAGCGGAAAGCCGACCTCGTCGGCTGCCCGGCGCTCGGTCTCGTCTCCGGGGCCCTGCACCGAGATAAAACGGGGAACCGGAACCCCGGCATCGGAAAGAGCCTGCCGCATTAGGTGCTTCTCCGTCGCCCGAAGCGCAGCGTCGTAGCGATGACCCGGCAGGCCAAGTCGTTCGGTAAGCCAGGCCACGACATAGGCGAAGTCGGTTCCCGCGGTAAAGACGCCCCGGAGGCAATCGGGGCCAACGACGAGGGACCTCGCGTTCGAGAGAAGCGCTTCTCGGTCCTTAAGATCGGTGTGGAAGAAACGGTCTGCGAGGGGCACACCAGGAGCCGAGCCGTTCCCGTCGGCGACGGCGAGGTCCAGACCGAGCTTCCGAGCAGCCCGGAGCGCGGGAAGCTGCATAACCCCGGCGCCGAGGACTAGAATCCAGCTCCTACCGGGCATAGTCGGAACCCCGCTTCCGCCGCGACAGGACCTCAAAAGTGTCTCCGAGACGAAAGAGCTTGCTCAGGACAAGAAGAAACTTCCACCGGAGCCCCCCAGGCCGAACCCCTGCGGCCCCGGGGAAGCGCTCGGGATGGTGGCCGGTTACCCGTGTTGCGACAACCGCGAAACCGAAACGGCGGAGCACTCGACGCGCGATTCTCGGCGACCAGACCGTCGCATGGTCCCCGGGGCTCGCGGTCAGGAATCGTTTTTGGTCTCGAATGCCGGAGATGCCGGTGAGATTCGGCGTTGAGAAGGCAAGAAGGCCTCCAGGTTTCGACGACGGAGCCTCGACGAGGGTCGTAAGCAGCTCGAGGACTTCTCGGAGGTCCGGAAAGTGCTCGATGACGAACCAGAGGCTGACCAGGTCGAAGCTCTTTCGATCGAAGGGCCGAGCCTCACTGAGCAGTCTAAGGTCTCCGGACCAGACGTTTTCGAATCCCTGGCTCCGGCAATAGGCGACGGCCTCCGGGGAGACGTCGACGCCGTAGGCGGAGTAGCCCCGGTCGGCGAGGACCTGCAAGAACGCGCCGAAGGCGCAGCCGAGGTCGAGGGCTCCCTTCGGTGGCCGGAAGCCCCCCTTCGCTTCGAGGAAGGTCAGTCGATCCCGCCCCCGGTCGGTAATCGCCGGCAGGTCTTCGACGTAGGAACGACCGTACTGCGCCCGATACTCCTCGAAGAAGTAAGAACCGTCGTAATCTATTCCAGACTCCGCGAATCGCCGGGCAAAGACCATCGTGCACTCCCTGCACCGGTAGTGCGTACGATCGGCGGAGCGCGCAAGAATCGGGTTTTGGGTCTCTCCGCACACCGGGCAGGTTACGGGGCCCGCCCCGGACCCCACCCCGAGCTTCCCTGCGTCACCAAGAGAGCAGATCCGGGCGAGCTCCCTCGGGAGCAGCCAATCGGGAGCCTTGACGGCGGCGAGTTCGGAATCGTCGCGTTCCGGGTCCCTGGCCCCGCGACGAAGCGTCTGCCGCCCCTCTGCCGAGCGCAGGGACACGAACCCGTGTCGGAGGGCGAGACGCCGGTGGTACCGGGTTGGGTGCATCAGCAGGACCTCGGCGCCGGCGCCGAGGGCCTCGAAGGCCGTTAGCCCGAAGGCCGTAATGACGATGTCGTAGCGAAAAAGCTCTTCCCGAAGCCCCCCGGGGGAAGAGAGCACGGCAACCCCCGGCATCGGGGTCCCACCCCGCCCTTGTCGGCCTCCCTTCGTTCCCGGGAAGGTAACCGCAATTTTCTCCGGCTCGACGCCCTGCCCTACCAGAAAATCCAGACAGCGCGCCGTCAGACCCCGGGAGTCTTCCCCGCCGAAGCTTACGAGGATAGGCCTGGTTCCGGCGCTCCTATCCCCGGCACGAAGCCCCGGCGCCCTCCGCCGCCGGGAGGGCATTTTTAGGTAGTCCGTCGAGGCCACGTTCGGGGAAACCCTTTCGGCGAGCCGGGGCAAGGCGTCTATGAGGTAGTCGCACTCCCGACGCCCGGGGCCCCCGGCGTCGATGCCCACGGTGAGGCTTCCTTTTCGAGCCGTCCGAACGAGGTTCCGATCGACCTTCGGGGAATCGAAGACGACGGCGGACACGTCGGCGGTTGCGAAAGAGACCGGGTTGGGGGGGACGAACCGATCGATCTCCTCAACGCCGAAGGCCCCGGAAAGAATTTCTCGGAGCCTTTGGTGTCGGTCCTCCTCGATAGCACCGAGGTAAACGGAGACGCCGAGAGAGTCTAGGACCTGCGCCACCTCGAAGCTGCGCCGGGCGTGGCCGCTTCCGAAACCGGGGCGAGATTCCGGGAGTAAGAGCATCATCGGCGACCGCCGGCCCCCGCCACCCGGGACACCGGCACGAAGGAGCGGCCGTACCAGTAGAGGATGTCTTGTATCTCTATGGGAAACGAGTAGTCGAGGTCTTCGACCATTCCCTGAAGGTGACGATAGTCTTCCCAGGTATCCAGGGTTACCCGGGCGTCGGGACAGCGAAGCCTCGCGGGAGCCGTCGAGCGTTCGATTGAGAAGCGCCCGGGGTGGTTGTAGAGGAAGGGCGTAACGTGCTCCCGGTCGTAGGGCTTAGACGCTTTCTTCCAGGCGATCTCCAGGGCGCCTCGCCGGACGACCTCCACCCCGGTCCCCAGCGGGAGCCCGGTAAGCGCCGCGAAATCGGCCTCTTTTTCGTAGCGCAGCGCCACCGCAAGCTCTGCGGCTTCCGGAGAGACGAAGGGATTATCCCCCGTCGCCCGGACGATGCTGTCCACGCCGTAGCGTTGGGCCCCGCGGTAGAAGCGATCGAGGACGTCGACCGGGTCGCCGACAAAGAGGTCGAAGCCACAAAGCCGGGAGAGGGGACGGAGCCGGTGGGCGCTTCGCTCGTCGGTAAGAAGAACGTAGTGGTCCGCCTCGACGGAGGTGAGGGCCCGCATCGCGTGCTCGACGACGGTTATTCCCCCGAGGTTCAAAAGCGCTTTCTCCGGAAGCCGATTCGAGTCCAACCGCGCCTGTAAAAAGACGCCGATTTTTTCCGTCATCCGTTCGTTTCCCATAGCTCGGTAACCCTCTTCGCGTCTTGGACGAACCGGAACCGGTTCTCGTACACCCAGGCGCGAATCTCCTTCATCAACCTCGTCGCCTCTCCGATGCCCACCCCCCCGCGGAGGAGGAGAGGAAGAATCTTGCTCTTCGGTAGCGTGGCGCCGGATCCGTCGAATCGAGGCGCGAGGTTCTTGAGAAAGAACCGCCGGTAGGCGTGGTTAGGGGTCGTGTCTTCGGTGGGCAGCTCCACGTCGCTCTGGGCGCGAAGATCGCTGCGTACCGTCGTCTCTTCCCCCCAGAGGTGGGTCCTAAATCCGAAGTCCATCTTCTGCCAGTACGACGACTGGATGGTGGTGTCGTATCCGCCGAGGAGCCGAAACCGCTCCCGGTCGTAGACCCCTACGTAGTCGTAGGGGAAAAGGGTCCGCCGCTCGTCTCCCAAGGGGGGCAGAAAGAGGACTTTGAGGGTCGACTTGAAGAGCGCCGGAGCCACGACCGTCGGGACGACTTCCCCTTTTCGAGTACGGAGCGTCGGCGCGTAGCAAAGCTGCCCGCCGGTAAGTAGGGCGTCGATAAGGCGCGGCGAGAAGGCTTCGAAGCTAACCTGGTTCCAGGTAACGCAGACCAGGCGCCCCCGGGCCTCCTCGATAGCTAAGTTGATTCTGGCACCGACTCCGAGCTCCCGACCGGGAATTATGAACCGCACCGAAGGGAACCGTTGGGAGAGGCGTTCCACCTCCGCCTTTCCACCGGCGGACGCCACCGAAAGAATCTCCTGGCCTCCCCACCGTTGAAGCTCTTCGTAGAGATCCGGACGGGGGAGGGACCCCGCGCGGTGAAGCACCACAACGGAAAGGCTGAGGCTACCCCGGGAATCCCGGTCCGAGGGGCGGCCTCCGACAACCGTGTAGTCGACGTTAGAAGTTGAAGGTGTAGTACTCATCACACTTCTTGCAGAGAGCCGGATAGTCGCCGTTGACGTGCAGTTGATAGTAGGACTCCCCTCGCATCCAGATGGCCTGTAGAGGCTCTTCGAGGGCGTTTCCAAGGCTATGGTCTTTCCCAAGGTCTTCCCGGCAGAGGGGGACGCTCCCGTCTACCAAGACGGACAGGTCACGTTTGAGATGCCAGCAGGGCAGTCGCACCACCGGTGCGTTGTCCACGACGCGTCGGTCCGGGAGTCGCCCGGAGAAGTGATCGTATTTCTGGATGATTACGTTCTCGGTTCGCTTCTTCCACTCCCGGTAGAAGGATTCGAGGTCCTCCTCGTTCTCCTCCATCCGGGT
This sequence comes from uncultured Spirochaetaceae bacterium, assembly GCA_964616245.1. Classification (GTDB taxonomy): domain Bacteria; phylum Spirochaetota; class Spirochaetia; order DSM-27196; family PWMO01; genus CAYPUT01. The sequence continues at coordinate 8,726 of CAZTRQ010000024.1, read as the reverse complement.
GCTCTGTAGGTAGACCGAGTTTGGAAACCGCTCCAAGAGTCTCGAGGCAAAATCGATCGCCTCGGCGTAGCCTTCCCCCCGAATCCGCCGGTAGACCTCTTCGCTGTAAGCGTCGATACAGACGATCCAGGTGACCTTTGGGTAGCGCCCCGAGAGAATCCTCTCGAGGTCTTCGCTCTTCCACCCTACTCCACTCGTTTCCACCAGGAAGCGAGGGCAGTCGACGCGGTTGGTGACATCCAAGAGAGCGGCTACTTCGGCGTGGCAGCCGACCTCCCCCCAGGTTGAAAGGTGAACCACACTATCCGGCGCAAATTGGTAGAAGGCCCGGGATAAGGTCTCGAAGTCTCCCGGGGACATGTGCCGCCCTTCCCCCTCGAAGGGAAAGGGGTGCGGCAGGTAGAACGGTTCCTGCGACACGGCTGTGGTAACCTGAACGGTCAAGAAGGCAGGAAGGGTTCTCAAATAGTGCTGATGGCTAAGCAGAAAGCCCGATATCTCGTCGGCACCACTCTTGGTTCCCGGATCCTCGAGGGCCCCGGCGACTCGGTCGCAAAGAAGTCGATTGCGTCGCGTATCGCACCGCAGCACGACCCTCAGCATCCGCATGTCTTCGACGGATAACTCGGTCTCGACGTCGAAGGCGTTGATGTCTTTTTGCAGGATTTCGAAGAGGGTCCGGCGCTCGGTAACCTCGGGGTTCCGCCGGGCAAGCTCGAGGAGAGCGGGGAGAATTTCTCTCGACACGACCTCCGGAGCGAGTCCCTCGGGAAAACCATCCGCAAAGGTGTACTCGGCGACGTATCTACGATGAACCTCCAGGAGCCGGCCTCCGAGGGCCTGGTCCCAAAATGGCGCGTCGCCGGGGACCAAGAAGAGGGCGTCGCATCCCTCCGACAGGGCTTCGAGGGCTTCGATAAAGGCAGGAAGGGAGGAATCCCGAGGATGCACCCTGGTAACGCCGGAGGCAACAGCCGGAAGCGGGGCTTCCGAGTCGGCGATGACGGTGAGGGAGGCCGGCGAATCCCCCTGGGCCTCTCCAAAAGAGAGTGCCCTTTCGAGGGAACGGGTAAAGGCGTCGGCGCCGCCGGCAAGAGAGACGAGTGCTTCTTCGGTTAGCCCCGTGGCGTTTAGACAAAGAGATATCCGCATGGCTCTACTATCTTATCGTCATCTTGAGCGCTTCCTCAAATAGCGGATATGCTGCAGCTATGGAACAGCTCGGCGGGTCGCAGGTCCTGTCGGTCGGAGAATTGACCACACGAATTCGTCTCCGTCTCGAAGGGGAGTTCCCGGATATTACCGTAGAGGGAGAGCTTTCCAACGTCCGTCCGGCGAGTAGCGGCCACCTCTACTTTACCCTCAAGGACGAAGAGGCCCTCCTTTCCTGCGTCCTGTTCCGCAATCGAGCCGCATACCTCGGTTTCGAACCCACAGACGGCATGCTCGTCCACGCCTCGGGACGAATCTCGGTCTACGCCCGGAGGGGCAACTATCAGCTTATCTGCGAGAATCTGTCCCTCGCGGGCACCGGTGCGATCCTGGCGATGCTCGAGGAGCGAAAACGACGCCTCGCCGCGGAGGGGCTCTTCGACGTCGAGAGAAAACGACCGCTTCCTCCGTTTCCCAAGCGTATCGCCGTGGTTACCTCCCCGACGGGGGCGGCGATCCGGGATATTCTGAACGTTCTCGGACGGCGGAACGCCGGCATAGACGTGGTTATCCTCCCGACGGCGGTCCAAGGCAGCGAAGCAGGGGCGAGGATCGCGAAACAGATCCTCCGGGCCGACCAATACAACCTCGGGGATGTGATAATCGTCGGCCGAGGGGGTGGCTCTCTCGAAGACCTCCTTCCCTTTAGCGAGGAATCGGTCGTTCGCGCTATTTCCGAAGCACGAACCCCCGTCGTCTCAGCAGTAGGCCACGAGGTGGATATCTCCCTCTCCGACTTAGCGGCGGACGTCCGGGCGCCTACCCCGTCGGCGGCGGCCGAGTTGGTCTCGGAAAACAGAGAAAACCTCGTGCAGCATCTCCTCGTCCTCCGGAGGTCCCTCGAAGAATCCTTGGTTCGAAGATCCGAGAGAGTCCGGCAATCGGTCGCCCGGACGACCCCGGAGGAGCTTGAACGGCTCTTCCGGGGCGCCATGCAGCCGCACCTCCTCCGCCTCGACGACGCGAAGGAATCGCTTCTTCGAGCCTTTCGTGACCGGCTGAACACAGAGCGCACCCGTCTTACCCTGGCGGTCCGGAGCCTCGACGCTCTCGGACCCCGGGAGGTTCTCCGTCGAGGCTACGCAATCGTCCGGTCGTTAAAGGATCATCGCCTCGTAACCGAATCGCGGGAGGTGACTCCGGGGGAGGGAGTACGGGTCGCCTTCTCCGACGGATCATTTTCTGCAGAAGTGAGAGATCATGGCAAAGAAACAGAGTTTTGAAGAGCGCTTGGCGCGTTTGGAAGAGATCGTCGAAGAGCTCCGCAGCGGCGAAGCCGGTCTCGACGAGGCACTTTCCATCTTCGAGGAGGGAATGGGACTCTCGAAGGGACTCGAGAAGGAGCTCGAGAAGGTGGAACGCCGGGTTGAGATTTTGATGAACGAGCCGGAACGGGAAGAAGACACGCCGGAGCTCGAGCTCTTCTCCGGAAGCGAAGGGCAGTAAGGTCTAACGCTGGGCCGAAAGGTTGTCCGGTAAGAGCAGACGATCTCCGGGAGCGATTCCAAGGCGATCGAAGGTCCCTTGGTTTACCTCGAGGGCGTATCTGGCCGGTTGGCGGGAGCGCACCGATTTTAGGGAATGGGGCTCCATGTCGTGTATCTCTAAGACCGTTCCATCGTCGTCAATATAGGCGATCGAGAGCGGAATCGAGGTGTTCTTCATCCAGAACCCAAGAGGCCGGGGTTCCGGAAAGACGAAGAGCATACCGTGGTCCTCGGGCAGACTCGAGCGAAACATCAGACCCTCGGCTCGCTCCTCCGGTGTATCGGCGATCTCTACGAAGATTCGGTTTCCTCCGGCCTCGACGTAGGGCCCCTCGGCGGCGCCACAGCCGGAGACGATAGGCCCGATATAGAGGATCAGCGTCGCGGCAAGCGCGATCCTCGGTTTAAAAGCGTCGAAGAAACTCATCCCGCACGATCTCCCGGAGCGATTCGGTTTCCGCTCCTTCTTGCAAGAGGCGTTGATAGACCGCTTCGTCGACGTACTTTACCGTAAGTGGCCGCTCGAGGGTCAGTCGCACCTCGTCGAAAAGCCACGCTATTTCCCGGGGGTTCAGCCGGGTCGATTCTCCGTACTTCTGCGTCAGCTGGGTGTAGACCCCGTAGTGGTCCAAGACATCGTCGTTCAAATCGAGAATGATGCTGTAGAGCCGGCCGTCGATAAACTGAAAGAATCCCCGGCGAACGAAACTGCGGCCCTGCACTTCCAAGAGCCGGCGCTCTCTTCGCGGTAGAAAGCTTACCTCGGGCTCTCCCCGGTAGTCGAAGCTCAGCTCTTCTTCGAGAGCGGCTCTCGTTTCGTCGAGGGTCATTCCCAGGCGGACCGACCCAAAACCGAGGGGAGTTTCGGTCTCTTCCGGCGCCGCTTCTTGTCCCCGAGCCGGGGTCAGCCCCGACGTTAGGAGGACGAGCGCGATAAAAAAAACCGAGGCACAGTGGTTCATCTCCCTAAATATCGGCCTCAACGCCGGGGATGTGAAGCCCCCGGGAAGCCGGGATATACTCTTCCCATGCTGCGTCGCCGGTGCCTTCGGATTTTCTTCTGCGTCGTGATAGTCGGTTGCCCCACCCTATCCCTCTCGGCGGCGGAGATCCTTACCTCGAACAACCCCGAAGCGACGATCTCGACGAGTTTAGGGGACGAGCGCCTCGTCGAGCTCGAAGTTAGCACGACGCCATCGGGAGCAGCAGTTTCCCTGAACGGGCGGCCCCGGGGAGTCACCCCGGTGCGGCTTCCCAATCTGCCACCGGGTCTCTCGATCCTCGAGGTCGAGGCACCGGGGTACGAGACAACGCGCCTTCGCCTCCGGCTCCGCAGCAACGAGTCGGTGCGCCTCGAAGTACCCCTCCGGCGAGAGACAGGGCTCCTCCGGATAGACCCAGACCCCTCGGACGCCGAGCTCTTCCGAGCGGGAGAGCGTCTGTCGACCGGAGAACCGGTAGAGCTTCCGACGGGAACCCACCTGCTCCAGGTACGGCGCTTTGGCTACCAGGAGCAACGAGTCGCAGTCGTCGTCGAGGTTGGGGAGACCCAGGAGCTGCGAATCGTTCTTCCGGAAGCTCCTTTTGCCATCGAACTCCGTGGGAACGCAGCCGCATCGGCCCTCGTACTAGGGGCAACCGCCCCGGGGTCGGCGACCGTAACCCTCCGGCAACCCGACGGAAGCCTCGCTTTCCGCCGCCATCTTACCCTCGATTCTCCGGCGACACCGGTCTTGTCCCCGGGGGAGCTCCCTCCGGGGGAGTACCGGGTTACCGTAAGCGCCGAAGCGGCCACCGGGGATAGCGCCGTAGTTCTCTCTCGGGAGCTTGTCCTTGCCGGGGTGGAACCGGTTTCGAGCCTGCTCTACGTTCGGCTTCCGGCGTCGATATCCCGGGGGAATCCGGCCGTGGGCAGCGGATGGGTGTATATCCCGAATAACGGGGACGCCGGATCCCCGGCAACCGGCTTTTTACTCTCGGCGTCGCTGGGACTCCGGGAGGATGTCGCGCTCTCTCTCGGCGCAACCGCCCTCCTCTACGAGGCCCCGGAGCGCAACCGACTCGGGTTCTCCCTCGGCGGGCTCTGGCGATTCTGGGAGACCGACAACGCGGCAATGGGCCTCGGTGGCAGGGCTACGGTGGACGCTCCGGTCGGCTCACAGCGGAGCTACCGCCCGGACTACTTCGGCACCCCGGAGGGCGTATTCCTCTCCGTACCGGGGTCTGTCGACCTCGGGCCGGTCACTCTCGCCGCCGCTCCGGAGGCGGGCTTTACCTGGAGAAGCGCAACCTGGACCTCGAAGGGCGCGGAGGGTAGCGAGTCACTCGCGCTTGTGGGAAGCAGGGTGGGTGCACTCGGGAGGATTGGGCCCGTCATCCTCGGACTCTCCGGTCGCATTTCCTGGAGCGTTCCGGGACAACCGGATAACCTCGGCCCGACGACCCAACTCGGAGCCGAAGCCCGCCTCGTCGTCCCGCGATGGGGGGCGTCTATTTCCCCCTTCTTCGCCCTCGCCGGCCCCTACGACGATATGAGGGCCTTGGTCGGCTTCTCCGTGGTGGTCGGCGAGGGTTAGATGCTCAGGTAGATAAGGACCAACACGCCGAAGGCCACCAGCAGGGTCGCGAAGATCAACCAGTAGAGCCACGGCGGTGGCGGAGTGGTTTTGCGGGCGTAGCCCGCAGGCAGGCGCCTACCACGTTTCTCGGCGCTGACACCTTCCACCTCTTCGGGTGTATAGACCTCGAAGCCGGAATCAACGGAGGCGCCGGGGCGTTGTCCCCCGGCGTAGCCGCAGTTCGGACAGCCCCGAAGGAAGAGCGTCGACTCGCCGGTAAACGAACAGACCGGGCACCGAACCGCCCGAAAAAAGCGTCCGCAATGGGGGCAGACCTTGGCGTTGGGGCGTACTTCGGTCCCACAGTTCTCGCAGAAGAATTTTCCGCGTTTCATCGCGCTATTGTACTAGAAATTCGCCGCGTCCCTAAGGTAGACCGTTCCGTACTCGAACTCTTCGGTTATTCCCGGACCGAAAAAAGCGGTCGAGACGTCCAAGGAGACCTCCTCGAGAGTCCCCGGCAATCCGAGGTCCTCTAAAAAGACCCTTCCCTCGAGAAAGAAATCGGAGAGAGTAAAGTAACCCGACACAGCGGGCCCCTCGGCGCCCCGGCGCCAGACGATAATCGGCCCGGTGGGCTCGGTAACGGGAATTTCCACAGTCGTATCCGCGACGCCCCTCGGCCGACCGGCGTAGATGTAGACGAAGAGCGAGAGCCCCTCGACCATCGGTCGAGAAGCCTCGAACCCGAGGTAGAGGCTCGTGTCTGTTAGCGCCATCTTGAGCCCCTCGAGCTCGGTCCCGCCTTTTTGCCAGTAGAGGGACTCTTCGAGGGGCAGCACCCCTTCCCCGGACTCGACTGCCCGGGTAAACCGACGAGGGGTCGTCGCGGGGCCGGAGCGCAGCTGGTCGGGTATCGTCTCCCAGTCGAGGTAGCGGTTGTCGATGACGATGCGCTCCGACTCGACCCGCAGGTCCAAAGGCGACACGGTCATAGGCCTGCCGTTCGGAAGACGGAGAACGTCCTCTTCTCCGATGGAAACGAAGCGACCGGTGGCGGGCACGAGGAATACGCGATAGCTTTCGCTCTCCGGGCGAACGAAGACGCCGACGATGGTCCTGAATCGCGGGCCGAAATCCGAGTCGACCAGGGCCCCGAGGGGCGGCAGGTAGCGGTCGGCGGAAAGGTAGTTGCCGAAAGACTCGATATCGACCCCCGGGGCGAGCAAAGCTTCCCGGACGGCGGATTCCGAGAACTGAGTCCCGGCGTAGTACGCCAGGTACTCCTCGTTGTTCTGAATGGTCGTCTGCGCCGCAAGGGTACCGGCGACAAGAAAGAAAAGAGCGAGACGTCTCATGTTTCTACTATCGGCGACGCAGAGGCACGGCTCCAACAAAACGTTCTCGAGGCGGCGAGCCCCCTACTTCTTTCGGATCGCGAGGAAGGTAAGGTCGTCATCCTGAACATCCTCCTTCAAATGGGAGAACCAGACGTACTCCGATAGCTCTTTATCGTCGCTTCGGTGGCGCAAGTAGTTTTCGTACTGCCTGAAGTGACTTTGCAGAAAGTCGGCGATCTTGCGGTCGACCTGGACCCGGTCCGATGCGGTGGCCCCGGGGTCCGGAACCAGCCGGTAGACCTTCTCCACCGCCATCAACGCAAGAACCACCTCTTCGGCGGTCCCCGAGAGATTTGTAAAATCGAAGGTGAGGGGCTCTTGGATAAGGAGGTCCCCTCTCCGTCTTAACTCGTAGACCTCCTTCCGGAGGGCGGCGGAGATAACCCCGGCGATTCGCTGGTTGTCAAACTCTTCCTGCTCCTCCGCCGGCTCGACGCTCTTGAACCCCGCTTCTTCGAGGGCCTTCGCCTCCTGTTTCTTGGCCTCCGGGAGCTCCGAGAAGGGAATAACCTCGAGGTCCCGGGTTCGAAAGCTGTGGTGGCTCTCCTCGATACCGTCGGTAAAGAGCAGGAGCAGGTCCCCGGGGTGCAACTGTTTCATAACCTGCTGATAGGCCACTCCCTGGAGGGCCATCATCTCCGGGTCCACACTGCCGGTCGCCGGTGCCATTTCGAGGGTGTCGACGTCGAGGCGCCCTTCGCGGCTGTTCCAGGTGTAGAAGAGGTTGTCGCCGGCGTGGGTTACGAACATCTTTCCGGTAGCTTCCTCGAGAAGGACGATAGTCATCGCGAAGAACCTGCCTTGGAATTTTCGTTCCGAGAGAAGCTCGTTGATGTCGGTGGCAAGAGAGGCGACGTTTAGGTCCGGCTTCTTCCCGATACGTTGCCGGAAATGGCTGGTAAAGATGGTGGCACCCTCTACCATAATCAGCGCCGCAGAGGCACCATGCCCCGAGACGTCCCCCTTGATAAAGGCTTGGTAGCCGTTCTTTAGGTCGATCTGGTCGAAGTAGTCCCCCGAGAGGGCGTCGGCGCCTTCGTAGTAGCCGAATACCTCGATATGGTCGTTCTCGTAGGTGCCGGTGGTCAGCTTCCGGCCTGCGTCGGTGTCCAAGGGAATAAACATCTTCTGGATTTCTTTACCGAGGGTCAGCTCCTTACTCGACTTTGCGGCTTCGACGAGCCCCTGGGTCATCGAGTTTACGGTATCGGCGAGGACTGTAAGCTCGTCGCGAGTCTTGACGTTGATAACGTGGTCGGCAAGCTTCTCCTTGTCCTGGGTGTCCCGGATCTTCTCAACACCCGCGACCAGACGATTGATAGGGATAACGACGATGGTCGCCAAGAGCAGCGCCCCCATAATGCCCGCCGCGAGAGCACCGGCGGCGACGAGGGAGGTGCTGATGATAAGCTCCCTTTGGGCGTCGGCGATCTGCTCCAGGATAATCTCGGTGGAGATGCCGATCCGGACCATCCCCCGGAAGAATCCTTCCGGTTGAGCCTCCCCCTGGCGATACGCGAGAACCGGCTGATAGAAGATAAACTCGGTCTGTTCGGTCCCGAGATTCTCCGGATCGAACTCCGGGTAGCTTTCGTAGACGGCGCCGACTTCGTTCAGGGTTGCGTTGAGGCGTTGGACGAGCTCGGCCCGGGCGTTGTCGAGGCGCCGCACTTCCGGGTCGTTCTCCGAGCGGCCTTCGTTCAGGATCAGTTGGACCGTCTGGTTGGTAATGTTGACGATATCCTGGGGGATGGTTCCCACCGCGTCGAGGGCTCGTTGATCGAGTTGCACCGCGAGCTCCTGGGCTCTCGGGGTGACCGGGTCGACAAACTCCGCCTCGCCTCCATCGCCGATGGTCGGCGCATCGATCGAGCGTGGGACCTGGGGTTCCCCTTCGACGGACTCCTCGGGTAACAGGACGGGATCGTTCGTCGCCCAAACGTAGCCAAAATCGCTCGTTCCGGTCCCCTGTCCGGTAATCGTTACGTAGAGCGCCTCGTCCATAACCTGTCGCTGGTCGGTAAGACTCGCCAAGGTCGCCCGGTTCTGCCCCGGGTTCAGAAGCGGCG
>CAZTRQ010000023.1:1341-24443 GCA_964616245.1 uncultured Spirochaetaceae bacterium | reverse complement strand
CGGATGAACGCGAGTTCTGGATGCGGGCAGAGGACAGAAACCGGGGTACCGCCCTTCTGTACGACAAGTTGGGCCTCCCGGAGTACGAAGCTATGGAGGCCTTTAAGCGCTGGATGTTCTAGCCTACCACAACCCCATCACGAGGATCACGCCAAAAACAAGCATCACCACAGCCCCGAGAAGCTCGACGCCGGCGTGGACAAGGTGTCCCAGATGTCCGTGAAAGAAGCGGACGATGCGGTCCTTAAGGAAAATCGTCGCCAGGGAGAGCAGCGTGAGCGCAAGGGCCATCCCGATGGATATCGAGGTAACGGCGATGACGCCGGCCCAGAGGACACCGACAGACAGAGAAAAGAGGAGAACCAGCGCGGAGCCGGGGCAGGGAATAATGCCCGAGATAATGATGGCCGGGAGGCCCCGGGCCCTCTCATCCCTGGCGGAAAACTCTCGCTTGTGGTCGTACAGAAGCTGCCGAGACGGATCGATTCCGTCGGGGTCGATTTCTTTGGCGATGGGCTTAAGGCCCTCCACGATGTGCTCGTGCTCGTGGGACGCCTCGTGGATGAGCTCCCTAATCTTAAGAAAGAGCAGAACCGCGCCTAGGATCAGGATTAACACCGCGCTGACTCGCTGCATAAACACGTCGACCCGGGCGATGGTCCCGGAGAGGGAGAGCTCGAGAAGGTAGTAGCCGCCGACGACCAACACCACCGCCGCGAAAGCGTGGAGGACGCCGAGGAGACTCCCTGCGATTACGGCGTGCACCGGTCGGGCGTCGCTCGAGAGAAAGTAGGAGAACAGGAGCGTCTTTCGGTGCCCCGGGAGGAGGGCGTGGACGACGCCGTATAGTATGCTCAATCCGATAACCGCGGGGATGACACCGGCATCGCCCTCCCCTTGGAGGGCCCGAAGCAGTCGCCCCACAGCGTCTTGGAGCTGGAGTTGAACGCGACCGAGGAATCCCCCGAGAGCACCCCGGGGCACCCCGGCGTCGAAACCACCGCTGCCGGTAAAGGGGTTGTTACCCTGGGCGACGGCCAAATCCGGGAACAAGGCGAGGGCCACGAAGAGCAGCATGAATATCGCAAGGATGCGTTTGGCGATCATGGTCAGAACCTACACTGCGGTCGTGGAATCCGCAAGACGGGGCTAAAGGCGGGCTTGCAGAATCGGAGCCCTTAGGCCAGGATACCGTTGAAATGGACGGATTTACCGGATTATTGTTTTTCGCCCGGCGCTACCTCGGCGTTCTTCTTTCGGCCCTCCCCTGGCTCGTGCTCGGGATCATCGTCGAAGCGGCGATCCTTTCCCGGTGGCGCCGCGGAGTCGCAGCGAAGCTCTCCCGGGACGGCGTCGGTCTGGCCCTTCTCTCCGGAGGGGCCCAGGCGCTTGTACTTCCCGATTCCCTCTACGAGGAGGCGCCGAGCAGTGGTCCGTCGGCGTGGTACCGGATCATCCTTTCGAGAGCGCTCCATCCCTTGTTACTCCTCTCGGTTTTCGTGGTTTTCCGCCGGCAGATCGTACTGCCGTTCTACTACCTCTTCTTCGTGATCGCGGGAGGGCTGATCGTCGGGCTGGTCGTCCGGCTACTGGTGTCGGCCGGAATGCGGGAGAAGGCCGTTGGATCGGCGGCTCCCACGCCGAAAGAGGCGGAGCTTTCGAGTCGAATAGTGCAGCGCAGTTACGACCACTCCGTCGACCTGCTCTTCGGTGCCTTCCTTGCCGCGGCGCTCCATTCGCTCCTCGGCACGACGGGTCTACAGAGCATGGTCTTTCCCGCCGCCATCCTGGCCTTCGCCACCGGGGCTCTTGCTTCCCCGCCTCCCGCCACGGCCGGTGCAGTGGCCTTAAGTCTCTTCCCCCTGGGACAGCCGAGCATAGCCCTGGCCTACCTCTCAGGCACCGGCTGGGGATCCCTCCGCGTGGCCGGGGCTCTTCGGCGTCGACTCGGCTGGGGTCTCGCGATCGACGTGTCTCTGCTGATAGCCCTTCTCTCGATCCTCTTGTCTTCCCTCGTGTCCTGGTCTACCTTGGAGATACTGTCATGACGAAACGAAACAACATCGTCTGGGGGGCGATTCTTGTCATCTACGGCCTCACGGTGCCGGCGATTCTGGTGCTTGGTCGCGGATCGTTGGGAGTCGGCGCGGTCGCGTTGACTGCCGCTGCCGCCCTTTGCATCCTCGCCTTCGGCCTCCTTACCCTGCTCGGACCCGGAAGAGGATCCTTCGAACCCGACCGGGGATTCATCGTCTTTCTCTTTCCCCTCGTACTTCTCGTGCTGACTGCCGCGACCCCGGGAGCACCCGCTGTCGGCGGCCGGGGTACGATGCCCCCCTCTACGGGGCGGTCCGACGAACAAGCCCCCAAGATCGATGACGTGGCCGCCCGCCTTCTAGACGAAGACGGCCCAATCGTCTTCGACTCGGCGAGCTACTTCCACCTCCACGAAGCGCTCACGAGCTCTCCGGAGATAGGCGACGGGAGAGAGGTTCGAATCGATGGATTCTTGAGCCTCGGCGGAGCCGAGGGTCCGATGATCGGTCGGTATCTCCTCTGGTGTTGTGGAAGCGACGCGATTTTTCTTGGAACGGCTCTCGACGGCGAGTTACCGGCTGTTCCCGAAGGAACCTGGCTCGAGGTCTCCGGTCGCCTGTCGACTACGGTCGCCAGGGAAGGGGGCAGTATGGTTCAACGTCCGGTTGTCTTTGTCGAGGAGACTCGGATTCTCGAGGAACCGGATTTCGTCTACGTCCTGCCCTTTTAACGTGTACGCTTATGGATTTTGAAAGAAACAACTTGGATCGCGCCGTCTCGCCGTACCTCAGGCAACACTCCGACAATCCGGTGTGGTGGCAGGAGTGGAAGCCGGAGGTGCTCGAACACGCCAAAGAAGAGAACAAGGTGCTCTTCGTCTCCGTGGGATACGCAACCTGCCACTGGTGCCACGTGATGGCCCGGGGAGCCTTCAGCCATCCCGACGTCGCCGCCATCCTGAACCGCGACTTCGTCAGCATCAAGGTCGACCGGGAGCAGCGACCGGACATCGACCAGTACCTGATGGATTTTCTGGTCGCGACGACGGGAAACGGCGGCTGGCCGCTGAACGCGTTTTTGACGCCAAAGGGCTACCCCTTCTTTGCCATGACCTACGCCGCGCCGACGGCGGTCCACGGCATTCCGCCGTTTCAGGAAATTCTCCGGCGGGTCACCGACTTCTACCAAGAAAAGGGCGAGAGCGTTCAACCCTTTGAGCTCCCAGTGGCACAGGAACTCTCCCGGGGCTTCCTCGACGATGAGGGACTCGCGCAAACGATCTCGTCGATAGCCGAGAGCTACGACCCCGAGGAAGGCGGCCTCGCAGGCCGGCAGAAGTTTCCTCCCCACTCGCCGAACCTCTTTCTCCTTTATGCCGGGGAAGCGGTGTCCGGCGCCCCGGAGGCGCTCAAGAAGACCTTCGACGCGATGACCTACGGAGGGCTCCACGACCATGTCGGCGGCGGCTTCTACCGTTACTGCGTCGACCCCGGTTGGCAGATACCCCACTTCGAGAAAATGCTCTACGACCAGGCAATGATGCTCTGGAACCTAAGTCTGGCGGCCCGCGTTTTCGATAGTACCTTCTACCGCAGGGCGGCGCTTCGCACCTTCGCTTGCCTCGAGAGAGATTTTCGTCTCGGAAACCTCTATGTCTCATCCCACGATGCGGATACAGACCACGAAGAAGGAGCTACCTATCTGTGGACCTACGACGAGCTTCGAAAGCTAATAGGGCCGCAACAGTGGGAGGCCTTCGAGCGAAGCTTTGTCGTTACCGAAGGAGGGAACTTCGAAGGCCAGAACCATCTAACGATGCGCAGACCGGGGGCGTTGTCCGCGCAGGGATTGTCGGAGGAGGAGATCGACGCTCTGATGGTACGACTCCTAGAGCATCGAAGTCGCCGTCCCCAGCCACAGATCGACCGAAAGCTAATTACCAGCTGGAACGCCCTCGCTGGAATCGCGTTGCTGCAGCTCCACCGCAACCTCGGCGTCGACGAGGCGAGCCACCGGGCCGAGGAGCTCTTCAACACCCTCATCACCAACCATTTGAACGACGGCACGTTGGCTCACAGCTCCCTCGATGGAGCACTACAAGATGATGAGTTTCTCGGCGACTACGCCGCGCTATTTCTTTTCGCCACCTATCTCCGGGAGGACCGCGAGGTAGACCCGTCTATCCTGGCGTCTCTGTCCAAGGGACTCTTGGGCTTCCGTAAGGCCGACGGATGGTTCGAGGCCGAAAACCCGGACTTTCAGCCGGTCCCGGCGTCGACCTACGATATGCCCTACCCCTCGAGCGTCTCCCTCGCCGAGCTTGCGCGACTACGGTACCAGATTCAAGAAGGTGAGCTCTACGACGAGCTCGGGGCCTCCGGTAAAATCCAGCACGCATTTCTTGACCTCGCCTCCCTGGTTGCCGGCGGGTTCTTTCTCGAGATCGAGTCCCCCAATCCGCTGGAGTGGAAGAATCTTCCCATACACGTTATGCAAAAACGCGGGAGCGGAGAGAGCTACTGCCATCGCGGGGTGTGCTACATGGGGCTCCCGAAAACATCACCAGGAGGAAGAGGATGACGTCCTTTTCGATACCGGACATGAGTTGTGGCCACTGCGTACAGAGGGTCGAAGCGGTCAAGGAGGCTGGGTACACCCTAGCTTAGGGGTACGACTTGTGGATATTCGAAAGCTGGAGCGCATAACGATCCTCGGGGCAATCGTCAACGTTGCCCTGGCGGCAGTAAAGGTCGCCGTCGGTCTCGTCGCGAATAGCTACGCTCTTGTCGCAGACGGAATCCACTCCCTCTCGGATTTGGTTACGGACCTGGCAGTCTTCTGGGGCATCCGGGCGGGCCGCAGGCCCGCCGATGCCGACCACCGTTACGGCCACGGGCGCTTCGAAACGCTCGCGGCCTTTTTTGTCGGCATCGTTCTTATTCTTGCCGGCGGCGCCTTTGGGTGGCGCGCCGCTGTTTCGGTTTTCGCGACCATCGGAGGGGCTCCTTTGGCCCTCCCCGGTCCGGCAGCGCTCTCGGTGGCGGTGTTTTCGGTTCTCGCAAAGGAAGGTCTCTATCGGCTCACGGCTCGGGCCGGACGCGAGAGCAATAGTCCGGCGGTTGCGGCAAACGCCTGGCATCACCGGTCTGACGCTCTCTCCTCGGTAGCCGCCGTCCTCGGCATCGGCGCCGCCCGCCTCCTGGGACCCGAGTGGGCCGTTTTAGACCCCCTTGCGGGAATACTGGTGGCCGGCGCCGTCGTCTGGGTAGGGGGCGCCACGGCCTTAGGCGCCGCCCGAGAGATGACCGATGTCGGTCTACCCGAAGACGAGCAGCGCCAGATCGTCGATGAGATTCTCAAGGTTCCAGGTGTGTCGGACCCGCACGACCTTCGAACCCGGCGCCTCGGAAGCACCGTGGCTGTGGAGGTACATATTCGCATCGACGCCGACGCGACCGTCCTCGAAGCACACAACCTCGCAAGCGACGTCGAGCAACGACTCCGGGACGTTCTCGGGCGGGAGGCCCACGTCATTACCCACATCGAGCCTTTTTAGGGTTAGACCGGGGCGACCAGAATCCGGGGGCCGTGGATCGAGCTCATGACGAAAACGTCCTCGGAGACCGGGTTCGCTACGGTAATGGTGCCGGCGACGGCGTCGAGGCTCTTCAGAACGACCCGTTGTCCCGGAACTATGTTGTGGCTCTTCATCAGATCCAAGAAGGCAGGCTCGTCGTCCCGGAGCCGCACCACCTGTAGAAGCGCCCCATGAGCGCAGCGGTCGAGGGGCACCGCCTCTTCCTCCGAGAACTCTCCGCCCGCGGTAGGGATGGGGTCTCCGTGGGGATCGACGTTGGGAAAGCCGAGGTGCCGGTCGAGACGCTGAATAAAGAGGTCGGAGACCGCGTGCTCCAGCGTTTCCGCATCCTTGTGGACTTCCGCCCAATCGTAGCCGAGGGTCTTCTCCAGAAAGGTCTCGATAAGGCGATGTCGGCGGATTACATTCAGAGCGAGCTCTTCCCCCTTGTCGGTTAGGGCCACCCCGTGGCGCGGACGATACCGGAGTAGCTTTAGTGTGTGCAGGCGCTTTACCATAGAGGTGGCCGTTCCGGGGGTAACCTCCATCACCTCTCCCACCCGTTTCATCGGGAGGAGGTCGCCGGTCTCCCCTTCCATTGCCTGATAAATTTTTTTGATGTACTGCTCGACCGTGCTACTCGGCATGGTGTTGTGGAATAGTAGTCGTCGTTACCTCGGAGGGGCAAGTCCCATCGCGGCGAACCGTTGCATTGACTTTCCAGCATTGTACGGCTAGACTAACAATGTGAGCGTAATTAACGGACTGACCGATACGCAGGAGCGCTACCTTGAGACGATCTTCCGCCTCGAAGCAGAGCAGCGGGTGGCGAGGGTTAAGGATATCGCCAAGACTCTTAACGTAAAGGCGCCGACGGTCACGAACATCGTCAAAGGGCTCGCCGAGAAGCGAATGGTCGACTACGAGCCCTACGGCATTATCTCCCTTACCGAAGACGGCTCGCAGGCCGGCCGGGACCTGATGCTCCGGCACCGGGCAACCCTCGACTTTCTCCACAACGTTCTCGGGGTTCCGAAATCCACTGCGGAAACCGTCGCCGGCCAGATCGAGCACAGCCTACCTTCTTCGGTTCTTTGCCGCCTGGTTCAGTTCAACGCCCATTATACCAACCAGGTAAGGGATAGGTTTCTCTGGGATTCAGCCTGCGCGGGACTCTGTGAAAGCCGCTACACTATCGACTGCATTAAGGAGCCCGAAGAAGTCGGTTCCTGAGGCCTCGCCTGTCCGGATCCCCGCTCTACCCACTCCAGGTATTCCTGCTCTGCGCTTTCGGAACTCTCCTCCTCGGACCGACAGACCGGCACCAGGGGACAGCTCTTACACGCCACGGGGGAACAGGTCGCCGGAAGACCACGGTGCCGGCGAACCCGGCCGAGCTGCTCCCAATGCGCGAGAGCAGCGTCGAGAAACCGCGGCTCGATCCCCGTTTCGGCGGCGAGCTGGGAAAGCGTCGCGCTCCCCCGGGCTCTGAGAGCCGCCCTTACCTCGGTTAGAAGCATCTAAGAGTTGCCGAACTGGCTCGTTGCCCGGCCGAGGATTACGAAAGCAAGCGCAAGGCCGGCAATTACCGAGAGAGCTGCAACTACCGCGCCCAACTCAGGACCGGAGCTAAGCTGATAAAACAGCGTTGCTACCGCCCAGGCAAGGACGGTAAGGTAGCCGGCGAGGAACCAGCCGTAGCCTCGCCCCATTTCTCGTACCGCCGCACCGAGGGCGGCGACACAGGGGAAGTAGATGAGAACGAAGAGTAGGTAGGCGTAGGCGCCCACGGGCGTGAATTGATTTCTCATCCGGCGGAACACCGCGCCGTCGGTCTCCAACTCTGCTAGGAGCGTATCCTCGTCGGTCCCGATTAACCCGATACCCAGGGGATCCACCAAACCGGCGCCTACTCCGGCGAAGTTTTCCGGTATGCTCGCAAAGGCCTCGGAAACCCCGGCGGCCATGTCGAATCCCTCAGCCTCGAGCTCCGGTGCCTCGTTCTGGCTGTAGAGAGAGTTTAGGGTTCCGACGATGGCCTCCTTGGCGAAAAGCCCGGTAAAGAGGCCCACTGTCGCCGGCCAGTTGTCTTCCTCGATTCCCATCGGGGTAAAGACCGGGGTAATCGTCCGGCCGACGGAAGCGAGGACCGATTGCTCGGTGTCTTCGTTGCCGAAGCTGCCGTCGGTTCCCAGGGAGTTGAAGAAGGCGAGGATCGAAACCGCGATAACGATGGTAGTACCGGCGCGGACCGCGAAGACGCGAAGCCGATGCCAAGCGCTTCGGAGGATATGCCCCGGTCGGGGCACGTGGTACGGCGGAAGCTCCATGACAAAATGGGAAACCGTTCCCTTGAAGATGGTTGTCTTGAGAAAAAGGCCGGTGAGAATCGCGAGGGCGATACCCCCGATATAGAGGCTAAAGGTGACGAGCCCCGCGGCTCGGGGGAAGAATGCCGCCGCGAAGAGAGCGTAGACCGGAAGCCGGGCGCCGCAGCTCATAAAGGGCGACATAAAGATGGTCATAAAGCGGTCTTTCTTGGTTTCCAAGGTCCGGGTCCCCATGATAGCCGGCACCGTGCAACCGAAGCCGACCATCATCGGAACGAAGGACTTCCCCGGCAACCCGATGACCCGCATAAAACGGTCCATTACGAAGGCGGCGCGGCTCATGTAGCCCGAGTCCTCCAAGAGGGCCAGCATCAAGAACATCATGAAGATAATGGGAAGGAAGGTAGCCACCGTTTGGATACCCGCCCCGATCCCTCCGGCAAGAATACCGGTTAGCCACTCCGGCGAGCCGATCGAGCTCAACAGCACCCCGAAACCGTCGACGAAGACGGTGCCGAAGAGAATGTCGAAGAAGTCGATAAAGGCGCCGCCGACGAAGATCGTCAGCCAGAACACCAGGTACATTACCCCTAAGAAGATGGGAATGCCCAAGACGCGGCTCATAACGAAACGATCGACTATCGAAGTCGCTCGCTCCCGGTCGATTCGTCTCCGGGAAACGTGGCGCCCGAGGCCATGGATAAAACCGTACCGTGCGTCGGCTAAAAGAACATCGACCTCTTCGTGAAGCTCCGACTCGAGAACCTCGAGGGCGTCGGCCACCTCCTGACGACTCAAGGAACCGGACTGGGCGACCTTGGTAAGAATCCAGGGGTCTCCCTCGAGAAGCTTGATTCCAATCCACCGCTCGGTCGTTCCGATCTGCGTAGCCACCGGTGAGAGTCGGGCGGCCCAGGCCTCGATTTGACGTTCCATCGGTTCTGGGTACGGAATGGAGACTTCCGAAATGCGTTGATCCCGGATGGCCTCGGCGATGACACGCTTGACCTTCTGAATACCGTCCTTCCGGATCGAGCTTACCGCGACCACCGGAACCCCGAGGTGTTCCGAGAGATGCTCGGTGTTTATCTCGATTCCGTCTTTCTCCGCGAGGTCGATCATGTTTAACACCACGATTACCGGAATACGCATCTCGATCAGCTGAATCGTAAGGTAGAGGTTCCGCTCGAAGTTCGTTGCATCGACGATGTTAAGGACCATGTCCGCGTCGCCACTCAACAGATAGTCCCGGGCGATAATCTCGTCCTCCGAGGTAGCGGAGATCGAATAGATCCCCGGAAGGTCGACGAGGTGCGCGGTACCACCGTCGGTGGCCACCTCCCCTTGATGGGCGACGTCGGTGTGACCCGGCGTCGGGATGTAGGGGGCGACCAAAAGCTCGCTGAGAGCGTCAAGCTTAACCGGCCCCTCTTTCTTCTCGACCGTGACACCGGGCCAGTTACCGATGCGCTGCCGGCTCCCCGTCAAGCCGTTAAAGAGGGTCGTCTTTCCGCTGTTCGGGTTTCCTGCAATCGCCAGCGTGGCGCGTTTTGTCGTCGTTTCGCTCATGATTCTTCCTCCGCCCCGTCGGCCGAAAGGATCAAGGTGCCGGCTTCGTCCTTCCGCAGTGAGAGGCGATAGCCCCGGACCTCGAGCTCGATAGGGTCACCGAGGGGTGCACGCTTAATCAGGCGCACCTCTACGCCTTTCGTAAGCCCCATCGAGAGGAGCTTTGCCTTGTAGGCCGGCTCGGCCTTTTCGTACCCGACGACCTTAGCACCCTCCCCGGGCGATAGATCCTTAATGTGTTTAAAGGTGAGGTGCTTCACCAGTGGTGCTCCTTGAGTAGTCCGTAACCGTTATTAGCATGAGCTAGTAATGTAAGTATTATCTAATGTTAACCGGCCCGGTCCGGGTTGTCAAGCAGGGGACGGGGAGAAACGTCCGTCGGGCGGGGGAGCGGCCTCCTCTCCTCCTGCTGCCCTCAGCCGATCCCGATCCAGGGCTCGGCGGGCCCTTCGGCGTGGAGGGCGTGCTCTTTGCACTCGTAGGGGAACACCTTTCGTGCAGCCTGGAGCCCCGCGGCCTCCGCCGGAAGCCCGTCGGCGGCGAGCAGCCGTGCCTCGTCGACCCACCGACCCGACTTATGGCGGCTCGGCACGTGGACCAGGGCGTATTTCCGCTTAAGGAACACGCGAAGTCGGTCGGACTGGGTCTGGGCGTCCTTGTGGTCCCCGGCGAGCGGATCGATCATACTCGGCCCCCCTTTGGGACGAGGCGCGCGACGCTTTCGATATGGTGTGTCTGGGGAAACATATCCACCGGCTGAACCTCCTCGAGGTCGTAGCTCTCCGCCAGAATCGCGATATCCCGGGCCTGGGTAGCCGGATTACAACTGACATAGACGATGGGGCCCGGGACGGTATCCGCGAGGAGCTTTGCCGCGGCGGGGTGCAGCCCCCCCCTCGGCGGGTCGAGGATGACGACCCGGGGGCTCGGGGCCGCACCCCCGGCGACCACTCCTTTCGCGGCCCCGCCGCCGGCCTGAGGCTGGGCCAAGAGCTCCGGCAGGCGCTTCTCCACCTCCCCCACCTCAAACCGGGCGTTTTCGATCCCGTTGGCCAGGGCATTATCCCGGGCCCGGACCACGGCGGCATCCACCGACTCGATACCGAGGACACGTGCCGCCCCCCGAGCAAGATAGAGCCCGATGCTTCCGGCGCCGCTGTAGAGGTCCCAGACCTCCTCTTCGCCGGTGAGTCTCGCCATTCTCTCCACGACGTGGTAGAGCACCTCGGCCTGCCGGGAGTTCGTCTGGTAGAAGGACATGGCATCGATCCGAAGCTTCAGGTGACCGCAGAGCTCGGTAATGTGTTCCGCCCCGGCGAAGGGATGGGACGCAAGGCCGACCAGCGAGTCGTTCATCCGGTGGTTGACGATGTAGTTGAGGGAGGTGACCTCCGGAAAGGCCTTCCGGATGTCTTCGAGGAGCTCGAAGGCCTCCGGGCGCTCCTCGAAGACTACCAAACTCACCATCACCTCGCCGGTCTGGGACGTTCGGATAACGAGGCTGCGGAGGAGTCCCTCGTGGCTCCGGGGGTCGTGGAAGCTCAAGCCCCGGTCCAGGGCCATCTGACGGACCCGGTTGCGAATGGTGTTCGACGGCTCCTCCTGCAACCAGCACTCCTGGATATCGAGGACCCGGTCGAACCAGCCCCGGACGTGGAAACCGAGGGCCCGGCGGTCCCCGATGCTTTCTCCGGAGGCGACCTCCGATTCTTCGAGCCATCGGGTCGGCGAAAAGGAGAACTCCAGCTTGTTCCGATAGAGGCGATCGGCGGGCGCTTTTAGGATTGTGTTTATCGGTGGGTCCGGGACGCCTCCGATCCGCTCGAGGGCGGTCTTGACGAAGTATTGCTTGTATCCGAGCTGTTTATCGTAGGGCAGAAACTGCCATTTGCAACCGCCGCAGGAGTCGAAGTGGCGGCAAAAGGGCTCGACGCGGTCGGAGGACGCCTCGATGAGACGAAGCGGCTTTGCGAAGGCGTAGCTACGCTTCTTCTTTATAACCTGAGCCTCGACGACTTCTCCGGGAAGCGTCTCCTCGACGAAGATTACTCGCCCCTCGTGACGGGCAACGCCGTATCCCCGTTGCTCGATATCGTCTATTTCGACGACGAAAGGGCCCTTGATGCGGCTCATTCGGTTTCCTCCGGGTGCGGCAAAATTTGACACAGAGTCGCAAATCGAGCGAGAGTAGCAGTAATGCGTCGACGACGTCTCAAAAAACTCCCTCTGTCGCTGTCGAGTTCCGGGGGGCTCAGGCTCTTTTTCCTGGGTACCGGCAGCGCGTTTACCAAGAAGAATTACCAGAATAACCTCCTGATCATCAAGGGTGACCGTCACGTCATGGTCGATTGCGGCACCCGGACCTCCGAGGCCTTCTTCCGTCTCGGCACCAACGTCACGGCGATCGACACCTATCTGATAACCCACTCCCACGCCGACCACGTTGGGGGCCTCGAAGAGGCAATGCTGATGGGACGCTACGTCACCAAAACGAAGCCCAGGGTCGTTATTACCGAAGAGTACGAGAATATCCTCTGGGAGCAAACACTCCGGGGAGGAAGCGCTCTGAACGAGCGCCACGACGGCGAAGGACTTTCCTTCGGCGACTACTGGGAAGTCCTCAGGCCAACGCCCGCTGAGGTGCTCGGAAGGGAGGGCTACGAGGTAACCGTCGGGGGTATTCGTCTCCGAGCGTTCCGAACCCGGCACTTTCCGCAACAGGCCGACTCCTGGAAGGACAGCTTCTACAGTCTCGGCCTGGTTGTCGACGACAGGGTCTTATTTAGCGGCGATACCCAGTTCGATCCCGGGCTGGTGGAACGGGCCGTCTCGGATTATTCCATCGAGACCGTCTTCCACGACGCCCAGTTCTTTACCGGTGGCATCCACGCGAGCCTCGACGAGGTAAAGACCCTACCACGGGAGATTCGCCGCATGACCTACCTGATGCACTACCCGGACAACTGGGAAGACCACCGAAAGAGTGCGAGAAGCGCCGGTCTTCGCTTCGCCCGGACCTGGCACTACTACGACTTCGATTAGATCAGCTCCTGGATATGCTGCCTTCCGAGATGGACGGTCACCGGACTCTCCTCCGGGGAGAGCCATCGGGCCTCTCCGTCGACTTGGATCGGGAGGGGCCGTTCCATCGTCAGCATCAATCGTAAGACCTTGAGACTCCGAACCCGGGGGTGGCCGAGATGCGTTCCCCGAAGGAGGCGCCCCTTAAGGGCCATCTTGCCGAAAAGACCGAGGCGCTCGACGATGCAGAGGTTCCCCTCCTCCGGAAGGATCGCGATTCCACCGCCGTAGGTCCGACGCCCGGACACCCCGATAGCCACGAGAAGAAGCGGTTTCTCTACCGCCATCACCTCCCCCCTGTCCGATTCGATCTCCAAGCGGAGGCTCCCGGGATCGTGGACGAGGTCGTAAAACAAGACGGCCATGTTCGCCAGAGCTCGGTAGGAGTTGCCGCCGAAGACCCCCCGGAATTGCTCGTTCTTGATCGTGGTATAGGCGTCGATCCCGAAGGAGGCGATGTTAAACCCTAGCTCCCGGCGCCCGAGGCCCGTCTCTATCTCGAGAGCCTTTAGAGACACCACGTCCGTCGCGGTAAGGAGGCAATCGATCGCCTCTACCGCATCCGAGGAGGTGGGACCGTCGTTAGAGCTTCCCGCGGGAAACCGGAAGACGACGACCCGTCGGCGGAGCTCCTCGGAGAGTTCGACGAGGACCGACAAAACAGACTTGTGGGTCCCGTCGCCGCCGACACTCAAAACTAGTATATCATCGTCTCTTTCGACGAGGGATCGCCGGAGGGTTTCAGCCAGATGAGAAAGCTCACCGGGAATCGCCTCCCGTGCCGCCGGGGCGATAATCAACGGCTCCGGTTTGCGCGCGGATAACGGCTCGAGGCGCCGGGCCACGGCGTCCCGGATGCGCAGCAGGAGCCGAGGATCGGCGAGGGAGCCGCTAAAACGGTTGACGAAAAGAACCACCCTCGCCCGGGTCTCCCGGCAGTAGGCCGATGCGGCAGCGAGGGTCCCGAGGTCCCGGACGAGATCTTCCACGGCGGTGTTGAGGTGGGACTCCTTCACCCTTGGGGTGCGCCCTTTTCGAGAAGAATGTCGTTGTACGGCCGGGGCTCGATTCTGTCCTGGGGGATACCGAGGGCGACGAAGAAGGCCCGAACATCGGACTGGGCGGCGGCAATTGCAGCGGGATCGTCGTCCTCGATTACCTTCTCCACTTCCAAAAAGGTGCCGAGGCCCTCGACGTCGGATAGCTCCGCGCCGAGACCACCGCAGGAATAGAGGGTCCCCCGCTTCTGCTTCCGTACAAAGACACGGCACCCGATTCTCTCGGCAAGCTCGGAAAAGGCGGCTTCGTCGGAGACCGTAAACTCTACCTCTCGGTTGGTTTCCATCCCGTCGACGATCTCCTTCTCCTTGAAGGTGCAGATGAGCCTTCCGTCGTCGTTTCGGATCCGAAATTCCTGAGGAGGAAGCGCTCGATTCTCGGCCCGGGGAACCGGGGCGACAAAGTAGGTGTCGGACTTGAAGAAGCTTCGGATCTCGCTGCAACCGCCCCGAAGACGGCGATGCAGCGCCTCCGGGTCGTCGATCCAGGCCTTCATCTCCACTTCGGTAGCCACGAGCCCCTCCTTAGTCGAACACGACAGTCTTGTTATTGAACACCAACACCCGGTGCTCGAGGTGGAGCCGGACTGCCCGGGAGAGCACCAGCTTTTCCAGGTTTCGGCCTTTCTGGACAAGGTCCGGGATCGAATCGCGGTGACTGATGCGGGAGACGTCTTGCTCGATGATCGGCCCTTCGTCGAGGCTCTCGGTAACGTAGTGGCTCGTCGCCCCAATAATCTTGACCCCCCGGGAGAAGGCCTGATGATACGGCTTCGCCCCGACGAATGCAGGCAGAAAGCTGTGGTGGATGTTGATAATGCGGTTGGGAAACTGCGCCACGAAGGCCGGGGATAGAATCTGCATGTAACGCGCGAGGACAACGAGATTAGCCCCGGACTCCTCGATCAGCGCTACCTGATTCGCCTCGGCTTGCGCCTTCGTCTCTTTTGTCACCGGAATGTGGTGGAACTCGACGCCGAACCACTCGGCGATGTCTGCAGTATCGGGATGATTGCTGATAATCACGGCGATATCGGTATCGAGCTCCCCTTCCTTTGTCCTGAGAAGCAAGTCGAAGAGACAGTGATCGTATTTCGACACCAGAATCGCCAACCGGTTACGCACCTCGGAGAACTTTAGGAGCACGTTCATCGAGAACTTGATGGCAATCGGCTCGAAGGCGCTTTCGATCTTATCCCGGGGTAGCGCGAAGTTGGAAAGGTCCCACTCTACCCGCATAAAGAAGGTGTCGGTCTCCGAGTCGTTGTGCTGGCTCGAGTGGAGAATGTTGCCGCCGTAGGTAAAGATAAAGTGGGTTACCTCGGCGACGATGCCCCGGGCGTCCGGGCAGGAAAAGAGCAAAATGGCTCGAGGCTTGGAAATTTCCGCAGTTCCCGAAGGCATCGAGATGCCTTAGCCGCCCTTGGCTTGGTTGGCGACTGCTTCGGCTGCCTTTCGCGCCGCTTCCGGGTCTCCGAGGTAGTAGTGCTTTATCGGCTGAAGGGCGTCGTCGAGCTCGTACACCAGGGGTATGCCCGTCGGGATATTCAGGCTCGGGATGTCGCCGTCGGAGATGTTGTCCAGATACTTTACCAGGGCCCGGAGGGAGTTTCCGTGGGCCGCGATAATGAGCCGCTTGCCCTCGAGAATGGCGGGGGCGACTTCCACTCTCCAGAACGGTAAGAAACGATCGACGGTATCCTTGAGGCACTCCGTCCGGGGAAGCTCGTTCTTAGGAATGGTCGCGTAGCGTCGATCCCTTCCGGGAAAGCGTTCGTCGCTCTCCTCCAGGGGTGGCGGCGGGACGTCGTAGCTTCGCCGCCAGATATGGACCTTTTCCTCCCCTTCCTTCTCGGCCATCTGTGCCTTGTTGAAGCCCTGCAGGGAGCCGTAGTGCCGCTCGTTAAGGCGCCAGGTCTTATGGACCGGAATCCAACTGAGCCCCATTTCGATAAGGGCGAGGTCGAGGGTCCTGATAGCCCGGGTAAGCACCGAGGTGTAGGCACGGTCGAAGGTATAGCCCTCGTCTTTCATAAGACGTCCGGCCTGCCGCGCTTCCTCGACTCCCTTTTCGGAAAGGTTTACGTCGGTCCAGCCGGTAAAGAGATTCTCTTTGTTCCAAACGCTCTCGCCGTGGCGAAGAAGGACAACTTTGTACATGGCCCCAGAGTAGCGTCAGCTAGACTCGTTGTCAATTCCACCGAGCCCGAGGGTCTGGGAGGCGGTGCTCCAGGCGAGGAGCGCACACTTAATCCGTACGGGGTAGTCTTTAACCCCGCTCATCGCTTCGAGATCCTCCAGGGCCCCTTCGAACCCGGGCTCCGCACCCTCGACGAGCATGCCCCGAAACCGGCGGACGATCTCGCGAGCTTCCTCGAGGCTCTTCCCCCTCAGGGCGTCGCAGAGAAGATTGGCCGAAGCGCAGCAAATCGAGCAGCCGACCCCTTCGTAGGAAACGTCTTCGATCGTGTCGCCTTGGATATTCATGTAGAGGGTCAGGTCGTCGCCACACGACGGGTTGTTACCCTCCACCTCGGAAGTGGGTTCCGCAAGGCGTCGCTTGTTCTTCGTCGCTTTGTAGTTTTCGAGGATTATTTCTTTGTAGAGATCCTGCTCGAGACTCATCCGAAGACCCTCCGGACACGGTCGATAGCGTCGAAGAGTTGATCCACCTCCTCGACGGTGTTGTAGAGGTAGAAGGAAGCCCGTGTGGTTCCGGGAATTCCCATCACCTGCATGTAGGGATGGGCGCAGTGCATACCCGTCCGAACGGCGATTCCCTCGGAATCGAGGATGGTGCCGACGTCGTGGGAATGGACACCGTCGAGGTTGAAGGAGAAGATCCCGCCCCGCTTCGAGAGGTCCTTGGTACCGTAGCGGATAAGGTCGTCGTAAGCACTCGCCCGCTCCTCGGCGTAGGCGAGAAGCCGCCGTTCGTGATCGGCGATAGCCTCGAGACCGATCGCCTCCAGGTAGTCGACGGCGGCAGCCAGACCGAATACCCCGGCGATATTCGGCGTCCCGGCCTCGAAGCGGTCCGGCGCCTCCTTAAAGGTGGTTCCACTCTTCTTGACCCGGGAGATCATGTCACCCCCGTAGATAAGCGGTTCCATCGTATCCAAGAGCTCCTTCGATCCGACCAGCAAACCTACCCCTGTGGGGCCGCACATCTTGTGGCTCGAGAAGGAGACGAAGTCGACCAGGCCGTCGGAGAGGTCGAGGCGGTGGTGAGAGGCCAACTGCGCGGCGTCGAGAACGGTAATCGCCCCGACCGCGCGTCCCCGGCGAAAAAGCTCGGACACCGGGGGCATATACCCGGTTACGTTCGACATTCCCGTGGCCGCGACGACCTTCGTCTTCGGACCGATCAATCGATCGGCCTCCTCCAGGTCGATCTCGTCGGTCTCGGCGTCCAGCTCCAAGAAGCGCAGCACGGCCCCGGTCCTCTCGGCGAGCATCTGCCAGGGGACGAAGTTCGCATGATGCTCCACGTCGGTTACGACAATCTCGTCGCCCTCTCGTAGCCTGCTTCGCGCCCAGCCCGAAGCCACCAGGTTGATCGACTCGGTGGCCCCCCGGGTAAAGACCACAACGTGGCTCTTCGGGGCCCCGACCATCCGGGCAATCTTCGCTCGGGTTCCGTCGTAGATGTCCGAAGCCTCTTCGGAGAACTGATAGACTCCCCGGTGGATATTTGCGCCGTAATCGGTGTAGTAGGACCGTTCGGCGTCGAGAACCGCCTGGGGCTTTAGCGAGGTGGCGGCGTTATCGAAATAGACGATCGGTTTCTCCCGCATTTGTCGCTTTAGGAGGGGAAACTCCTTGCGGATCGCCGCGACGTCTAAACCTGTATCTTCCATTGAATTTATCACACCACTAGGGTACGTGTTCCGACCGCCGTCGTCAACGTTACCATCCTATCGACGACGCGCGAAGGGCAAAAAAAGAGGGACCCCGGTGAGGGTCCCTGTAAAACCAAATGCTCGTCTCGGTCGACTTTTTAGTTGGCCTTTGCGAAGCTCTGGGCTACCTGGTCCCAATTGATAAGGTTGAACCAGTTCTCTACGTACTCGGCTCGCCGATTCTGATACTTCAGATAGTAGGCGTGCTCCCATACGTCGAGTCCGAGTATCGGGGTCTTTCCGTCGGTAACGGGATTGTCTTGATTCGGGGTGCTTGTAATCTCGAGCTTGCCGTTGGATACGACGAGCCATGCCCAGCCGCTGCCGAAGCGTCCCGTTGCCGCCGCGGTAAACTGCTTCTTGAACTCGTCGAAGCTTCCGAAGGCGCTCTTGATCGCGTCGCCGAGGGCTCCGGTCGGCTCCCCGCCGCCGTTGGCCGAAAGGGTGGGCCAGAACAAAGCGTGGTTGTAGTGGCCACCGCCATTGTTTCGGACTGCACCGCGGATGTTCTCCGGAAGCTTACCGAGATCGCTGATAAGCTTTTCGATAGGCCAGTCGGCGTACTCGGTACCCTCGACCGCATTATTGAGCTTTGTTGTGTAGCCCACGTGGTGCTTGTCGTGGTGAACCTTCATCGTCGCCTCGTCGATATTCGGCTCCAACGCGTTGTACGCGTAGGGCAAATCAGGGGTGGTAAAAGCCATACTTCCTCCTTCGTGTGTTACGGTTACTCCGTCGCCTCGAAAATACTAATTCCGGTCCGCCGGATCAAATAGTCCACCAAGTTCGTCAGGCATTACGAAGAGGTCCTGCCCCGGGAGGCTCCCGCCGAGGGAGGCGGGATCGAAGGCGTAGAGGGCGCGGAAATAGGGGTCTATTGCCCGGTAGGCTTCTACCCCGAAAAGACCGACGAGATTCGCCCGGGGAATAGCCTCCCGGGCCTCTTCGGCGGTAAAGCCGACGCCGAGCTCTTCGACTATCGGCCCCGCCTGCTCCGGGTTGCTGCGAACCCATTCCACCGACGCCAGGTATTCCTCGAGAAAGGTGGCGACAAAAGCCGGCTCTTCCTCGACTAAGCGATTGTGGACGACGATACAGCCGAGGCCGATGGTGCTTCCGGCCCCGAGCTGCCTCTGCCATTCCTCCTGGATGTCCACCGCGATCCGGGCTCCGGGGCTCTGCTGGAGCACCCGGGTAACGAAGGGCTCGGGAAGAAGGGCGCTCTGCTCCCGGCCGCTCAAGAGCAGCTGCGCCGCCTCGGTGTGATTCGCGTAGCGGATCGCGAGGTCCTCGTCGGGGTCGATCCCCCGGCCTTCGAGGAGGGCCCTCAGGATGATATCGGGATTCGCTCCCCTCCCACTGACCAAGAGCTCCCGGCCCTCGAGGTCCCCGAGGTCCTCGATAGCGGGGTCGGTAGATACGATATAGAGAACGCCGAGGGTGTTGACCGCCAAGATCCGGTAGGGAACGCCTGCGGAATAGAGTCGGGCGGCCACGTTGGTCGGAAGGGCCGCGATATCCGCCTCGCCGGAAAGAACGTTAGAGACCGTAACGTCCGGCGCCGAGGAGAATCGGTATTCAACGTCGAAATCTCCGGGAAGAATGGGGTTGTCTCCGGCGAGCTTCGCGATGCCGAGACCCGTGGGCCCCCGAAGGCTCTCGACGACGACAACCTCCCGGTTCTCCACGTGTCCGAGTCCGAAGACGAAACCCGGAAGAAGCAGGAAGAGTACAAGGAGAGAAAGCTTGCAGGATATGTTAGGTAACAAGTATGCTCTGTTCATACCGTACTCTCTCAAAAGAGGTTGATCCATGGCTACCCTTACAACGAAGTATCTCGGCTTATCTTTGAAGAATCCGATAATTGCATCCAGCTCCGGTCTAACCGGGACAGTAAAAGGCGTTAAGCGCTGCGAAGAAGCCGGCGCCGGCGCCGTGGTGCTCAAGTCGCTCTTCGAAGAACAAATAGAGTCCGAAGTCGACAATCAGGAGCAAAACATCGACGTTTCGGTTCACCCCGAGGCCGAGGAGTACCTCCGACAGATGGGTCGCCATCTCGGCCCCGAGGCGTACTTGGAGTTGATCGGAGAGAGCAAGCAGCAGACAAAGATACCCATTATCGCAAGCGTCAACTGTGTCTCGAACAAGTGGTGGTGTAACTACGCGAAGCAGATCCAAGAGGCCGGAGCGGACGCCATCGAGCTCAACATTTCGTTGATGCCCCGGGACGCCGACGAGGACGCCACCCAGATCGAAAAGCGAGTCGTCCGCCTGGTGGACAAGGTGCGTCAATGCGTGTCGATCCCCATCGCTGCGAAGATCGGACCCTACTTTACAGCGCTTCCGGCTTTGGCGACCAATCTCCGGAAGGCGGGTGCCGGGGCTCTCATCCTCTTCAACCGATTCTATCAACTCGATATCGACGTGAGCGCGATCGAATTGAGCCCCGGCTACCAGTTCAGCCAGCCAACCGAAATCTATCAGACCCTCCGGTGGATCTCGGTTCTCTACGACCGGGTGGGCTGCCAGCTCTCGGCCTCCACCGGCGTTCACTCGGCTACCGACGCCCTCAAGCTTATCCTCGCCGGTGCGGACTCGGTCCAGATCTGCTCGGCGCTCTACAAGCACGGTGTGGACATTATCGGAAAGATTAACCGGGACATCGAAAACTGGATGGCGGATCACGGTTTCGAGTCCGTCGACGCCTTCCGGGGCTCCCTCGCACAGGCCAAGAGCAAGGACCCGGAAGCCTACGAGCGGCTGCAGTACATCAAAGCGTTGACGGGCCTCACCTGATGCCCGTCGACACTCTTAGGCGAGTCCGGGGCCTGGTGCTAGTTGGGTTGGCGATCGCCCTGGTTATCGCCGGTGCCTATTTGATAATCCCGATTCCCGGGAGCCCCGTCCCCGTGGTACTGCAGAACCTCTTCGTCGTCGCCGCGGGAATGCTCCTCGGCCCGGTGAAGGGCGGCATCGCGGTGGCTATCTACTTGATGATGGGGGCCATCGGGCTGCCGGTCTTCTCTGGAGGCGGCGGTGGGCTCGGGCATCTTGCAGGCCCCACCGGGGGATACCTGTTTGGGTTTCTTCTAGCTGCGGTTGTCTCCGGGACCATTTCCCGGGGCGCTCCGAGCGCCTTTCGGGATGCCCTGGCGGCGGTCACCGGAATGCTAATCGTCTACCTGGTAGGAGTGCCTCGCCTCAAGGCCGTCCTGGACCTCTCCTGGGGGGCCGCCCTTACCGCCGGGGCCCTTCCCTTTCTCGTCGGCGACGCGATCAAGGCCGCCGCCGCGGTGGGCGCCGTTCGGCTTGCCCGGAGAGCCCTTCCGGAGACCGAGGTACCCTAAGGCGTGGTAACGCCTGAAAGCGGACTGTCGCTTCTCGATCTCTCCCTTCGCTTTCCGAACGGGACCGTCGCCCTGGACAAGGTCTCCTTCTCCCTCGACCCCGGGGAGCGAGGTCTGGTTGCCGGACCGAACGGAGCCGGCAAGACGGTCCTCGGCCGCACCATCGCCGGTCTCCTCGAGCCAACCGACGGGAGCCTTCGCATCGACGGCAGGCCCCCGGGTTTCGACCCGGACAAAGAATCGTCGGTTGGTCTCGTTTTTCAGAATCCGGAGCATCAAATTGTTGGTCAGACAGTCTGGGAAGACACCCTCTTCGGCCCGGAAAATCTCGGTCTGTCGCCGGAGGAGGCTACCGAGCGCGCCGAAGAAGCCCTTGGAACGATGGGGCTACTTCATCGCCGGAAGGAGGATCCCTATCGTCTTTCCGGTGGCGAGCGCCGCAGACTCGCAATCGCCGGCGTCTTGGCCCTCCGCCCGAGACTCCTCTTTCTCGACGAACCCTTCTCGGGGCTCGACTACCCCTCTCTCCGGGCGCTGCTGAAGGCTCTGGAATCCCCGGCCCTCGTCGCTTTGCCGGTGCTGGTGGCGACCCACGACATCGAAACCTTTCTTTCCCGGGCCCACCGCCTTCTCGTCTTGCGAAAAGGCAGCGTAGTCTTCGACGGGGCCCCGATGGACGCAGTTCCCCGCTTCGAAGACTGGGATCTCCGACCGGTGACGCTCCGGTGAAGCTTCCCGAGGGCTCCCTCTTTACCCTCTCGGCCCCGCATTCGCCGGCCCGGGGGTGGGATTGCCGCCACAAGCTCTTTGCCCTTGCCCTTCTCGGAGCCGCGGTGGTCTCGGCATCGCCGGAGCTCCTCGCGCTTCCGGCGGCGCTTCTGGTGGTAGCCTTCGGCGCAGCCCGGGTCTCCCTCTGGAGCTCCCTGAGAGCCGCGCGCTGGTTTCTCTTCCTTGTCCTGCTCGTAACGATTACCCGGGGAAGCCGGATCGATTCGCTTTTCCCTCCGAGGGCTACTCTCTCTTTCGGTGGTGCCGCCGAAGGCGCCGTCGTCGGGCTGCGAATTCTCGCCGTCGCTCTGGCCGGCCACCTCTACGCAGCGGTAACGCCGCGAGAGGATACCGTACGCGCCCTCGAGTGGCTCTTTCGGCCGATCCTCGGAAACCGACGGAGTGCGGATCTCGCCCTCGTAGTCGGGTTGAGCCTGTCGACGGTTCCGATAGTCTTCCGTTCTGTGTACGAGGCGGAGATGGCGCTCGCCTCCCGGGCTCTTCCCCGGCGGCGACGGTTGCGAAAGGCGGGTTTGGTTACGTCGATCGCGATCGGGCAGCTCTTGAGACGCAGCGACGCCATGGCGAACGCCCTGGTTGCGCGGGGCTACACCGGAGAAAAGCGGACCCTTGTCTTCCCCCCGGTGCGTCGACGTTTTGCGGTTTCCCTTCCCGCCCTCGGGATGTTCGTCGCGATGCTCTTTTTCGGACGGTAGATCTACCGGCTATCGCAGAGCCACCTGCGAGATAAACTCCCGAGCACCGAGGAGGGCCTCTTCCGGAATCGAATGGCCTCCGGTAAACACCGAAAGCTCTCCGAGCAGACCGGCGTCGGTAAGCAGTCCGTGGAGGGCCCGTCCGTCGACGAGGGGCAGGATCGTGTCTTCGGTGCCGTGGCTCTGAAAGAAGCGAGTACCCGCCAGTCCCGGGAGCTCCTGTTCCCATCGAGATCGAGCGATCGGCGCACCCGAAAAGAGAACGATACCCGCCGGCGGCTCCGGGCACCCAAGGGCGGCCTCGAGAGCGACGGTTGTGCCCTGGCTAAAGCCGCCGAGGACGATTCGGCCCCAGGGAACCCCTAACTCCTCGACGAGGGATCGAATTCTCTTTCCCGACTCGGTGAGCCCCGGGGGGTCTTTCTCCGCCAGCCCGGAGAAGTAGCCGCCGTAGACGGCGAGGCGCAGATCCGCTTCCGAAGTGGGGTACCAGGCCCTTCCGTCGGGAAAGCCGAGGGGAGCCAGACTGTTCGGCGCCTCGGGGAAAAGCCATTCGTGTCTCTTGTCCGGATCGAAGACCTCGGCCAGGGTCGAGAGGTCGGTGGCGTTGGCTCCGAACCCGTGGCAGAGGATAACCGCCGACTCTCCGGAACCTTTGCGATGGAGCGCTTCCTTCATGCCACTACTCTACCGGGAGGGGAACGCGGAGCCAAGGGC
>CAZTRQ010000023.1:0-1241 GCA_964616245.1 uncultured Spirochaetaceae bacterium | reverse complement strand
GGGGTCCCCTCCTCCGACATTGTCGAAAACAATCGCTCAGAAGTATTGCGTTGCGTACCGATACCGTATATAGTGCTGTCTTGCGGTCGACGGACAAAATCAACGCTACATATCGTGGTTAGAATCGTATGAGATGCCCTCAGTGTGACAGCAGCGAAGACCGGGTCGTAGAATCCCGAACCCTTGCAAAGGGGACGACGATTCGAAGACGTCGGGAGTGCCTGTCCTGCGGGTATCGGTTTACCTCCTACGAGCGTATTCAGGAAAAGCCCCTGATGATCGTAAAACGGCGGGAGGGCAGGAGAGAGCCCTTCGACCGAGAGAAGCTCGAGAAGGGTATCCGTCAGGCTCTGCGGAAGCGTCCGGTTTCCCAGTTGGAAATCGAGTCGATGCTCGACGACGTCGAGGAACAGGCCCTCCTAATCGGTCGAGACGGAGGGGAGCTCTCTTCAACACAGTTGGGAGAGATGGTCCTGGAGAAGCTCTACAGCGTTGACCGAGTAGCCTACGTGCGCTTCGCCTCGGTGTACCGGAACTTCGAGAACGTCGAAGAGTTTCTCCGCGAGATAGAACAGCTAACGAATTTATAAAGGGGGAGAAGGCGTGAACTGGGAGGACCTTCTAGGCGAACACCGGGGAAACCCGGGTATTATCAAGAACGTCGTAAAGCGGGACGGTCGCATCGAGCGATACGAGCGCTATAAGATCTACCAAGCGATCATGAAATCCTACGTCGCAACCGACCACAAGGAATCCGCGGTTGCGACGCAGGTGGATGCCCTGGTAACGAAGGTGGAACAACGGGTCGCCGCCCTTATGAAGGGCCGGCATCCAAACTCGGCCCCGGCCATCGAAGAGATCCAGGATGTCGTCGAGACCATCCTAATCGAGGCCGGGGAGGCGCGGGTAGCGAAGTCGTACATCATTTACCGGGCACGCCACGAAGCGATCCGGGATACCCGCAAATTGATGCTCGACATCGACTCGACGATGGACGGCTACCTGTCCCAGTCGGATTGGCGGGTCAACGAGAACGCAAACGTCAACTTTTCTCTCGGCGGCCTCATTCTGCACAACTCCGGAACCATCACCGCCAACTACTGGCTCAAAAAAATCTACCCCGAGGCCATCGCCAACGCTCACCGGAACGCCGACTTTCACATCCACGACCTGTCGATGTTCTCCGGCTACTGCGCCGGCTGGAGCCTCCGGCAGCTTATCGAGCAGGGACTCGGCGGGGT
>CAZTRQ010000022.1:21568-25239 GCA_964616245.1 uncultured Spirochaetaceae bacterium | reverse complement strand
GGCGCCCCTTCCGAAAACAGCTTCTTCGCGCGTTTACTGTGGCGATGGTTCTCGGCGTCGCGGATCCCGGATTCGGCATAGACCGACTCTACGGTTCTCAGAGTCCTGAGGTGAGGGATCTGACCCGACTCTACAGAGTCGCCGGAGAGCCGTTCCCGACCGTGGCATTTCCGGTCTCGAAGAGATGGCTCTACGAGGCCGCCGCAGGGCTCTCGGGGTCGCTACCCCGAAGGCATTCACGCCGGCTGGATGACTATATCGAGAGGATCCGTCCTCGCTCCGACGAGATCCGCACCGCCGTCGACCTGTCTTTCCGTCCTCAGCTTTATCTGGAAACGAACTATCTCCGGGACTCGATAACCGAGAAGCTCCGGAGGGAAGCTCCCGCTCTGTCGGTGGCGACATCGGGAGCCTTGGACGACGGCCCCTTGCTCTACGCTCGAGTGGGCGCGATCCGGCAATACCGTCTGCGACAGCCGAGTAACCTGTCACCACCTCTCTCAGGGAATCCCCTGCCCTACGAGTTCAACAATATGTACGAGGGCTATCTCTACTGGCCCTTCGAGTTCTTTACGATAACCTTCGGGCGGCAGAAGCTCGACCTGGGTCCGGCACCCCGGTCGTCGATCGCCCTCGCGCCGGAGGTTCCGTACCTCGACGCCCTGCGGGTGACCTTAGACCTCGGACCAGTGCGAATGCATCACACCATCTCGTCCATAGACAACACCAAGGCCGGAGAAGACGTCGATCTACCAACTCCGGAGAACCAGCTCTATACCTTCGATCGAAACCAAATATTCTTTAATACCCACTATTTCGAATATCGCTTTGACACCTGGCGCCTCGGAATCGGTGCTAATCTGGTCGTCTCCCGAGAGATGAATAACTTTGCCTTGTCAGACTTCTTCCCGGTCTTTAGTTGGCACAACGCCAACATTTTACCCCGAAACATGTCGGCATTCGTCGACGCCACGGTTCCCCTGGCTCCGGGGTTCGAGGTTTACGGACAAGCTAGCTTCGACGATATTCGCACGACGGGTGCGGGAATCGGAGACCAGCCGATCCCCACCATTCCGGCATTCACCCTCGGAAGCCGCTATTCACGATTCGACGGCAACCTTACCTGGGATCTCGCCGTCGATCTCGGCTACACCCACTATCTCTGGGGCAACTTCCCCCGGGAAACCGGACTAAGCCGGGCGATCTACCGCCTAAGAACAGATAACGATAGCTACGCGTTTCCCCTTACCTCTCCCTACGGTCCGGGCACGCTCTTCGCCCTCGTTGGAGCCGAAGTGGAGGGCCCGCGGTTTGAGGCGTCGGTGCTGTACGAAGTAGTCGGCCGGAAGCCCGAAGCGAATCTCTTTACGACGGAGCAGAAAGAGTCGGACCGACTCGCGGATCAGGCCTACACGTACTCTCATCGGATCGAGGTCGAAGGCGGCTACGCGGTGACCGACTGGCTCTCTCTTATGCTCCGGCCGGGGCTCTACGGGCGTTCCGGCTCGGTGGACTTGTACGTCGATATCGGAGGAACGATCAGCTATTCGGGGAAGGAGGAGTAGAGGCGCTCTACATCTTCCTTTCTGCAGAGCTCTGTTCCTTCGGTAATTACCGCGGCGCTTCCGGCGGCGACGCCGTACCTCGCCGCGTCGGATATCGGCGCCCCCGCGGCGAGGCGGAGGACCATCGCAGCCATCATGCTGTCACCGGCCCCAATTCGGCTCTTGACGGACACGGTGGGCGCCATGAGGCGCTCCCACCCATCTTCGGTTGCAACAATGGCTCCCCCATTCCCGAGAGAGACGACGACGTAGTCGGCCTTCCCCTCGGAGATGAGGCGTCGAGCTTCTTCACCGATCTGATTGCCCTCCAAGCTTTCCCTGCGGACCAAACTTGCAAGCTCCCTCAGGTTCGGCTTTATGAGGCTAGGTCGCCCTTCGAGTGCCCGCCTGAGCGGATCGCCTGATGTGTCGACGGCGAATCGGATCCCGGCTTCCCGGGCCCGGGATCCCAGTCGGCAGTAGAAGTCTTCCGGCACTCCTTCCGGAAGACTCCCGCTGCCAACAATCCAAGCAGGCAGCTCCGGACCCTCAAAGGGAGCAGCAAGAGCCCGTTCAACTTCTTCTTTCGAAAGACGAGGCCCCGGCATTCCGAAGCGATACTGGTAACCTCGGGAGGACTCGATTATGGTGAGGTTTTCCCGGGTCTCTTCGGAAGTTTCGATCCGGTGTTCGGGAACGGACTCCCGGGAAAGTAGCGCCGTGAGAGTATTACCGGCAAGCCCTCCGGCGCAGTAGACCGCTCTGGTACTACCTCCGAGGCGGGTCAAAACTCGGGAAACGTTTATCCCCCCGCCCCCTGGGTCTCTCTTCGGGTTCCGGCAACGCAGCTTATCCTCTCGAACGACCCGGTCCACCATGGCCGACTTGTCCACCGCCGGGTTGACGGTAACGGTAACCAGTAGCTTAGCCTCACTCATGGGCAAAAGGTAATGCCACCACCGAAGCGGCGCAAAGTCCGAAAAGGCTATGACCCAAAACCTGGCAACCGCTCGTCGAGCCGCTGTGCCAGGCTCAGCGTCGGGCTCCAGAGCCTCGGAATCCCGTAGTAGACGAGGAGACCGACCGGAATCCCGGCAATAACATCGACGACGTAATGGGCGTAAATGTAGACCGTCGAGAAAAACAAGAGCAGTGTCGGCAGGACGAATACGGCGGCGAGCCGGGGGTTATGCTTCCTGTTGTAGAGGAGCGCCACAGTTGCCATCGCCACATGGGAAGAGGGGAAAGCTGCTCCGGCAAGGTTCGTATTGCCGAAGATGGTCGTCATAATCGGCGTAAACACAACTCCTGAAAATTCCGAGTACCAGCTCCGTCGAAGAGAATCGATCGCGTACTTCGGACCCTGGACCGGAAAGAGGATGTAGAAGACATAGAGAAAGGCGAAACCTGCAGTGATGAGGAAGAGACCCCGGGCTGCCTCGACGCGATTCCCCCGAAGAAAGAGAATCCAGGGGCCTGAAACGATAAGGGCGTAGTAGAAGAAATAGGCGAAAAAGAAGAGCTCGTTTACCAGCGGCGAGCCCGAAAGAACCTGTGAAAATCGGAGCGCCGGTTGGAACCCGAAGATGAGCTCCTCCAGGCGGAGAAACAGCCAATCGAGGGAGCGGCCGCCGTAGAGGAACTGGGAAAGACGAATGCAGTCCGTAAAGTAGAATATGTAGAAGAGCTGCACATAGAAGGTTCGAAGGAACCCAACCAACCGGCTCGTCGAGGGACCACCGTAACGGACCACAAGCACAACGATCGCAATCGCGCCAATATAGAAAACTCCTGATTTCCAGGCCCCGGGGTTGCCGAGCGCGCCGAAGAGCAGAAAAAGCGCTCCGAAGAGAAGGTTCAGAACGATTACGATGAGGTCGGTTGGGAGTAGTCGTGACAAGCGAGGGCCGGAGACCAACACAGTTAGAGAGTCTATCGATGTCGAAGGAGGTACGAAAGACCTTCTATGTTGATTCTTAGGTCTCGCGTGTAGATCCTATCTTACCAGGATGGTTGGTCTACTGCTGCTTATGAGCCTCTGCCTCTCCCTGCCCGGGCTCGCTGCTGAGCCCGCAGACTGGACCCTTTCGGATGCTCTCGATGCGGCGCGGCGTTGGCGATGCTCAT
>CAZTRQ010000022.1:0-21468 GCA_964616245.1 uncultured Spirochaetaceae bacterium | reverse complement strand
GCAGACTGGACCCTTTCGGATGCTCTCGATGCGGCGCGGCGTTGGCGATGCTCATAGGCATTTCGCTTCCGGTGACCCTCGTCCTCTCCTTATATTCTGATGTACGCCTTCGACGTCAGCCTCAACCTTATCTCCCTCGGCGGAATCGCCCTCGGCATCGCGGTTTCCGGGGGATTTCTGGTCTCAACTGTCTTTACCCTCTTTGTCATCCTGGCCATCCTTCGGCTCCTAAAGGGGCCCATCGGGGAGCGATAACCACGCCCCTCTCTTGCCGGGTCGAGCTTCTCGATCGACTAGGACGTAATACGTAGCCCCGTTTCCGCTATTCACGACGAATGTCCGATACCGCCGTTTTCGTTTGCGACCTATTCTCACGTCAGTCGCAACACGACGAGGAGGAACGAAGTCATGAATCGCACGATGTTACTGTTGGCCTTGGCAATTTGCTGTGTCGCACCCTTTGCTACCGCGGAGGATGGATGGGACCTTACCCTCGGGGCGGGAGTGGCCCAGTCACCGGTGTACGAAGGTTCCCGGGACTACTACATATCCCCTTTCCCAACCGTGGTGGTAAGCTACACGACCGGGGATATCTCCTTCTCCGCCTCCGTTCTCGATGGGCTCGGTGTGACCTATATGGATGGAGAACGGGGAATAGTCGCGAGCGTAAGCCTAAGCCCCGGCCCGGAGCGGAACAGCGACGGTTACGACGTGCTCTTCCGACACGCGGACCACAGCGACGAGACCGGCAGAATGTTAGAGGATACCCCGACGGTAAAGAGTATCGTCACGACCAATCTGACCCTCGGGGTCGTCACACCGGTGGGCCTTGTTGGCGCCGGTGCAGGGTACCTTCCGACGTCGGCAGAGAAGACCTACCACGGATTCATCGGGTCTCTTTTCTACATGCTCCCGGTTCCCATCGGTGAGCGAGCGCAAGTGACGGCGATCGCAACTCTCGAAGCGATGGATTCCCAGTACGCCGACGCCTGGTACTCCCTGGCGGAAGACACCGACTCCCTGGACGCCTTTGATGCCGACGCCGGTCTCCGGGCGACCCAACTCGTGGTGGAAGGCGGCTTCCAGGTGACCGATCAGTTTGGTGTTTCCCTCCTTGTGGGAGAGGTCATTCTCCTCGGGGACGCTGCCCGGAGCCCGTTTACCGAAGAGCGATTCCAAACGAGTGTGATGCTCCAAGCGCTGTATTGCTTTCTTTAGGCATTTTTCCTAGGAGCACCCCATGTTTGCCGGTCTTCAGCGAAGCTTAGCTCTCTACTATGCTCTGAGTTTCTTAATAACGGCCCTTATCTGGATAGTTGGGAGCGCGATAAGCAGCTGCATGGAGACCGGCGACGTCTACGCCGTAAAAACCGTTGCCGGGGCAGCGGTACCATTCTTCGTTGCTCTCGGGATGACTCTGGCCTCCGGCAGTCGAGAGCTACCACGGGATTTCTCGCGAAAGCTTCTCGATCTGACACCTTTAAATCGGGATATGCTACCGGCGGTACTTCTGCTGATGCCGATGGTCGTTGTTACGTCGGTCTTGCTCTCACTGCTAATCGGGGAGCCGGTTTCGCAGTTTCTCCTCGCGCAAACGTTCTTTACCCACTATGGAGTCTTTCCGGCTGTCGTCGTTCTTCTGTTATCCGCTGTCCTTCAAGAAGTCGGTTGGCGGGGGTACGCCTTTCCGGGCCTTCGGAGTCGACACAGCCTACCGACGGCATCTCTTCTCTTCGGTACGCTCTGGGCTCTCTGGCATTTTCCCCTGCTCTTCTTCGCCGGTACCCCCCCGTACGAGGCCTTTCAGCAGAGCCCCTGGTATGCCCTAAACTTCTACCTCGGGATCATACCGGTCGGCGTCCTCATCAGCTGGTTCTGCGCCATCAACGGAGGCAGCATCGTCGCCGCAACGTTGTTCCACTTCTCGGTGGTGCTCTCCCGTGAGCTGTTGGCCGTGACGCCGGTAACTAGAGTGATCGAAACGGTCATCCTCGCCGCCGTCGCGGCAGTGGTTGTGACCACCGTGCCCCTTGAGTTACACGCCGGTTCCTACCATAGTAATTCGTACAACTGAAATATAGGAGAGCATGATGCCGGAAAGCGCAAAAGGATCCCTTGGCGGTTTGGTCGCCTGGATAACCGGGTCCTCCCGGGGCATCGGGAAAAAGATAGCCGAACACTTCGCCGCCTGCGGTGCCAACATCGTCATACACGGGACCAGCCAGGACTCCCCGAAGACCTTCAACGAAGGAAAGACACTTGACGAAAGCGCCCGGGCCCTGGAGGAAAGCTATGGCATCCGTTCTCTCGCTATTTCCGGCGATCTTACCGACTATGGGGTCGTCGAGGAAGCGGTGGCCCAGATCCACGCTACCTTCGGTACCCTCGACATCCTGGTTAATTGCGCCGGGGGCGACGTGGGGACGAAAGGGGTAACCGCGTCGCTGGCGGGAAAACCGGAGAAGAACGACGCCATCGGCATTTCCCTCGAAGACGCTCGGACCGTCTTGGACCGGAACCTCCTTACCACAATCCACTGCTGCAAGGCGGCGTGTCCGGGCATGGTGGGCCGAAAGAAAGGCCGGGTAATCAACATCGGCAGCATCGCAGCCACCTTTGGTATTCCCCAATCGGTCATCTATGCTACCGCCAAGGCCGCGGTTCACGAGTACACCCGGTGTCTCGCAGTGCAGCTACGACCCTACGATATTACGGCGAACGTTCTTGCGCCCGGGGATACGGTAACCGAGCGGTTCCTTCACTCCCGGGATACCGACGAATCACGAAAGGTTCTGTCGGGAACCCTCGAGCGATACGGCCGCCCCATCGAAGTAGCCCGAACCGCCGAGTTCCTCGCTTCCGAGGCAGGCAGCTTCGTTAGCGGTCAGGTCATCCGAGTCGATGGTGGAAGTCAAACCTGGGCCTGCTAACTAGAACCGGAGAGGTTGCCGTTCCCGAGGTGAAACTACGGTCCGGGTACCTCCGGCACCCCTAACGAGAACTCTGGGCTCCCCGGCTAATCTCTTCCAGCTCTTCCCATCGCGCGTAGGCCACAGCTAACCTGTCCTCGGTTTCCGATAGCCTCTTTGAGATTTCGGCGACCCTGTCGCCCTCGGTCCGATAGAGGTTCGGGTCGCCGAGGCTCTCTTGCAGTGCGGCGATCGTTTCCTCCAGAGAGACGATCTTTTCCGGTAGCGTTTCGAGCTCCCGCCCTTCTTTGAAGCTGAGTTTCTTTGACGACGTCCGGGGCCGAGTCGTCTGCCGGCGGTCCGCCTCCGACTTTCCCTCGGGCAGTGAATCCATCGACGCCTGCTCTGCCCGCTGCCGCCGCTCTCGCCAGTCGGTGTATCCGCCGACGAACTCTTCTATGGTCCCCTCCTTGGTAAAGACAAGGCAGTCGGTTACGACGTTGTCCAGAAACTCCCGGTCGTGGCTTACCAAGAGAACCGTACCCTCGTATCCGAGCAAAAGGTCTTCGAGAAGCTCGAGGGTCTCCATGTCGAGGTCGTTCGTCGGCTCGTCCATCACTATCAGGTTAGAAGGTTGTGCGAAGAGCTTTGCAAGAAGCAGCCGGTTCTTCTCTCCACCGGAAAGGGTTCCGACGGGTGACCGTGCGCGATCTGCTTCGAAGAGGTAGTCCTTGAGGTAGCTGTTGATGTGCCGCGATTTTCCTCCGACGACGATCATGTCGTCCCCACCGGTAAGGTTTTCGACGACGGTTTTTTCGGGGGCCAAGAGCCCGCGGACCTGATCGAGGTAGAGGGGTTGAAGGTTTGTTCCAAGCCGAACGGTTCCAGCCGAGGGTTCCAGCTCTTTTAGCAGAAGCCGAATCAGGGTCGTCTTGCCGGCACCGTTCGGCCCTACGATACCGACCTTGTCGCCCCGCATAATCGTCGTCGTAAGACCTTTGACGATCGACGGACCCGAAGGGTAGGAAAAGCACAGTCCCTCGGCTTCAACAACGAGGTTACCCGATCGGCCGGCGTTCTCGGCAGTTACCCGGGCAACCCCGTCCCGGCTTCTCCGTTCCCGATAAGCTTCTCTCATTCGGAGCAAGGCTCGTACACGGCCCTCGTCCCGGGTCCGTCGGGCTTTAACCCCTCGTCGGAGCCAAGCCTCCTCTGCCGCCCGCTTCTTGTCGAGCTCCGCGCGCTGCCTTACCTCGTTTTCAAGCTGAGCGTCCCGACGGGCAAGAAACTCTTCAAACCCGCAGTCGAAACTAAAGAGCTCTCCGCGGTCGAGATCGACGACCCGATTGGAGACAGTTTTCGCGAAGGCCCGATCGTGGGTGACGACCATAAGCGTCTTTGCCTGTCGCCTTAGGTGTTCCTCGAGCCAGAGTGTCGTCTCCAGATCGAGATGATTCGTCGGTTCGTCGAGGAGTAGCACGTCGGCGTCGGACGCCAAGGCGGCGGCGAGCATTACCCTTCGCTTTTCTCCGCCGGAGAGGGTCTCGAAAGCCGATGTGGGGTCGATACCAATGAGCGTAAGGAACTTGTTTGCTTCTACCGCCGACCCGCACTCCGCAAGGCAGTAGTCAAAGGACGAGCCACGGCGGTCTTTCGGCGTCTCCTGCCCGAGGTAGCTGACACGTACTTCGCGACCGATCGACAGCTGTCCCGAATCGGGGAGTTGCTCCCGAGAAATGAGCTTGAGTAGCGACGACTTGCCGACGCCGTTACGCCCGATTAGGCAAACCCTGTCCCCTTCCTCCAAGTGGAAGTTGACCCCGTCGAGTAGGGGCGGACCACCGAACCCGAATGTAACATCCCGTAAACTAATGAGCGCCACGTTCCCTCCCTGCTGCCAAATATAGCGAAAGTAACCGGCAAAATGCTGCCCCTACTTAGTCGATGGCCCGGACCAAACACGCTATAATTCTCCCTCAGTGATCGAGACAGTTCGAAGTATTGAGGAAACAGGTGCCCTCGGGCGCTACCAACGGGACGAATCCTCGGCCTTCGCCGGGAAAAGCACCCGGGCCCTCGTCCCGACCGATGTTGCAGGGGTATGCGAGGTTCTTCGTGCCGCCCGGCGAATCGGGGAACCGGTGACAGTCCGGGCCGCCGGAACATCCATTACCGGTGCCCCAGTACCCACCTGCGGTGGGTGGGTTCTTGCTACCGAACGGATTCGGAACCTGGATGGTCTCCCTGATCCAACCCCAGTAACCGGAACGGCGGAGGCCACGTTGATTCGGGGGCCGGACTACTCTTTCTCCCTCCTCGAAGGCGAAGGCCTCGCGGTCGTTCCGTCGGGCCTGCGCCTCTTCGAAATCTCTGAGTCCCTCGAGCGCTACGGCCTGAGCTATCCTCCGGATCCGACGGAACTCTCGGCGATGATCGGCGGCACTATCGCCACCAACGCTAGCGGCGCCCGAAGCTATCACTACGGAGCGACTCGCAACTGGGTGGAGGGCCTGCTTATAGTCTTTCCCAACGGGCAAACCCGGTGGATCCGCCGGGGAGACTTCGTCGCCGAGGATAGCGTCCTCCCCCTGCCGCCGGAAACCGGGGTTCCGTCACTCCCGCTTCCGAAGGCGTACCCAGTAGTCGAGACCAAAAACGCCGCCGGCCTCTGCCTGCGGAGGGGCATGGATCTTGTCGACCTGTTCATCGGCAGCGAGGGTATCCTTGGAGTAGTCGCCGGAGCCCTTCTCTCGCTAACCGATCGTCCGAAGCGGCTTCTCCAGACTGCGGCGTTCTTTCCGACAGAGGATGCGGCCTTTTCCTTCGCGGATCTTCTCCGACAAGACGGCAGCCCCCTTTCGATCGAGTATTTCGACACGGCCTCCTTGGAGTTCATGAGGGAACACTACCCCGACTTGCCGACAGAACGACAAAGCTGCGTCCTCTTTGAGGTGGAGCCCCCGGATTCCGGTGCGAGCAATCCATACCCACCCCCGGATTACCTCGAAAGCTGGACATCGCTTCTTCGTCGGTCCGGGAGCACCGACAACTGGAGCGTTGCCACCGAGGACGTGGGTGCAATGAAGGAGTTCCGGCACAGCCTGCCGGAAGGGGTCAATCGGTGGGTTTCGGAGAGAAAGGGAAAGCTGGGAACCGATCTTGCGGTCCCGGGTGCGAAGTTTGTCGAGCTTCGGGGTGCCTACGACGAGGCACGAGCCCCGGGTCTTCGTACGGTGCTTTTCGGGCACCTTGGGCAGCACCATCTCCATCTCAACTTCCTTCCAACGACGGACGGAGAGCTTTCCGAGGCACGACGCCGGTACCTCAAGCTTGCGAGAACCGCCGTCGCACTCGGAGGAACCGTCTCCGCGGAACACGGAGTCGGGAAAAAGCAGCTTTCCGACGAGGAGGGAGTTCTTCGCCCCTACCTCTACTTCATGCTCGGGCCCGACGGAATCGGAGCGATCCGAGAGATCAAACGGTCCTTCGATCCCGACTGGTTTCTTAATCCCGAAACTATGATCTCGAGGGGCTGACACAGAGTGGATATTGTCGTTCTCGCTAAATATGTCGCCGACGTGGAAGATGTCCCGCCGGACGCCTGGGACCTCGAGACCGGCACCCTAAAACGCGGACGCCTCAACATGATTACCAATCCCCTGGATAATCACGCCCTCCGATTGGCCCGGGACCTCAAAGAGCGTTTCGGTGGCCGTGTTCTTCTCTTGTCGATGGGACCGGATTCGGCGGAAAACGTCTGTCGCCGGGGGCTTGCCTACGGAGCCGACGAAGCGGTTCTCGTGACCGACCGCGCCTTCGCCGGGGCCGATACCCTGGCAACGGCCCGGGTGCTTGCGGCAGCCATCCGGAAAGCCGAATCGAGCTTTGGATATCACCATCCCCTTATCCTCGCCGGCATGCAGAGCCCCGACGGCGATACGGCCCAGGTACCCTCGGAGCTCGCCGCGATTCTCGGTGTACCCCTCCTCCCTTACGTTACCGCGGTAGAAAACGGTGACGCACTTCTCGACTTCCGGTGTCTCGAGACGACAGGGCACGCCCACTTTGCCCTCGAGGCGCTTCCGGCTTTGGCCACTGTGACCTCTTACACGCCGGCCTTGAGCTTTCAAACCAACCTCGAGGCAATGCTCGGCGCCTCTGCGGCTTGGGTTCACCGGTGGGGAGCACAAGACCTCGGGGTCTCGCCGGAAGAGGTCGGCCTCGCGGGATCTGCTACCCGGGTCGTAAACATCGAATCGGTCTCCTCCCGACGGAGCCGTCGGTGCACTGTAACAATGGCGAACCCTACGGAGGCCGAACGAGGCCTCGACGATCTGGTGCGTAACCTCGACAACTGGTTCCGGGGCACCGGGCCCGAAACAAGTCCGCAGCCCGAGCCCCCGGAGTGGTCAGGCGCCGCATCCGGGACCCCGCCGGATACAGGGGGCAGAAGAGGCCCCGTCTTCTCGTTGATAGAAGAGGACGCCGATGGCCCGACGGAGGCGAGTTTGGAGCTCCTCGGGACCGCTCGGGTTTTGGCGGATGCTCTCGCTGTTCCGGCCGTTGCCGTATGTCCGGATTTCGACCTTCTCTCGTCGACTCGGGGGGAGCGCCTTGCAACGGTTCTCTCCGGCGCCGGCGCCCAGGTTATTCTGGCCGTCACGGCTGATCCCTCCCGTCTGGGCTACCCGCCGCACCATCGCCGGGCACACCTTCTTTCCGAAACGATCCGAAAGGAGCGTCCTCAGATCGTTCTTGCCCCGGCCTCTCCCGGGGGCCGGGTCGTCGCGCCCCTGTCGGCGGCTCACCTGGGAGCCGGGCTGACTGCCGATTGCACCGGGCTCTCCATCGGCGACTATTATCAGAAAAAGACCGACCGGGTTTTTCCGCAGGTCCTCCACCAGACTCGTCCCGCCCTTGGCGGGAACATACTGGCCACAATCGTGTCGGTCTACGGTAGTCCCGGAGCGCCCCAGATGGCGACCGTTC
This sequence comes from uncultured Spirochaetaceae bacterium, assembly GCA_964616245.1. Lineage (GTDB taxonomy): Bacteria > Spirochaetota > Spirochaetia > DSM-27196 > PWMO01 > CAYPUT01. The sequence continues at coordinate 13,570 of CAZTRQ010000022.1, read as the reverse complement.
GCGGAGGTGTATTCCAGCGTCGCTTCTACCCGGACAATCGAGCGGACGTCCGGACGCTGGCGGTTTCTTCTCCAAACGACATAGCCTCTCTGCATCTTCTCGATGGAGCTAGAGGGCCCAGGCTTCACACAGAGGTAGAGGCTTCGGGGCCTAAAAATGATGCGGAGGTAGTGGTGTCGATCGGAGTCGGCATCGGCTCCCGGGAAAAGGTCGACGAGCTCGTGCGCCCGCTTATTGCAGCGATGGAGCGGCGGTGGAACCTCTCCGTCGGCCTCGCGTGTTCCCGGGCCGCCGTCGAGGCCTGGATACTTCCGTACTCCTATCAGATCGGGCAGACTGGAAGAACCGTGCGACCGGAGCTCTATGTCGCACTCGGGATCTCCGGCGCTATCCAGCATCGACTCGGAATGCAGGGGTCCGGAGCTGTTCTCGCAATCAACCCTGACCCAGACGCGGAGATTATGGCAATAAGCGATTTTGCCGTCCTCGGCACCCTTGAAGAGTCCCTGCCGCTTCTGATTCAGAGGCTCTCCGACCCCACCTGAGCGTAGCCGGCTATAGTCTTTGAACCTGGTCTATGAGTGGACAGGCCTCTCGGTGACCCTCTATAGTGCTTCTATGGCGTCACAATCATACAAATTTGGACAGCTCAAGATTAATCCGGCAACGAACCCGGCAGTGCTGGATACCACAACATGGAACACCGAGGAAGCCTGGAAGCAGATCGACGCCCTCCACGGTGACGATCTAATCCGAGCCGGGAGGGCCGAAGAAGAGGCCCAGGCCTTCGAAATAGCCGCCGGGGTGACGATTCACCCGAGCAGCCGGGTGCAGTCCGAAGAGGGCACCTTTGTTCTCGCCACCCTTCCGGATAAGCAGGATGTTCTTCTCCATTTCGCCTCGGCGGCGGCCCCGGCGACCGTTGGGGAACCAATTGGACGAAAAGAGCTATCTGACGGAACTACTCTTTCGGCCGTGGCCACCCGGAACGAAACCATTGACCGATTTGCGAGGCGGTATCTTCCGGAAAAGGTCACCCGAGCCCTCGGCGCAACCCCCCGCCTCGGGATCGGGGACCGGATGTCGACAACAGTTTTTCCGGCGATATGGAATGCAATGCAGGACTACGGTTTCGCCGCCAACGCAATTCAAAACTCCTTGAGAGAGTTGAACATGCTCGAAGACCTCGTGGCGGGAAAGCAGCCCCACACCAACTATCTCTTTAGCTTCGGGAAGATAGACGAGGGCCACACGGGGAGCACCTTCGAGGGACTCTGGTTGGCAGGGATGATGTCGGCCCTCAAGAAGCCGGGCCCCCTCACCTTCGGAGCCGACGCCGACCACATAATGGTCAAGCGGGGCCCCGGCGGCCTTGAGCGAGCCAAGCGGGTGGCGACCTCCGGGCGGCACTACAGCTTCTTTACACTCGACGTCTCGGATGTCCTCGACTACGGGGCGATCAACGAAACCTCCGAGGCGAAATCCCGGGAATACCTCGAAACCCTGATTCCAACCGCCGCGGAACGGAACGCCGTCTTGGCCTTCCACCGGGACCACAAGGAGGTCGCCGGGTACGAGTACGAGGCAACGGAAGAGGCCCTCGCTCGGTTGGTCGGGAAGTATTGGCACGCCTTGGACGCCGCGGACGGACTTGGCCGCCACGTGGCGTCCCTGAAGGAAGGCGTTCCCTTCGACATGGAATTGAGCATCGACGAGAACCCGGCGGAGGTCAAAACCTGCGACAACCTTACCAAAGACATCGAAGTGATGTTTCTCCTCCTCGAAGCGGAACGCCGGGAGCTCGGCATTACGCATATAGCACCAAACTTCGGCGTCGAAAAGGGAGTCGATTACCGCTGTCCCGCAGGTCGTGAGGAGCTCGAAGCACGGGTAAAGCGGCAGTACGAAATGGCCGACTCCATCGGGGTGATGCTCGACTGCCACTCAGGGGACGACTTGAGCTCGGAAACCCGCAAAGTTTTCGGCCGGGCCACGGGCCACAGGATACACTTTAAGATCTCTCCGATGCTCCAGAACATCTACGGCAGGACCTTGGAAGACACCTACCCGGAAAAATTCAAGATCTGGTGGGACGACACCGTCGAATACGCGAAGGCTCAAGCGGAATCCGGTGCGGAAATCGCCATCGAGGGTCTAAAGGAGATCGAGAAGTTGGGCAAGCCGTCTGCTCGGACCGGCTTCTTCGAACACTTCTGCTTCGCCACAGTCGGAAAACGCGACAGAGAGGGGCAGTACCTCTACCGCGAGCTGTTCTACACGCTCCCTGACGACTTCTACGACGAATACACGAAGCGTTTGACGGTTTACCTCGGAGAGGTTGCCGCGGACACCCTAGGGGTGAAGGCGTAGAAAGATGCTCCGCGCCGTCTCGAGATTGTAGGTCCCGAGGACGGCCATTTCCTCGGCCACCGTCTCTATGTCGACGCCCCGAGCGCCGGCTTGAAACGCCAGTCGCCGGGCGTGGAGGCGCATGTGGCCCCCTTGGATTCCTTCGCCGACCAGCGCAAGGAGCGCCGCGAGGTTCTGGGCCAGCCCCACCGCGACCGCAACCTGGCCCAGTTCGCCGGCGGTAATTCGTCGGTCGAGTCCAATAGAGAGAATATCGAGGGCTTTCCGGGCCGTCGGATGGATGCTCGCTGCCCCTCCGAGGGTGCCGAGGGCCATCGGCAGCTCCAGCTCCCCGACCAGGTGGGCACCGGGGGCTTTAGCTGTTTCGACGCCCGGAGCCGCGTCACCCCGCTCGGGAGGCTCGAACCGGTAACTCGTAAGCCCCCGGTAGCTTCCCGAACGAGCCGCCCAGGCGTGGGCCGCCGCTTCCACCGCCCTGGTGTCGTTTCCGGTGGCCAAAGCCAGCGATGCGATCCCGTTCATAATGCCCTTGTTGTGGGTTACCGCCCGGTTGAAATTCTCTAACGCAAAGCGGTTGGCATCCACCACTCGCCTCCCCATCGTCTCCCCGCCGCGCCCACCGCGTCCGAGACCGGATACCGGAACACGGAAACGAGCGCCGCTCCGGCGAGAAGGGGAAGCGTTGGTAAGAATGGCCATAAGGACAGTGCCCCCGGTGAGCTCTCGGATGGTCTCCCGGACAGCCTCCCCGGCGGTGTTGACAATATTCGCACCCATCGCGTCCCTGGTGTCGATGTCGATTTCGATAAGAAGGAAATCGCTCTCCGGTATTTCGATGACCCGAAGCTCCCGGAATCCTCCGCCTCGAGCCGTCATTCTCTCGAGTGCCGGCGCCATACTGTCGGCAATGGGCTCCCGGGCGGCGGACAATCGCTGGGCGGCGCCGGGCGTCCAATCGGTTACGGGAATTTGAAGCGTCATCACCGGTTCCGTGGACCAGGCTTCAAAACCACCACCGCCCTTGACAATTCGACCGGCGTAGGTCGCTGCGGCAACGACGCTCGGCTCTTCGACGGCAAGGGGAACAGCGTACTCCCGACCGTTAATCAGGAAGCCGGCGGCTACACCGAGGGGCACGGGTATCGTTCCTATTGCCGACTCGACCATTACGTCGGCGAGGTCGAGGAGGGTCTCGCATCCCTCGACCTCGGTAGTAGAGTGTCTAAGGAGGGAGTCGATGAGGGTGCGTCGCTCCCGAACGGAGCGTTTTCTAAAGTCCCTTGGGAGCACCGCGGTAGTTTAGGTCGTCAATGAAGGTCTGAATCCGTACTGCCGGTAACCGTCCTCTCGGATCTCTTCGAGGTAATAGAGTCCCGGGTGCACCTTTGCCGGCTCAGTGGCTTCCGCGGGAGTATAGCTGCTCGTGGTAATCCACTTTTCGTACTCTTGGATGCTCGATACCCGCTGACCATTGAGGGAGTGCTCGAGATGCCAAGAGGAAATAATCCGAGGAGCGGAGGGTGCTACCGTCGCACTGAACACGCTCATGGTGTTACCGGAGCCGTAGGAGGATATCAATACGCGTTTCCCGACGATATCGTCGCCGAAGTGCTTGTAGCGATCCCGAAGGAGGAAGGTAAGGGAAAGATACGCCGAGCCGGTATAAATGTTCCCGATTTCGGCTGTCGGCTGCACCGATGAGGCAAAGCCCCGTTCTTCGAGGAACGCTTCCGCCTCTGCCTGCCCCACCCCAAGGATCTTGGTAACCAGTCTTTCCGCGCCGAGGACACCCATCTTCATAAAGGGAACATGGAGTACCAGCATATCCACATCATTGAGCAGATCCGCAGGGTCTTCCCCTCGCCGGTCGCAATGATCGAGAAAAGCAGCCTCGAAGGCCTCGTGATAGCACTGAACCGAGTACCCCCCTTTGACCTTCGCGGTAACCGAGCCGAGGGGGCGGAAGAAGTCGTCTACGTCTTGAGAGCTATAACCGACGGTCGACAGGTCGAGCTCGAGAAGCTTGGGATTGCGCTCGACTCGGAGGGCAACGGCTCCGGCGCCTTGGGTAATCTCGGCGGTCGAAGGGGCTTCGTATCGAGCCACGTCGGAGCACACCACCACTCCCGTGTCGCTCGACCGAGCGGAAGCCTGCAGCATCGCCCCGACGCTCAAGAGGGAGATAGTCCCCCCGGCACAGGCGTGTTGCACCTGAAACGTCGATAGGCTCGTGGGGACCGGGATCCCGGAGCTCTGAAGCATCCCTTCGACGTATGCGGCTACCGGTTTGCTCATGTCTACCGATGTCTCGGTGCCGACTGCGAGGTAGCGCATGGTAGCGGGGTCGAAACCGGGGTCTTTAGCAATCAGTTTTCTCGCCGCCTGAGCCGCCATGGTCGCGGTGTCCTGGTAGGTCTCCGGAAAACGTATCGCGATTTGCCCTGTAGTCTCGAGGGCCCGCCGGAGCCGACGTTCGAGAGAAGGGTCGTCGGAAATCCGCTTTTCGACGATGGTCTCTAATTCGACCCGTTGACTCGGAATGTACAATGCGATGTCGCTGATGCCAACACTGTTCGAACCCATGGTCTTTCTACCTCCGCGTAACTTTGCGTAGAAAATACGGACATCGATACCAATCGGCAATCGTCTTGTATATTACACCAAAGGAGTTACGATCCTCTCCGGCCGGAGTACGATTTATAGGTCAGGCATTGCCCTGCGACGCATTGATACATGCGGTCCCTCCATAGGTCGCCAAAGACTAAAGAGGCTCCTAACAGAACAGACACCCGCACCGAGGGTCGCATGTCACGTTTGTGTAACAATGATGCCGGACCTGGATAATTGGCTACGCAAGCACTAAGGTATTCCCCAGGAGGAAAAGATGAAGTACATGTTGGCGGCGCTCGTGGCCTTGGCTTTGCCGTCCTACGCCTACGGCCAGATAAACGCAGATAGCAATGGGGTGGCAATTCACGGCTACGACCCCGTTGCCTACTTCACCGATGGACGTCCGACCCCGGGTTCCGAGAGCTACCGTTACACCTGGCAGGGTGCGGAGTGGCGTTTTGCAACCGAGGAAAACCGAAGCCGTTTCGAGGCGGATCCCGAACGGTACGCCCCGCAATACGGCGGTTACTGCGCCTTCGCGGTATCTCGGGGGGGAACCGCGGATATCGACCCCAAAGCCTGGAGCATAGTCGGCGGCCGTCTCTTTCTCAATTTAAGCCCCTTTGTGCAACGGCGTTTCGAACTCCGCCTGAACCACAATATAGAGGAAGCGGACAGGAAGTGGCCGGACGTAAGGCAACAGGTTCGGTAAGTTCTAACGGAGGTAGCCGAGGGCCGCAAAGAGAAACAGCCCCAAGAAGAAGAAGCTCAAGACAGCGTAGAGGCTCGGGTTCCATCGCCTCAAGGGTGAGAGAAGCTGTGCGACTCGATGCCGGGAAATCAGGAGAAAGAGCAGTATTCCCAAAGCCAGGGTGACGCCCGTAGTCGCGAGCTTTGCCGCCGAGGGAAGCGGGAGCAGCAGACCGCCGGCGAGGCAGATTCCGCCCAGGGCTAGTACCGGCACCACCTCGGCAAGGCGACCGGCGACACCGACCTCGGTGCCCCGCCCCCGTTCGGCTTCCTCCCGGGGGCCGAGGAAGGAATAGATCCTCCCGAGCTTGATAAACGAAGCCGCGGTGACGACACCGGTCACCCAGATGAGCGGATAGACCGGGGAGCCACCGAGAGCTGCACTTACGTCTGCCTTGCTGAAAAAGCCGTTCATCGGAGGGACACCCGCAATCGCGAAAGCTCCGAGCCAGAATCCGAGGGCCATCAGCGGCTTTCGGCGACCGAGCTTCGGCATACGGTAGACGTCACGTTGACCGGTAACCGACACCGCGTAACCGACGGTCAGAAAGAGCAGACTCTTGAAGAAGGCGTGGTTGACGGCGTGGTGGATAGCTGCCTCCCGGCCTATTACCGTGGCGGCGCCGAAGGCCGCCAGAACGTAGCCCATCTGAGAAATTGAATGGTAGGCCAGAAGCTTTTTGACGTCTCGCTGGGCCAGCGCCCGGAAAACCGCGGCGATGGCGGTAATGCCGCCTATCCAGAGCAGAGGCTCATAGAGGTACTCGGTGACGAAGGTATCCAAGACCCGCACCATGGCGAAGAAAGACACCTTGATGACGACGCCCGAGAGCAACGCGGAAATAGGATGCGGGGCGTAGGCGTGTGCCTCCGGCAGCCAGGTGTGGAAGGGTATGAAGGCCGTCCTAACCCCGATCCCGACGACCAAGGCGGAGACCGCGAGGTGCAAAGCCTTATGCGCCTCCGGCACCACTGTAATCGGCTCTACCATCGACAGGGTTCCGGTTTCCCGGTAGACGACAAACACCCCGAGCAGGAAGATAAGGATTCCTACAGAGCTCAACACAAGATACTTAAAGCTTGCGACCAAAGCAGTAGGCTGCCGCTCGTATGCGATAAGAAGGTAAATCGACAAGGCGGCAATCTCAAAGCACACGAAGAGCGTAAAGAGGTCCCGTACGACGAGAACCCCCTGTAATCCCCCGGCAAGTATCATGATCTCTGCAAAGTAGAGGCTATCGAAGTGTTTGCTTCCGAGGGAGAACAGCGAGACCGCGAGAACGATAACCACGACAATCACCGATATGGTGAGGGCCAGGCGGTCGACGCCGAGAGAAATCCCCAGGGGCGCTGCCCAGCCGCCGAGGGTATAGAGAAGCTCCTCGGGTTCCGTAACGGAAATTAGACGCGAGAGGCGATACAAAGGAAACGAAGAGACCCCGAAGATTGCGACCGATATTCCGACGAAGGGCGACCGCTTACCGAGAACCTTCCCAAGTAAGGCCGGCAAAGCGGCCAACCAGGGGATGAGGATCAGAAGGATCGGGTCTTGGGTCACTCGTCGGTCTCCCGGAAAGCCTGTGCTTCGATCTTCCGAATGTCCATGGTGCCGTATCGCTTGTAGAGCCGGTAGATAAGAGCGAGGGCGAAGGCGACGATGCAGATGCCGACAACGATGGCGGTAAGCATGAGGGCGTGTGGGAGTGGGTCAACAGGGGTACCCGTTAGTCCCGAGAGAATCGGCGCGTCGTCACCGCTTTCCGCCGCCTGGAGAACAAATAGGATGACTATCGCGCTATTCATGTAGGCAATTGCAAAGACTTTTTTGATCAGGTGTGGCTTGTGAAGGAGCCCTATAATACCCACAAGGAGCAGGGCACCGGATAAGTACCAACTCACGACTCTTCCTCCCGGAAGAGGACCACGGCAATAAGACCGATTCCCGCAGAAACCTTCAAGCCGATGATGACATTGAGGGCAAAGACGAACCCGATCTTATCGGACCCGAGAAACCGCATCTCCGGAACAGGGTTGGCAAGAAAGAAACCGCCGAGGACCACACCGGCAGAGCCCACAGCCAATAAGAGGGCGAACCCGAGACTCTCCCCCGCGGTCAGCATCTTCTGCCCGAGCCCCATTCGCCCACCACCGATGTCTCCCCCTCGCTGGCGTTCGGAGAGAACCAGGAGAATGAGTCCCGAGGCGACCACCACTCCACCCTGAAAGCCTCCCCCGGGGGAAATGTGGCCGAACGTTACGAGATAGACGCCGAACAGAAAGATGAAGGGCGCGAGTTTTCGCGCCACGACGCTCAAAAGCTCGGTCTGTCGCTTTCTCACGACGGCTCCCGAATCAGAAACGCCACGCCGGCGACGGCCAAGAGAAGAACGATGGTCTCCCCGAGGGTGTCAAAAGCACGGTACCCCAGGTAGATCGCGCTTACGAGGTTCTGAGCCCCCGTGTCTTCCAGGGCCGACGAAACGACGGCTTCTCGGATCGGCAGCTCCCGAGCCGGGGGAGCTGATAGCGCCACAAAGAGGAAGACACCGACCCCGAAGGCGATAAGAACCGTCGACAGGTACCGAAGAAATCTCATGTTTCGTCGTACCGCTCTGTGCGATGGATCACCCAGACGAATACGAGGGCGCTTACCCCTGCACCGACGGCAGCTTCGGTCAAGGCAACATCCGGTGCATGGAGGAGAATAAAGACGAGACAGCTCAAGAGGCTTACAGCGGAGGAAAGGATGACCGCAGTTATCAAGTCCCGGACAACGAGGGAAAGAGCGGCGACTAGTACGATTACTCCGAGGATCGCCTCGATCATTCTTCGTTCTCGCTTTTTTCGTCGATAAGTTGCTTGCGCACTTCGTAACTCCGGCGCCAGGGGACGACCCCGGAGTACCAGGCGTACTTCGCGATGATGTGCGCCGAAACAGGGCTCGATACGAAAAAAAAGAGGGCGATAACCAAGAGCCGTCCGGATGTCGGAGAAAGCCCCGAGATAAACATGACCGCGATTATGGCGGAGAGCACCGAGGTGGTGCTGCACGTCGAGGAAACCTGGAGCCGCGTGTATACGTCGGGCATTATCAAAAGCCCGAGATTTCCCATCATCCCGAAAACGAAAGCCAGGCCGAAGAAAACGAGAGCGCCCCACTCCATCACGACATCTCCCCGGAGCCCAAATACCGAGTAATGGCCAACAGACCGACGAATCCGAATATGTCGTACACCAAGGCAACGTCGAGGTACACAGGGCGATCGTCGTAGACGGCGATGAGAACCAGAAGAGCGAGAACCTGCGCCGCAACGACGTTTAGGGAAACCAGACGGTCCGCCACCGTAGGGCCGACAATACCTCGAAAGAGACTGATGATAGTCGAGGCTCCGAAGAAATAGATCATTACCTGGAGTACTACACCCATATTCGTCGGAGAAGCCTCTCGAATGTACCCTTTATCAACTCTCCGGCGTACCGCGAGTGTCTGGTCGTCGCGTCGAGCCAATGGACCACCAGGTGGTCTTCGTCTAAGTCCACGGTAATCGTCCCTGGAGTAAGGGTTATCCCTGCCGAGAGCGCGACCCTCGCCACGTCGCTTCGCAGTCGCGTCCGGAAGTGCACGACACCGGGGTTGATTCGCCCCCGGAGAATCTGCCAGAGGACCCGAAAACTCGCCACGTACATGCGAAAGACAAGCACCACGAGGTAGACGATCAACCAATGAACTCGAGGGAAAAGAGCCCTCCAGGCGGCCTCGGTTTCGTCTATATAGAGATGGAAGGTACCGGAGGCGATAATGAACGAGAAGAGCCCGCCGAGGGCGAGGGATTCGGGGTCGAGGCTCCAGGTAAAGAGGAGCCAGCCGACGAAGAGGGTTACCGCCGTCACGGCGATCCGAACGACGTCCCACCAGAATCGCACCCAACTCCCGCGGTTGGTCAACTTACGACCTCCTCCCGACGCCGAAAGGCATCAAGGACGGCTTCCGGGGACGGAGCCTGAAGGAGCTCTTCCCGGAACTCGCTCGAAGAAAGGAGCCGGGCCAGGCGGCTGAGGAGCTTCAAGTGGCGTCCGTGGGCCCCTTCCGGACCGAGCAGAACAACCAGCAGTTTAACCGGCTCGTTGTCGACGGCTTCGAAGGGAACCCCGTGGTCGACGCGACCCACGATCATGATGGTCTGTTCGACGAGATTGGTAAGTCGGTGGGGAATAGCCACTCCGTGGCCAACCGCTGTCGTCGAGAGCTTCTCTCGCTTCCAGAGCTCCTTGGCCAAGGACTTGGCGTCCGGAATTCCGGCGCAGCCGGCGGCTCGTTCCGCTACCTCTTCGATTGCTTGTCGCCTTTTGCGCGCCGTAAGATCGAGAAACACGCAGCCACGGTCTAGAATCGCCGACAGGTCCCCACTCACTTGGCCAACTCCTCGTCTGTTTGATCCACGAGCCCCCGGGCAAAATCAATCGGCACCGTAAAGAGAATTCCGGTCCCCGGGTCATCGAGTCCCCCGGTTATCTCGTCGAGCAAGGCTTGCAAGCCATCGAGAACCGATTCGTCCCGGAGCACTGAGATAATCGTCTTGTTATACGGTTTGTTACCTTTCATAAAGGACTTGAAGTCCGCGAAAAGCGGTACCTCGTATGTGAGAAAGCGACCCATGCCTTCCGAGTCGAGGATGGTGGCTCCTTCGACCCCCGCTTCGGCGTAGGCTTCCATAACCCTCTCGAGGAGCTCTTCTTGGTTCAAGACGAAAATCAACAACTTCAATGCCGGAAGTATATCCGGTAACTTTGGCGGGTTTCAAATGGTCGGGGGTCGGCGCTAGTACTCCATCGTGACCCGGACAACCGTTTCGCGCTGGTCGTGCTCGAAGGCGGCGTCGTGGAAGCGCGGCGGTCCGAGACGTCCCCGGGCGTCGTTAGACGCGCCGTATCCTTCCCGGGGAACACCGAGAAGGTTCGTATCCATGACTCCGTTTCTGTTTTCGTCGTGGAAGAGGCCGACGGCGTAGGTACCGTGGGAGTACCGGGGAAAGACAACCCGTGCCAGGCCCCCTTCGATTTCGGCTGCTTCGGAATCGAGGGCCTTGCTAAGATCGTTGGGAAATCCCGACGGAGAATCGTAGAGCGTTACGCGGACAAGACCGTCGTCGCTCCGGAGGCCGCGTATATCGACGACGATATCTCCGGACAAAGACTGGCCGAACACCGGCAAAGCCAAGAACAGACCTAGAATCGAAAGCTGACACACCCGGCGCACCCGCATCCCGCATACTCTATCGCAGTTTTCCAAAAGGAACACCCCCCGGCGGGTCTCCGGGCGTGACAGACCAAGCCGGAATCACTATGCTCCAAGCCGATCATGCAAACCTTCCAGCTGTTGTTGCCTCTGTTTGTCCTCATTGGGATGGGCTACGGCTTAAAGCGCTTAAGAATTCTCGGACCGGAGTTCTCGACCGAGTTGAACAAGCTCGTCTACTACGTGGTTATTCCGGCTCTGCTCTTTTCCTCCGCGAAGGACGTGGACCTGGGAAACCGGGCGGACCTCGGTGCTAGTCTCGCCTACATCTTGACGGTAGTCGCCTCGGTGGGGATTACCGCGCTAATCGGCTTTCTCTTTCCCCCGGCTCAACGGGGCGCCTTCGCCCAGGCGAGCTTCCGTTCGAACCTGGCGTACGTCGGCGTGGCGGTAACGGCCCAGGTCTTCACAGACGCGGCGCTCCCGACGATGGCGTTGATCGTCTCCGGGGGGGTCGTTATTCACGCCGTCGCGACCATCGTGGTTCTTCACGCCTACCACGCGGAAAGCGGCAAGGGCGACCTTCTCAGACTCCTGCGCCTGGTCGTCCGGAACCCGATAATCATCGCTGTCGCGGCAGGACTCCTGGTTTCCGGCCTCGACCTGCGTCTGCCGTACTTCCTCGGAGAGCCGATCGAGCTCCTCCGCCGAATGAGTCTACCAACGGTTCTCATCACCATCGGCTTGAGGATCCACTTCTCCGAGATGTCTCCGCGCCTCGGGGCTCTCTCCGCTATTGTCCTCTACAAGCTCTTTTTGATGCCCGTTATCGGTTTTCTGATCTTTCGATTTCTTCTCGGGGGGACCGGAGAAGAGTTGATGGTCCTGACGGTCGGTTGCGGCATGCCGACGGCGATAACCGCCCAGAGCTTCGCCGGCGCGATGGACGCCGACGAGTCCTTGACGGCCGCGGCGGTAAGCGTAACCACTCTGCTTATTCTGGTGTCGGTTCCGATCGTCTTGGCCGTGTTGAAGCTTCTTTATTCGACGGAATAGATACGCCGCGCCCAGATCATCGAAAGATAGGGAAGAAGCAGCAACTGTACAAAGGGTGATAGGCCAACTTCGGCGTGGGGAACCAGCGGCATCAGCGAACTGTAGGCCCACCGGTCGGTACCGAGAGCGTGGAACTCGATGGCCACCGCGATGATGGCCCCGGCGGCGAGCAGGACGGCCCAGCGGGCTCCCCGGCCTCCTTGAGAAGACTCCGGGCCTGGGGCAAACCAGTAACGTTCCCGAAATATCAGAAATCCTAGTGCCCAGATCGCCAGAATGATTACCCCATCCCCGAGACTTGCCCGGAAACAGAGAAGCCAACTCCGAAGATTGTCAAAGGGCATATCCTGGTAGAGGGGCATCTGGGCCATCTCCCAGACGTAGTTGCCCCCCACCGAGACGGCGAAGAGAACAGCCAGGTACCCGAGGGCTCTAGGCCACCTCAATCTTTTTGTCGAGGTAGACATCCTGAATGGCGTGGAGGAGCTCGGCGCCCTCCTTCATGCTCCGCTGAAAGGCCTTCCTCCCGGAGATAAGCCCCATCCCCCCGGCACGCTTGTTGATAACAGCCGTCCGGACGGCGTCGGCAAGGTCTCCGGCTCCGGAGGAAGCTCCCCCGGAGTTGATAAGCCCGGCTCTTCCCATGTAGCAGTTGATAACCTGATACCGGCAGAGGTCGATGGGGTGATCGCTCGAGAGCTCGGTGTAGATCCGCTCGTCGAACTTACCGTAGCTGGTGTCTCCCATGTTCAACGCCTTGTAGCCGCCGTTTAATTTGGGAAGCTTCTGCTTGATGATGTCGGCCTCGATGGTTACCCCGAGATGGTTCGCCTGGGCGGTCAGGTCCGCCGCGACGTGGTAGTCCGCGTCGTCGGTCTTGAAGGCGTCGTTCCGGAGATAGCACCAGAGTATGGTCACCAACCCCTTGGTATGTGCGTAGCGGAAGGCTTCCGAGACTTCGATTATCTGCCGATTCGACTCGGGAGATCCGAAGTAGATCGTCGCACCGACTGCCACGGCCCCCATGTCGAAGGCCTGGTCGACCTGGCCAAACATGATCTGGTCGTAGTGGTTCGGGTAGGTGAGCATCTGGTTGTGGTTCAGTTTGAGAATGTAGGGAATCTTGTGAGCGTACTTCCGGGCGGTGGCGCCGAGGATCCCGAGGGTCGACGCGATGGCGTTACACCCCCCTTCCATCGCCAGAACGACCAGGCGCTCGGGATCGAAGTACTCCGGGTTCGGGGCGAAAGAGGCGCCGCCGGAGTGCTCTATTCCCTGGTCGACCGGGAGTATCGAAACATAGCCCGTCCCGGATAGGCGCCCGTGGTCAAAAAGACTCTGGAGGTTTCGCAAGACCGCAACGGGCCGGTCGGAATCCCGCCAGACCCGGTCGACAAAATCGGGTCCCGGCTTGTGAAGCTGTTTCCCGGGGAAACGCGCCTGATACGAAAGCAAACTGTCCGCGTCTTCCCCGAGTACATCCAAAATCTGTTGATGGTTCATAGTCTCTCCCTCTTTTAAGTGTAGTTCCGCACCGCCTCGGGCGGC
>CAZTRQ010000021.1:0-25802 GCA_964616245.1 uncultured Spirochaetaceae bacterium | reverse complement strand
CTGCCCTCGTTTACCTGGTGATTTATCCATCACCAAGGTTTGGACCAGTAAACATCTCTCCCCTATAATGGTGTGTATGGCAGATGAGCAGATACGGGTCGGCATACTCGGGAGCGGGTTCGCTGCGGCGTTTCACTACGATGCCCTCAAGCGGGTCTATTCGACCAAGCCTGTGGTCGTTGGGGTCTACTCGCCCACGGCGGAAAAGCGAAAGCGATTCGCGAAAGAGCGAGGAATCGAGGCCTTTGCCGATTTAGATTCGCTCATAAAGGAAACGGACGTGCTCCATGTCTGCACGCCGCCCTCGAGTCACGAAAAGATTACCGTGGCCGCCTTAGACGCCGGGAAGAGCGCTATCGTCGAGAAGCCCTTTACCGGCTACTTCGGCGACGGATCTGCCGGGTTCAGCGGCGACTCCTTTTCCCGGGAAGAGGGGCTCGACGCCGCGGTTGGAAGCATCGAACGAATACTGGAGGCGGAGAAGAGGAGCTCCGGACAGATTCTCTACGCCGAAAACTGGGTCTACGCGCCGGCCGTCCAGAAGGAACGGGAAATTATCGAGAAAACGCAGGCGCAGGTCGTCTGGATGCTCGGACAGGAATCGCACTCCGGGTCCCACTCTCCCTTCTACGGGATCTGGTCCCATTCCGGCGGGGGATCGCTAATGGGCAAGTCGGTGCACCCGCTCTCAGCGGCTCTCTACCTGAAGAAGGTCGAAGGAAGGATGCGCCGGGGATCGGCTATTCGCCCTGCCACGGTAAGCGCCCGGTCCCACGCGGTCACCCGGTCCGAGTCCTACATCGACGAAGGCTATCTAAAGACGGGGTACACCGACATCGAGGACTTTGGGGCTCTCCACGTCGTCTTCGAAGACGGGACCTTTGCCGATATCTTCGCATCGGAGCTCGTCCACGGGGGTGTCAAGAACTGGATAGAGGTAAACGCCAACAACCACCGTACCGTCTGCAACATCAACCCGAACAACGCGATGGAAACCTACAACCCGGAAGGGAAGAACTTCGAAGATGTCTACACCGTCGAAAAGACGGGGACGAAGGAGGGATGGAGCTTTACCTCTCCCGACGAGGCATGGTTTCATGGGTATCAGCACGAGATGGAAGCCTTCTACCTGTCGGTTGCAACGGGGACAGCTGCGGAGTCCGACAGTCAGCTAGCAGCGGACACCATCGCCGTGGTCTACGCGGCATACCTGTCGGTGGAACGGAAGGGAATCGAAGTGGAGGTACCCCTGGTATGACGGTAAAGCATCGAGAGTCGGCCGACCGCTTTGTGGTTCGTCTCGGGGACGAGATTGCCTATCTCTCCTACGAACGGCGGGGAAAGAACGTTCTCGACTACGCCCACGTCTTTGTCCCCGACGACCACCGGGGCAAGGGCGTGGCGGCGGAGCTTACGAAGGAAGCCCTGGAGTACGCGAGAAAGGAAGGTGTCAAGGTGATTCCGAGCTGCCCCTACGTCGTCACCTACCTAAAGCGCCATCCGGAGTACGAGGACATCATCGTCGACGAGTACGAGGTATAGGTCCGTCTCGGGTCAGCTTCCAGGTCGACCGGAACCTCCGGCGCCGTTTGAAATCCGGGGGAAGGACGGTATCGGAGATATCCTCGGTCCCGAACTCCCCCAAAACGGCCTCGGAGAGGGAGAAGGAGCGGAAGTTGGTGGAGAAGAAGACGCTGCCGCCGGGTCTCAGCGCGGCAAAGGCCCCTCTGATCAGCTTCTCGTGGTCCCGCTGAACGTCAAAGTCTTGCTCCCGTCCCTTGCTGTTGGAAAAGGTCGGAGGGTCGATCAGGATCACGTCGAATTTCTCCCCGGGGGACCCCAGATAATCTAGGCAATCCTTCCGGACGAACTCGTGCCCCCGGGTCGCGATTCTATTGAGGGCAAAGTTCCGTTCTCCCCAGTCGAGGTAGGTATGCGAGGTGTCGACGGAGGTCGTTTCGGCCCCTTCGGCGGCGGCGTAGACCGACGCGGTGCAGGTGTAGCTAAAGAGGTTGAGAAACCGTCCCCCGGCGGCCTCCTCGGCGATTATCGACCGGAGGATGCGCCCGTCTAGAAAGAGACCGGTGTCGATGTAGTCCGTCAGGTTGACTTCGAAGAGAAGGTCGTCCTCCGGGGCGACGATCTTTCGATGCCGGGGCCCTTCCTGTACGCCGTACTGGTCGGAGCCACGCTGCCGTCGGCGCCGTTTCGTAATCAGATGACTTTCCGGAACTTCGAGGAACTCCCGGACAGCCGTCTCCAGGTCGGCGAGGCGCTCGGAGGCCGCCTTAGGATTCACGGATTTCGGCGGGGCGTACTCCTGGAGAACCGCCCACCGGACCCCCTTCGTATCCTCGTAGACGTCCACCGCCCCGGCGTACTGCGGGATATCGGCGTCGTAGAGACGGAACGAAGAGACGTCGTTCTCTTCGAGGTATCCCCGGAGTCCCTTCATGTTCTTGCCGAGGCGGTTTCGGATAGTCTCGATCTCTTCCGTCGGGCCCTGTGGTTCGAGGAACCGGTTGCCTTCTCCGAGGAGGAGCACTGCGAGGTTTACCTTGAGATTTCCGTTGTAAAAGACGTTTACCCTCTCCGCTCGGAGACCGAGGCTCTGAGCCTGCTCCCGGCTCTCGGCGAGAACCGCAGCCCTGCACCCAGGGAGCGTCGCGTTCATCCACTTGCCCAGCTCGGAATAGAGCTCTTCCGGCTTTTCGCCGGAGGAGAGCCGTATGCCGTAGGGTGGGTTCGTGACGAGGAAGTAGGGAGGATTCGCCGTTTCGTCGAACTGTTTGTTGAGGCGCCCGAGGAGGGCTCCCCGGGTGAGTCTCCGCAAGTCGGTGACGCCGAAGTCTATGGTCCAGGCTACCCCCGCTCTCTCGGCGTTCTCCCGGGCCGCCTCTATGGCCGTCGGGTCTTGATCCGACGCCCAGAGGCGCCCCCCGGCGGACTGCCAGTTCTCGCGGCCCTCGGCGAACCGGCGGTGCGCCTCTTTTAGGAGGCCCTGCCAGAGGGTGTTATCCCCCCGTTTCCAGGCTCCGAATCCGAAGGATTCTCTCGAGAGCCCCGGAGCGGCGTCCGTCGCCATGAGCGCGGCCTCGATGGGAAGAGTGCCGGATCCGCACATCGGGTCTCCGAGAAAGGGCAGTTGGTCCCCGTCCCTCCAAGCCGAAAGAGCGGCCGGCCATCCGGCTCGGTGGAGAACCGCGGCGGCGGTGTTTTCCCGCAAGGGCGCCTCGGTGCGGCTCTTGCGATACCCTCTCTTATGGAGACTATCCCCCGAGAGGTCGAGGTAGAGGGCCCCTTCCCGGTTGGTTAGGTAGACGAACACGCGAATGTCCGGTGCGGTTGTGTCGACGGAGGGACGCCTTCCCTCGCTCTCCCGGAAGCTGTCGACGATGGCGTCTTTGACGGTGAGGCCGGCGAAGCCGGGGTTTCCGAACGCTCGGTGATGGACGTGGTTATCTACCGCAAAGGTATTCTTTGACGCAAAGTGATTCCCCCAGGGCACATCCCGGGCCATGCGGTACAGCTCCCGGGCGTCCTGCGGGACTCCGTCGGTCAGCTTTAGGAGTACCCGACTCGCGAGGCGGGACCAGAGGCAGACGCGGTAGGCGAGGCTCAAGGGGCCGCAGAAGGCAACGCCTCCTTGAGTCTCGGAGACGGCGATGGTGGTCTGTTCATCCCGGGAGAGGGCCAGAACCTCTTCTTTCAAGAGGCCTTCGAGATACCGGGGACACGAAACGAAGAAACAGGGAAGAGTCGGCACCCCTCGAGTATACCAAATTGACCGGGGTCGGCAGCCACCCTATACTAGAACGGTGTACGCACCATCAGAAGATTCCATCCGTCGCCTCCTGCCGACTATCGACTACTCCGAGGCCCTGACCGTCGACGCCGCCACCTCGGTGGTGGCTGCCCGGGGGTGGCTCGTGCCGCAGCTCCAATCCCAGGGCTACAGCCCGGTAACGGTCTAGCGGCCGGCCGATGCCCCGGTTCGAAGACGCATTCCGGGAATGCGAGCTCATTATAAACCCGTCCCGGAATCCACAGTACGTTCGGGTTCTCCGGCGTATCTTGAAGCGGGTTAACATTGCCATGGTCTCCGAAAGCCGAAACCGGGAGCATTTTATGGACCTGGTCGGGGAGTTCTGCAGGGGACCCAACCGTCATCTTCTGGTCTGGGGAGGGGACGGGACCGCCCACGCCGCGATAAACGCCCTGATGGAATGCCTCCCGGAAAGCAGAGGACGCGAGAAATCCATTGGGTTTCTCCGGGGGGGGACCGGAAACGGCATTCAGGACTCCTACGACGTTCCGGTGCGCATCAGCAGGCAGCTGACGACCTACGCCGAAAGTATGTCTCGGGGGTACGTCATCGATGTGGACCTTCTCTGCGTAGACGATGGTGAGAGTAGACGGTTCGGGCAGCTGCTCGGTGTAGGTTTCGACGTCGAGGCGCTTCGACGTCGAGAGCGGTACAGCCGACGGGGGCAGGTCGGAGGGTTCGCCGGATTCTTGAACTACGCCCAGGCGGGTCTACATACGTTCTTTCGACGCGACTTTCGGGCCGGGTTTCCCTTGGAAATTGAGCTTCTCGACGGTAAGTACGCCTTTCGGGGAACCCGGGTCAACGCCGAGTTTCCCTTTGAGCGCGTCCGGAGGACGGTCAATCCGATCATGCTCGAGGTTGGGACGAGACCGTATTACGGAAAGCTCTTTAAGGTCTGCCCCGACGTTGTCTGTAACGACGGTAACATGGATCTCTACCTCTTCAACTTCCGGCGGATGAGCAGTATCGCCCGGCATCTACCGGCGCTCTGGTACGGGCACCATCGACGGATCAACAAACACTTGAGCCGTCATCGGGGGGGCGTTATCGAGCGATTCGAGCTTCGAAGGATGCGAATAGAAGCCGAGGGACCCATAGATTATCACGTCGACGGCGAGCTTCTGAGGGCGCCGGCGGCGGCTTCCGGGAGAAGCCGCCTCGATATTGGAGTAGAGCCCCACGTCGTGTCGTTTATCGTTCCCGGCCGGTTCTACCGCCTCTTCCATCCCTTCGAAGCCGAAGAGACTACTCCCCCTGCCACCGGGTGAATCGCGCCTCGAGGCGGTCGATTACCGAGAACAAGAAAAGACCGAGGAGGGCGATCATCACGATGCCGGCGAGCATCTCGGGGTACGCGAGTTTCATCCAACTATCGACGATAAAGAAGCCGAGGCCGTAACGGGTAAAGAAGGTTTCCGCGAAAAAAAGCACCGCCAGGGCGGTTCCGGAGCCGATGCGCAAGGCGGTTAAAAGCCGCGGAAACACCGCCGGCCAAATGACGTAACGCAAGCGGTCCCAGGAGCCGGCTCCGAGGGAGTCGATCGACAGAAAGAAGCGGCTGTCGATCCGCCGTACGCCGTCCCGCACCGCCAGAAGCATCTGAAAGAAGAGTACCAGGGCGACCAGGACCACCCGCGTTACATCCCCGGCCCCAAGAAGAATCAAAAGAATCGGCAGCAGAGCCACCTTCGGGACGGGGTAGAGTAGGTAGGCGATCGGGGAGAGGGCGCGATCAACGAGGCTGTTGCGTCCCATCACCAGGCCGAGGGGGACGGCGGTTGCCGCCGAGAGAGCCAGTGCTCCGAGGACCCGGAGAAAGCTTGCCCCGAGGTGCTTGGAGAGAACGGTCGGAAAGAGCCGCAGGATTACCAGGAACACCTCCTGCGGCGGCGGCACGATTCGACTTCCGACAACCACCGAAAGAAGGAACCATATTCCAAAAAGCGACGCGGCGCCGATTCCGAGGCTACGCACGGAGGGCCTCTACGAAGCGGTTTCGCATCTCGGTGCAGGCTTCGAAAAACCGGGGGTCTTGCCGTGAGGTACGGAGCCCGTCAAAAATAAGCAACCGCGCGCCGGAGTTTCCCGCGTCGCCGGGATTCTCGGTGTCGCTAGAGTTTCCCGGGGCGAGAATTCCGATTCGATCGCCGAGGTAGACGGCCTCCTCGATGCTGTGGGTTACGACAAGCGTCGCGACGTCCCGGCGAGAGAGGAGCCCCAAGAGAAAATCCTGAAGCTCCTCCCGGGTAATCGCATCGAGAGAGGAGAAGGGCTCGTCGAGGAGAAGGAGGCGGGGTTTCATCGTCAGCGTACGGGCCAGCGCGACCCGTTGCTGCTGTCCTCCCGAGAGCTCCCGGGGAAAGCGCCGGCCGAGGCCGTCCAAACCGAAGCGCTCGAGGGCTTTCCGTACCCGTCGTTCTCTACGGGACGCCGGGGTTCCCTGAATGTTCAACCCGAGTCCAATATTCTGCTCGACCGTAAACCAGGGGAACAGACCGAAGTGTTGGAGGACCAGGCCGACTCGAGAATCCCCGGCCCGGATCGGTTTTCCCTCTAGTTGGATGGTGCCCCGTTCCGGTTCTTTCAGGCCGCTCAGCAAGAGCAGAAGGGTCGACTTGCCGATTCCCGATGGGCCGACGACGGCGAGGGTTTCCCCCGGCGAAAGGCCGAAGGTAAGGCCCGAGAATACCGGAGTCTCCCCGTAGCCGGCGGAACAGTCGGTAACTTCTATCACGGCGTCAAAACGGCGCCTCGGCGACGATATCCTCTTGTCCCGGAAGACGCTCGATCAGACCTTCCGAAAGCATCCACCGGGCCACGTCGGCCACCTGCTCCTCCCGGGGAACCGCAACCGGCAGGTAGGTCGGAAGAACCATGGTTCCCGTCGTGGCCGGGGGAAGCGCCGCCGTCTCTACGATCGCCGACCGGTAGCCATCGGGGTCTTGATTGACCGCGGCGACTCCACGGTTGTACGCCCGGAGAAAG
The DNA here is from genome assembly GCA_964616245.1 of uncultured Spirochaetaceae bacterium. GTDB lineage: Bacteria > Spirochaetota > Spirochaetia > DSM-27196 > PWMO01 > CAYPUT01. The sequence continues at coordinate 18,988 of CAZTRQ010000021.1, read as the reverse complement.
GCTTCCAGCTCCCGGGGCTTCTCCCTGAGTGCCCGCCCCGTTGCGATAACGACCCCCGGAGTCCAGGAGAGGGAGCTGCTGTCCAGAACCACCCGGGCTCCTCCGGCGGTCGCGAGACGGGTAACCGGCTCCGGCAGAACGGCCGCCTCGAGGTCCCCGGCGAGAAGAAGCTCTACCCGGACGGGTATCTGAAGCGTCGGGATAATCTTTAGGGATTCCGGGTCGAGGCCGGCTTTCTGCATCATCCGGACGGCGGTGTAGTAGATGATGCTGTCTTCCAAGAGGCCCGTGGTCACGCTTTCCGGTTGGCCGGGCCACCCTGCGGCGTCGGTTATGCCGGCGGCGGGTCCCGTGACAAGGGAAAACAGCCCCTGCGTCGAGGTCAGCACGCGATAATCGGCCCCGTTGTCCCACGAACGGACGGCGTTCACGAGGTCGCTCACGGTCGCGTCTATGTTCCCGGCCTGGAGGGCGGCTTCCCGGTTGAGTTGGCTCCGGAAAAGCTCGAGCTCGACGTCGAGTCCTTCGTCGGCGAAGTAGCCTTCTACGTCCGCAACGATGATAGGCACGGAGTCGACTGCAGGCATAATGCCGATCCGTAAGGGATTCAAGGCGGACGATTCCGCGCCGGGGCTCGCGGCGAGGGGGAGGGCAAAAAAAAGGAGAAACAGCAGCCGTACCATGTCCGGTGCATCATAGACGATGGCGGAGGAGCGGACAAGTAAACTACACTATGTCATGGCCTACAGACTGATCATCTTTGACGCGGACGGTACCCTCTTCGACTACGACCGGGGGGAGGCGTACGCTCTATTCTCGGCCTTTCGGGATCAAGAACTCGTCTTCCACGAAGAGACGATGGCTCCCCTCTACCGCCGGATAAACAAAAACATCTGGCGCGCCTTCGAGGCGGGGGAGATCCCCCAGGGGGAGATATCTTCCCGGCGGTTCGGCGAGTTCTTCCGGGAGCTGGGGGTCGGATGCGACATCCGGGCTTTCAGCGCCTCATACCTCGGCCACCTGGCGGAGGCGGATTTCTTGATCGAAGGTGCGGTGGATGTGGTGGCGACACTCGCGAAGAGCTACTCGATGGCGATCGTCACCAACGGGCTCTCCCGGGTACAGCGGGGACGGTTCGGGAGGTCTCCCATAACCGAACATTTCCATCCGATCGTGATATCCGACGAGGTCGGAGTCCAAAAGCCGAATCCAAAGATCTTTGACCATATCTTCGAAGCCCACCCGGACGTACCCCGGGAAGAGGTCTTGATGATAGGGGACAGCCTGACCTCCGATATCGCCGGGGGCGTTGCGGCGGGCATCGATACGTGCTGGTTCAACCCAGGAAGGGAGCCCGGGGCCCCCGGTGGGGGTGAAGAGGGGCGGTTTCTACCCGATCCGACTTACGAGATCAGAAGCCTCGGGGACCTCCTGAGGATTCTTTAGGTGCCAGGAGTGCTGTCCGTCACGAAGGCGTGTCAATAGAGGGCCCGGTCGGGCTTGGCTTCCCAAAGCCGAAACGGCTCGAGGCAGGCCTCCCGGTCGACCTCGAGCATCGGAATCCTTCGGTCTTTAGGTGCTGCAGCGAGGTCGTCGTAGATCTCTTTGTCGTCGAATCCGATGGCCGCGGCGTCCTCTGGCGTTGCCCCGCGGTACACCACCGGAATTCGCGCCCAGTAGAGGGCGGCGTAGCACATCGGGCAGGGCTCGCAGGTGGTGTAGATGGTGCAATCCGAGAGGTCGAATCGGCCGAGGGTCTTCGAGGCTTCCCGGATTGCGTTTACTTCGGCGTGGGCCGTCGGATCCTTCGTCGCTATGACGGTGTTATGTCCCCTGCCGACGATCTTTCCATCGAGGACGATTACTGCGCCGAAGGGGCCACCCTCGCCGGACTCGACACCGGAGCGAGCCTCTTCGACAGCGGCTTTCATGTAGCGATTCATGGGAAGTAAGATAGCACCTGCGTCAGCGAATGGAAACGTAGCCGCCGTCGACGCCTTCGATCTAGGCGGTTGTATAACCTGGACGGCTTTTTGGAGATGGACGGGAATGTTGGGCGACCTGGGGGCACTACACCAAACGGATCATGGACCGCTCGTCCGGACCGCGGTAGCCTAGTAGTCGGAGAGGATCATGATTCAGATACCAGCAGGAAACGTGTCGCTCGAGGGCCATATGAGGATACCCGCGCAGGCGCGGAAGTTCGTCGTATTCGTCCACGGAAGCGGGTCGAGTAGGCACAGCGTTCGCAACAACTTCGTCGCTGAACAACTCGAGAACGCAGGGATCGGGAGCCTTCTCTTCGACCTCCTTACCGAAGAAGAAGACACTCGGCGTGAAAACCGATTCGACATACCGCTCCTTACCGAACGGACCAACCACGCTCTCGAATGGGTTGCGGCTCAAGAGTCGGTGCCGAGCTCGGATATACACCTGTTCGGCGCGAGTACAGGCGCCGCGGCGGCTATTCAGGCCGCGGCGAAGCCCGGTTCGGGGGTTTGCTCGGTTGTCTCCCGGGGAGGGCGTCCCGATATGGCCGGAGAGGCTCTCGGACTCCTCAAGGCTCCCTGTCTTCTCATCGTCGGCGAGAACGACCCGGCGGTCCTCGATATGAACCGGGAAGCCCAGGCACGAATGAGCTGTGAGAACGAGCTTCGTGTTGTAAAGGGAGCGACGCACCTGTTCCAGGAACCCGGGGCCCTAAAGACCGTTGCGCACCACGCCTTGGACTGGATTGCCCACCATTGATAGCGGCGGGACTTCTACTCGATGTTACTCGACGGCGCCCAGAGGTTTACGCCCCCTTCTTGAGCGTACTTATCGATTTCGGACAGCTCATTTTGAGAAAAGTCGGGACTCGCCAGGGCCCCCAGATTCTCGTCTATCTGCTCCGGGCGGCTGGCGCCGATCAGGACCGAGGTAACCCGCGGATCCCGGAGGCACCACGCGAGTGCCATTTGCGGTAGCGTCTGTCCTCGGCCTTCGGCAATCGCCGTGAGCGCCCGGACACGGCTGAGGTTCTCTTCGGTTAGGTAGCTTTCCTTGCGGAAGAAATACGAGGCGGTTTCGGCTCGAGAATCCTCCGGTATCCCACCGAGATACTTGGGCGTAAGGAGTCCCTGGGCCAGGGGCGAGAAGGCGATGCATCCGGCCCCCTGCTTTTCCAGTTCGTCGAGAAGCTCCGTCTCGATCCAGCGGTTCAATAGCGAGTAGGAAGGTTGATGGAGGAGAAGGGGCACCCCCATTTCGTCGAGGAGGGCGGCGGCCTTAGCCGTCCGGCTTGCCGAATAGGAGGAGATTCCAACGTAGAGCGCTTTTCCCTGGTGTACCGCCGTCGCGAGGGCCCCCATCGTTTCCTCCAGAGGCGTTTCGGCGTCGGCCCGGTGATGGTAGAAGATGTCGACATAGTCTATGCCCATCCGGTCGAGACTCTGATCCAGGCTCGCGAGGAGATGCTTCCGGGAGCCGTAGTCTCCGTAGGGGCCCGGCCACATGGGGTAGCCGGCCTTGGTCGAGATTATAAGCTCGTCCCGGTAGGGAGCGAGGTCCTTCCGAAGAATTTCGCCGAAGTTCTCCTCGGCGGAGCCCCCCGGAGGGCCATAGTTATTGGCCAAGTCGAAGTGGGTCACCCCGGCGTCGAAGGCCCTGCGGACCATGGTCCGGGCGTTCTCGAAGCTCGTGGTTCCCCCGAAATTGTTCCAGAGGCCCAAGGAAATGGCCGGTAATCGGACCCCGCTGCGACCACACCGATTGTAGGTCATCTTTTCGTATCGATCGTTTTGTGATTCGTAAGGCATACCGTCATTCTAGACCTCTATCGGAGCCGGCGCAAGCTTAGCCGAGGCGCTGTTGGCGTCGGAGACTGTTGAGTGAAGGAAGATGATGGATTACATAACCGGAAGTGTATGATATTCTCACCTCGTGGAGCGCTACAGTCGCCATCGTGATCTTCTCTCCGATCGGGGTTGGGAAGGGCTGCTCTCGACTAGAGTCGTTGTAGCCGGCGCCGGTGGCCTGGGGTCTCACGTTCTGGAGCTCCTCGTTCGCCTCGCTCCTCTCCGTCTCGCCGTCTGGGACCCCGGCATTTTGGATACACCGGATCTAAACCGGCAGATTCTCTACACAACGGAGGACCTCGGCGCCAAGAAGGCGGAGGCTGCCTGCCGGCGTCTTAAACGCATCAACCCCGACGCCACAGTCGACTGCTATAGCCGGCCTCTGGATCCCGAGTCTTTCGCCGCTGCGGAAACCGGCGAAAACTTCGTTCTCTTTGATTGCCTCGATAGCTTCGCCGGTCGTAAGGGTCTCGAAGAGATTCAAGATGCCCGGGGGTGCCCGATCTTTCACGGTGGGGTTGAAGGATGGTACGGCCAGGCGGCGACCTTTCGCCGGGACGGGAGACGCTACGGCGACGCCTTTGGTGCGGACTGGTTTCGGCTGCCGAAGGCGGGGAAGCCGATCCTTCCCCAGGTCTGTGCCGCGATTGCTTCGTGTCAGGTCCGGGAGTATCTCGGGTGGCTCGAGGAGCCGGGGAGCACTCCCCTCGACGGTGCTCTTCTGCTCTACGACGGAAAGTCTCTCACCACAAACATTCTCCGGCTCGCGGCGGGCCCCGCCGATGGAGTGAACCGTAATGAATAGCACAGGAGACAGAACAGAGACCATGCAGGGCGAGGTGGTGGTGCGCTTCTTCGGCCCCTTGGAAGAGATCCTTGGGGAATCGGAAGGGGTAATCAGCCTCGAATATCCCCAAACGGCGGCGACGCTTCGGAACCAGCTTGAAATTGCCTTTCCTCGGCTAAAGGGAGGAGTATTCGCTATTGCAGTGGACCAGGCTATTCTTGGCGAGGGCCAGTCCATTACCAGCGCCGGGGAGATAGCACTCTTGCCACCCTTTGCCGGAGGATAGGTAAAAGATGAAAACCAACCGCGCGACCATCGAACCGGAAGCCTTCTTGGCCGACGAGGTGCTGACCCAGGCATCTGTCAAGAGCGTAACCGACGCCTGGAGCGCCGATCCGCGACTCGGCGCCGTTGTAAGTTTCGCCGGAGTCGTTCGTGGGGACACGGTCGACGGTTCCCCAGTCTCGGCAATCGAGTTTACCGCTCACCGAGAAATGGCCGAAAAGAGTATCCGTAGTCTCATAGACCGTCTCGTCGCAGAGACCACCTCGGAGACTATCAAGGTGTACGCCCAGCATGCCCTCGGCAGAGTTCCCCGGGGCGGGATTCCCATCATCATCGTCGTCGGGACCTCCCATAGGAGGGAGGCCTTCGACTTGTGCAGCGGCATCCTCGAAACCCTCAAGCAGGAGGTGCCCATCTACGGAAAAGAGTTGACCGATTCCGGTGGGCACTCCTGGAAGGAAAACCGCTAGCCGACCTTCGTCGGTGAAAGATCGAGAACTGGCTCGTACTCCTGAATCTGGTCGATCCTGGTACCCATTGCCGCGTCGGTGTCCCGGTCCTCTCTAATCTCCACCACGACGGGAACGCTCTGCTCCTCGGCAGCCTTGATGGCCCAGGAAAAGGCTCCCTTTATCTCTCCGGGCTCGGTAACCCGGACGCCCACCGCTCCGAGGGACTCGAAGAGTCGTACGAAATCGGGCCCGTAGCCGTCTTCGTAACCGATGTCTACCGCGTAGTTCATGTCGTAGACTCGCTGGGACGGTTGTCGGATTAGGCCGAGGTAGCCGTTGTTCAGGAGTATAAAGACGTAGGGAACCCGGTTCTGGACCGCCGTCGCGATATCGCCCAAGAGAAACTGCACCGAATAGTCACCCGATATGCCGACGACCAAGTCGTCGGGTCGCGCCATCTTTACACCGAGGCAGGTGGGGACCTCCCATCCCAGGGGGCCGGCCTGTCCGCAGCAGAAATAGGTGTGCGGTTTCTCTATCTCTTGAAACTGCCCGGACCAAATCTGATAGAGTCCGATCGCCGTTACGAAGGTCGTTCCCTTGGGAAAGAAGTCGTTTATCTCTTTGAAGATTCTCTGCGGCTTAATCGGAACGTCGTCGAAGTCCATCTTCCGCAAGAGAGTCTCCTTGTACTCCTTGGCCTTCTTGCTCCAATCGGATTCCGACCGGGCATCGGTTTGCTCTTTCGCGGCTTCTAGGAGTGCGTCCAATGCGAGGGATGCGTCGGCGACGATTCCGAGGTCCGGTGCAAACACCCGACCGAGCTGAGTCGGATCGACGTCGATATGGACAAAGGTTCTCTCTCCTCGGTAGACGTCGAGTTGCCCCGTATGCCTTCCGGCGAAGCGGTTCCCGATCGAGAGGACAAAGTCGGACTCGAGGAAGAGCTTGTTTCCGCCCCGGGTGTTCGTCTGGATTCCAACACGACCGCCGTAGAGGGGGTGGCTGTAAGGAATACCGCCTTCGGCCATATAGGTCGGGATCATCGGTACCTTAAGGTATTCGCCGAGACGGACAAAGGCGTCGCTGGCGTCTGCCCGGAGCACGCCGCCCCCCATCATCAGCACCGGCCGCTCGGCAGCGAGGAGCATCTCCATCGCCTTCTTGATGAGTCCCGGTGCCGGAGCCGACTTGCTCCAGGGGAGGGGAGCATCGAGCTCCGGTTCGTAGTCGACCTCTCCCTTCTGTACGTCCACAGGCAGGTCGATGAGGACCGGGCCGGGCCGCCCTTCCCTGGCGATGCGAAAAGCCTCCCGGAAGACCCCGGGGATCTGCGCGGTTTCCATAACCAAATAGCTCTTCTTGGTGACCGGTCGGGCAATCTCTGCGATGTTGACGCCTTGGAACGGCTCCTGGTGGAGGGTGCCGCTCGGAGCCTGACCTGTAATACAGATAATCGGGATCGAGTCCCCTTGGCAGGTGTAGAGCCCCGTTATCATGTTCGTTCCCGCGGGGCCGGAGGTCCCGATGGCGACGCCAACTTTGCCCGTAGCTCGGGCCCAACCGTCCGCCGCGTGGGTGGCACCCTCTTCGTGGCGCATCGTCAGATGGCGAATCTCCGGAAATTTGGAGAGCGACTTATAGAGCGGAAGGATAGCCGCTCCCGGAACCCCGAAGGTTACGTCGACTCCTTCGCTCTTGAGTATGTGAGCTACGGCGTCCATAACGGGCATCTTTGGCATGGGAGACTCCTTTATTCTTCTGTTACTAAGTGAAATACGATTTCACGCAAGTATAGCATAGGGTGATGGGTGGGTCAACAGAAATCGCTATGGGTGGACGATACGTCTGGGCGCCGATACCTTCTGCTGCATGGAAAGACGAAGGCTTGGACACACCGGTCCAGAAGTGAGCGCGGTATGTCTCGGAACCATGACTTTTGGGATGCAAACGGACGAGGCGGAGGCGTATCGGCAAATGGATATGGCTCTCGATGAGGAGGTGGATTTCTTCGACACCGCGGAACTCTACGCTGTGCCTCCCTCGTCGGCGACCTACGGTGTTACCGAAGAGATTATTGGTCGCTGGTTCGCCAAGAGGAAGAACCGGGACAAAGTGTTCCTCGCTACGAAGATCGCCGGGGAAGGGATCCCCTGGATCCGGAACGGCGAGAACCGGATCGACCGGAAGAACCTGATCTCGGCGGTCGACGCCTCGCTGAAGCGTCTGCAAACCGACTGGGTCGACCTCTATCAACTCCACTGGCCGAACCGGGGCTCCTATCACTTCGGGCAGCACTGGAAATACGCCGGTGGGCCGGGAAGCACCGCGGACGCGCTCCGCGACGTCCAAGAGACCCTCGAAACTCTCGGCGAGTTGGTTTCTCAGGGGAAGATCCGCTTCGTTGGGCTTTCCAACGAAACCGCGTGGGGAACGATGAAGTACCTGCAGGCCGCCGAAAGCCGTGGCCTCCCGAGGGTCGTCTCGATTCAGAACGAGTACAGTCTCCTTAAGCGCCTCTTCGAGCCGGAACTCGCGGAAATCGCGCTCCGAGAGGACGTCGGGCTTCTCCCCTGGTCGCCCCTCGCCACGGGACTCCTTACGGGCAAGTACGCCTCCGGGGTGCGGCCCGAGGGATCCAGGTGGAGCCTCGAAGAGCGCTCTATTCATCGAGACACACCCGCGGCTCACGCCGCGGTTGCGGAGTACCTCCGGATCGCCGAGGGTTACGGAATCGACCCCGTTCACCTTTCCCTGGCTTTCGTAAATAGTCGGCCCTTCGTGACTAGCACCATAATCGGCGCGACGACGTGCGACCAGCTCGCGCACGAGCTTCAGGCCTTCGACCGCCTGTTACCGGCGGCGGTCTTCGACGAGATCGAGGCGGTCCGCCGGGCATACCCAATGCCGTACTGACAGAGAGTAGCGAGGCACTCGATCCTCGGTTACGAGACGGTGCGGCTCTTCTCAGAGAAGGGAAATCGGGGTAGTCTTATGGCTTACAGGAGAAGCACCCATGACCAACTTGCTCACCCAGATTCCTGACGTCCTTTTGATGGGACCGGGGCCGTCGACGATTCATCCCGAAGTCTACAAGGCTCTCTCTACCGCAACCCTCGGACATATGGATAGCGACTTCATCGACATCATGGACGAAATAAAGCGGCTGCTTAAGAGTACGTTCCGCACCGACAACGAGCTGACGGTACCGATGTCGGGCACCGGTTCCGCGGGGATGGAGACGGTTTTCGTCAATTTGGTGGAGACCGGGGATCGAGTTCTTATTCTCGAGAACGGTGTTTTCGGCAAGAGGATGGCCGACGTCGCCGGCCGCCTTGGCGCGAAGGTCGATGTTCTGTCCCACGAATGGGGGACGCCGGTGGACCCGGCCACGGTAGAGAAGAAGCTTGCGGAGGAGGTCTTCGATATCGTGGCTCTTGTCCACGCCGAGACCTCCACCGGTGTCCGAAGTCCAGCCGAGGAGATCGCGCCTTTGGTCAAGAACTCCGGCGCTCTGTTTATTCTCGATACGGTGACGAGCCTCGGGGGTATTCCCGTCGAGGTGGATTCCTGGGGTGTCGACGCCTGCTATTCCGGGACCCAGAAGTGCCTGAGCGTGCCCCCGGGGCTGTCGCCGGTTACCTTTTCCCCCGCGGCGACCGAAAAGCTCAAGAATCGTAAGACCCGGGTGCCGAACTGGTACCTCGACCTCTCGATGATAATCGAGTACTGGGAGGGGGCCAAACGGAGCTATCATCACACGGCGCCGATAAACATGCTTTACGCCCTCTATCGGTCCCTCCTGCTACTTGAGGAAGAGGGACAGGAGGCTGCGTTCACGCGACACCGGCAGTGCCACGAGCTCTTGGTCGACGGTCTTTCGGCCCTCGGTCTCTCGCTCCTCGTCGATACGCCGTACAGGCTCCCGATGCTCAATGCCGTCGTCGTACCCGAAGGAGTCGACGAGGCGGCGGTCCGGGGAAGGCTTCGAAAGGAACACAATATCGAGATTGGTGCGGGACTCGGTCCCCTGGCGGGGAAGATCTGGAGAATCGGCGTGATGGGCTACACAGCGAGGCCGGAACACATCGAGCGGTTTCTTATCGCCCTGGGTGACATCCTCACGTAACCGGCAGGGAGACGGAGAGGAGCATAGCCGATGCGCCCGGTTGAGGGCGGCTGCCCATACCCATAAAATGGCCGGAACGCGATGGACACGAACCCGACCTTTCCAGTCAGCTCCGAAACCGAGGACTTCCGCAAACGATTCTACCCTGAATCGACAGTCGAGGAGTGGTCGGATTGGCGGTGGCAATGGCGATACCGTATTAGTAGCCGGGACGCCCTTTCTCGTGTCTTCGAGTTGAGCGCCGACGAAGCCGCCGCTCTGTCCGAGCTTGGAGGCTCCCTGCCAATCGCGATTACCCCCTACTACGCAAGCCGAATGAGCCTGACGGACCCTGGCGAGGCTCTCAGGCGGACACACATTCCGACGACGGCGGAGCTCGTGCGGAGCCCCGGCGACCTTGCGGACCCTTTGGCGGAAGACGCCTACGAGGTCGCTCCGGGGCTCGTCCACCGCTATCCCGACCGGGTGCTCTTTCTGGTTACCGCCTCGTGTTCTACCTACTGCCGCTACTGCACCCGTTCCCGGCGGGTCGGTCGACCCGGCGTCGAAACGCCGCTTCGCTCCCGGTGGGATACCGCCATCGCCTACATCGCGGAGCATAGCGAGGTTCGGGACGTTCTGGTGTCCGGAGGCGACCCTTTGACCCTCGAAGATACCCAACTGGACTACCTCCTCTCGCGCCTCCGGAGCATCGACCACGTCGAGTACATCCGGATCGGAAGTAAGGTGCCGATGGTCCTCCCGATGCGTGTCACCGAAAACCTCGCGGCGACCCTCCGGAAGTATCATCCCCTCTGGATGAGCCTCCACGTTACCCACCCCCGGGAGCTTACGCCGGAAACGACCGAAGCGACCGCACGACTCGCGGATGCGGGAATCCCCCTCGGAAGCCAGACCGTTCTTTTGAGGGGCGTCAACGACACGGTCGAAACGATCAAGGAACTAATGCACGGGCTGATGAAGCGTCGGGTCCGTCCGTACTACCTCTTTCAGTGCGATCCCGTCGAAGGGTCCGGCCATTTCCGCACGCCCATCTCCAAAGGTATCGAGATTATAGAGGGCTTGCGGGGACACACCTCGGGGTACGCCGTCCCGACCTACGCCGTCGACGGCCCCGGAGGGGGCGGCAAGATTCCGCTTCTACCCGAATACGTCGTCGAACGGGGCGGGGGCCGAATCGTATTACGGAACTACGAGGGCAAGAGGTTTACCTACATCGACCCGCCCGACGAGGGCGCCGGTCGGTCTCAGTAGAGGCGTACCGCCGACGCCTTGAAACCGGCGTGGAGAGCCTTTCCCGGGGCGATTTCCAACTGCTCTACCGCGCGATCGGTAACCAGGGCGTCGAGGGGAAAGGGGCAGGCGAGGCGCACGCGGTAGAGATTTCCGATCGGAACCACCTCGGTGACCGGCCCGGAGAACTGGTTCTGGGCACTCGAGACGAGCTTCTGTCTCGACAGGATAACATCGTCCATCGGGACCACGGCTGCCGTAAAGGGCCCCTCCTGTGACGGAACCGAAATGGCCCCTCCGCCTGCAATCGCGAAGCGACCGAGGGAATCGCCGGTCTCGCCGATCGCTCCGTGGTAGACGTTGTTCCGGTCTGTGTCGAGGTTGCCGTCTTCCATCGGTAGCACGGTTGTGGCTATGCGATAGGCCGTCGCAAGGTTATGGGTCGAGAGAAGAACCGTGGTTCCCTTAGACTGGGCGTCGAGGACCGCCTTCTCGATCAACCGTACCGATTCCGGGTCGATGTTGCTCGTCGGCTCGTCTAAAAGGATTACCTCCGGGTGGAGTGCCAGGGCCCTGGCGACCGCGAGGCGTTGGCGTTCCCCTCCGGAGAGGCTCTGAGCTTGCCGGTGGGAGAGGTGTTCCATTCCGACGGCCCGGAGGCTCTCTTCGATCCGCCGGGAATGCTGTTCCCGGGGAACCTTTCGCACCTTCAGTCCGTAGGCGACGTTTTCGGCTACCCGCTCCCGGAAGGCGTAGGGCTTCTGATGGACGTAGATAGACAGTCGCCGCATCTGCCGGCGGCCGCCGGGGGCCGTAATCTCCCTGCCGTGGAAAAGGACGCTTCCGGTGTAGGGGCCGAGGAGGCCGTTGAGGACCTTAAACAGGGTCGTCTTTCCACAACCGTTGGACCCGATTACCGCGGTAATGCTCCCCCGGAAGACCTCAAAATCGGCTACCTCGAGAACGCTTCTTCCCGGCGTGTATCCGAAGGCGAGGTTACGGGCTCGGAAAACCGGGAGCTCATGCGGCGGCACGGTGGACCGTCCAGTTTAGGAGAAAATTGACGCCGAAGGCCGCGATCATCAAGAGGAGTCCAAGTGCGAGGGCGAGTGAAAAGGCGCCGCGTTGCGTCTCGAGGGCTATCGCCGTCGTCATCGTCCGGGTGTACCACCGGATGTTTCCTCCGAGCATCATAGACACCCCGACTTCGCCGATAAGACGTCCGAAGCCCGAAAGCACCGCCGTAGCGACGGCTATCCTCGCCTCGAGGAGCGTCTTGAAGACGATCTGCCGGCTGCTGCACCCAAGGGTCGTCAGCGTTTCCCGGAGCTCCTCCTCCATGGCGTAGACAGATCCATACACTAAGGAGGTGACGATTGGATAGGCCAGAACCGTCTGTCCGACGATAATCGCCGACGGCGTAAAGAGGAGCCCGAGGGGTCCTAAGGGCCCGGAGCGGGAGAGAAGACTGTACACCAGAAGTCCGACCACGACGGTGGGAAGGGCCATCAAAGTGTGAAGGATGGATATAAAGGCCCGGCGTCCGGAGAAGCGCCGAAACGCCAAAAGGACGCCGGTGGGAATGGCGAGGAGGGAGGTCAGCGCCGTAGAGATTACGGAAAAGCGAATGCTATTCCAGGTGATGGCCAAGAGCTCCCGGTCGCCGGAGGCGATCAGGCCGAGAGCCTCCGACAGCGCTTCTCCCATTGTATGCCTTTCCTCCCCGTCAAGCGTCCGGTGTAAAGAGCTGTTCGCCCCCTACCGTGTAGTTGCCGATAATCGACTGTCCCTTATCGGAGACCAGGTAGTCAATAAAGGCCTGGGCCATTTCGCGGTTTACATGGGGGTGGCGTTCGGGATCTACGGCGATCGCGGCGTAGGGATTAAAGAGCATGGGGTCGCCTTCGACGACGACGTTTACATCGATGTCACCCCGGTAGGAGAGGTAGGTTCCTCTGTCGGCGAGGGTGTACGCTTCCTCGTTGTTGGCGAGGGTGATGACGGCTCCCATTCCCTGGCCGGCTTCGCGGTACCAGGTGCCCGACGGAGTGATACCCGCTTCCGCCCATATGTTCTTCTCCTTGGTATGAGTTCCGCTGTTATCCCCCCGGGAAATAAACAGCGATTCGCTCTCGGCGATCCGTTGGAAGGCGGAGACGACGTCGTTGCTCCCGGAAATCTCTGCCGGATCGCTGGGGGGGCCGACAATGACGAAATCGTTGTACATAAAGCCGACCCGCTCCACACCGTAGCCTTCGGCGACGAACTGCTCCTCCAGGGAGGGCGCGTGGACCATCACCACATCGACGTCACCGTTTCTGCCGAGCTCGAGTGCCTGCCCGGTGCCGACCGCGATAACGTCTATGACCACGTTGTTGGCCTCTTCAAAGGGAGGAAGGAGCTCCGCCAAGAGGCCGCTATTCTCGGTGCTGGTGGTCGTGGCCATGCGGAGGCGGACCATATCTTTGGAGGCCGAGTCTTCGTACCAACCCCCTGGGAAGAGGGACATCGTACCCATCAGAATGATCGTAGGAATTAGTAGTATTCGATTCACGGGAGCACCGATACAGTGTCTCCACGGGCAATCTCGCCTTCGCGGACCACCTCGCAGAACGCCAGGTGTCCCCGGATCGCGCATTGGTTTCGGGGCAAGTCACACTCGGGATAGCAGCGTTTGTTCACGCTGGTGACCCGGAGCATGCTGGTTCCCACCTCGAGACGGTCTCCGGGCCCGAGTGTACCCGGGTCGAGACCGTTGATGGTAAGGTTCTCTCGAAATTTCGGGTAGCAGAGGCCAGTTTCTTTCCGGCTGCCTTCCTGTTGGTTATCGACGGCGGCCCTGGCCGCGGCCGAGAAGAGGAGCACCTGGCGTTCCCCGGGACCGCCGTAGGCGTCGCCCTCGATACCCCAGTCCGGGAGTACCCGGACAGACGGCGCCTCGGTCCGCGGCTCTCCCCTCGCCGGAGCAAAGTGTATCGATTCGATGCTTCCCTCTGCGTTTCGGGACACTTGGGACATAGTGGTAGATTACCCTGGGGTAGCCACCTCGGCAATCGCTCGGGGCATCTTTGGAAAGAGATTGACGCCCCGATAGTTGACTGTTACGATTTACCGAGCAATTCGATGATTAATAGTCTACCGGGGCGATGCCCCTCTTCGATAACGCGGCTGTGCTACGGTGCCGCCGAAACGTCTTGATTCCTCTCTCCGAGGCCCTTTCTCGGCTGGACGACGCAGCCCGGACCGGGGGCAAGGAACGCGTATCCATCGGTGATGCCTTCGACCGGCTCTTGACGGAGCAGATTCGATCACCCATCGATCTGCCTCCTTTCAGCCGGTCGGCGATGGACGGCTTCGCCGTTAGTAAGCAGGATCTCGACGCTCGAGGCCCCGCGGCGACCTTCGAGGTCACCGAGGTAGTCGCCGCCGGAGATACGCCCGGGTCCCCGGTTCGACCGGGGACGGCGATTCAGATAATGACCGGCGCAGCTCTCCCGGAAGGGGCGGACTGGGTGGTCCGCGTAGAGTACTCCGAGACGGCGGACGGAAGGGTCCGTTTTACCGACGCCGAGAAGAGCGGCAACATCGTCTGGGCGGGAGAGAACGGCAAAGCGGGGGACCTTGTGGTCTCCCCCCGGCGGCTGAGTGTCCACGATATCGGCGCCATCGCCTCCCTCGGTATCGACACCGTCGAGGTTCTCGCCGCACCCCGGTTGGGTGTTCTCTCCACCGGGGACGAGATCCGGGAACCCGGGGACCCGATCGGTCCGGGCCAGATCTACAACAGCAACGCCGTTCAGCTTCTGGCCCACGGCCGGCAATCGGGGTTTATCCCACAGTACTACGGCATTGCCCGGGACACCGAAGAGGATCTGACGCGTTTGTTGTCTGCGGCCTTCGCCGAGAACGACGTTGTCGTCCTCTCCGGAGGGGTCAGCAAGGGCGAGTTCGACTACGTGCCCCGGGTGCTCGGAAAGCTGGACGTCGAGACCGTTTTTCACCGGGTGGCTATGAAGCCAGGGCGGCCTACCTTCTTCGGAGTCCGGGATCGATCCGATGGGAAACGACAGTACGTCTTCGGTCTCCCTGGGAATCCGGTATCGACGTACGTGACCTTCGAGCTCTTTGCGGTGAGGCTTCTCTACCGTCTCGCCGGTCTGCCGGTGCCGGTTCCTAGGCTGACGGCGGTCCTCGGAGAGAGTCTTCGAAAAAGTGACCCGGAGCGGACGGAGTTTGTCCCGGTGGTCGTGGACGCCGATGTGGCCCGACCGGTTCGTTACGGTGGCTCTTCCCATCTGAACGCCTTGAGTCAGGCGAACGGCCTTTTGCAGTTGGAGAGTGGAATAACCGAGCTTCCTGGAGGAACGCGTGTCGCTATTAGACCGCTATAAACGGCAGATTACCTATCTTCGAATTTCCGTAACCGACCGGTGCAACCTGCGGTGCAGCTACTGCATGCCCGAATGCGGTGTCGAGTTCAAATCCCACGAGGATATGCTCTCCTACGAGCAGATCGCCTCGGTAACTCGGGCTGCCGTCGGTTTGGGCATAACCAAGGTACGCCTAACCGGGGGCGAACCCCTGGTCCGACGGGGGATCGTCGACTTGGTTGCGCTTCTCGGACGGATCGAGGGTCTCGAAACCCTCGCGATGACGACCAATGGGGTCATGCTTCCCCTCTACGCGAGGGCCCTCCGGGACGCCGGCCTCGACAGCGTCAATATCTCTCTCGACACCCTCGACCCCGAGGGCTATCGGCGGTTGACCCGGGGTGGAACGGTAGAGAAGGCGATAGCCGGAGTCGACGCGGCGGTTGCCGCCGGCTTTTCCCCGATAAAGGTTAACACGGTGGTCTCGTCGGAGAGCAGCCCGGAAGACATTCAGGCCTTGGACGCTTTCTGCCGAGAGCGCGGTATCCAGCTCCAACGAATCGGGGAGTACCATCTCGACCGGAACAAGGTCGATTTCGAAAGCTTCGAGCGGCCCCCGAAGTGCGCCTTCTGTAACCGCCTCCGACTAACCGCAGACGGCTACTTTAAGCCCTGCCTCCATAGCGACACCGAAGTGCCCGTCGATTTTGCCAATATCGAGACCTCGATTCGCCAAGCGGTCTCCATCAAACCGAAGAACGGGACCGTGTGTACCAACCGTCACATGGTTTCCATTGGAGGATAGGGTGGAGGATCGAGAGTTTACCCATGTGGACGCTTCCGGCAAGGCAAAGATGGTCGACGTGTCGGAGAAGCCACCGGTCCGGCGGACGGCAATTGCCGAAGGCAAGATCTATCTTGCTGCCGACACGATTGCGAGTATTCGTAACTACGAGATTCGCAAAGGCGATGTCCTCACGGTGGCGCGGATTGCCGGAATATCCGGCGCGAAGCGAACGCCCGAGCTTATTCCCCTCTGCCATTCGTTAAACCTCGACCACGCGGATGTTGAATGCCTTCTCGAGGAGGACGGCGTGAGAATTCGCGGCACAGCCCGGTGTACCGGCCCCACCGGCGTGGAGATGGAGGCCCTCGCGGCGGTCTCCGTAGCGGCCCTGACGATCTACGACATGTGCAAGGCCGTCGATAAGAGGATGCGCATATCGGATATCAGGCTCCTGGAAAAACATAAAGAACCTATCGCCCCTCGGGAGGTTTCGGGCTAATGGCCCTCGGGCGGCCGCTTTCTATTCTTGTCGTTACCGCTTCCGACCGAGCGGCCGCCGGGGTCTACGAGGACAAGTCCGGTCCCGCCGTCGAGGAGGAGCTACTCGGGGCATTCCCGGACTGCCGCGTGGAACGCCAGATCGTCCCCGACGACCCGGAGCCTCTCCGGGAGGCTCTCGAATCCGGGGAGCTCTTCGATATCGTCTTGACGACCGGGGGGACGGGTCTCGGGCCCCGGGACATCACCCCGGAGGCGACTCGCAGCATCTGCGACCGGGAGTTGCCCGGCATCGCCGAAATGCTTCGCTTCGAAAGCCGGAAAGAAGTTGCCACGGCAATACTCTCCCGGGGTGTCGCCGGCAGTCGGGGCCGGACCATCTACGTAAACCTACCGGGCTCGGTAAAGGGCGCCCGGAGCTGCACCCGTATGCTTCTCCCTATCCTCGAACACGCAGTGGAAATGGTCGCCGGGGGTGGCCATTAGCCGGCGGCGTTGCCTCAAAAAGACTTTCTTAGTAGGTTGCAGGTAAAGGAGCACTATCCATGAAAGTTCAGAAAGACGCAGTAGTAACCATTGATTATACCTTAAAGAACGACGACGGCGAGGTTCTCGACAGCTCGAAGGAGAACGGAGAGCTGAGCTATCTCCACGGACATCAGGGAATCGTCGAAGGCCTCGAGGAGGCCCTGGAGGGAAAGACCGAAGGTGAAAAAGTCGAGACGACCTTGGATCCGGAAAAGGCCTACGGCGAGCGGGACGAGCGGCTGCTCTTCGACGTCGGCCGGGACCGGATGCCCGACGACGCGGATCTCGAGGTCGGCATGCAGTTTCTCGCCCAGGGGCAAGACGGCAGCCAGCGCCCCGTTACCGTCGCGGCAATCGGCGACGATAATGTAACACTCGACGGCAACCATCCCCTCGCCGGAGAGCGATTGCACTTCGACGTTACCATCAACGGTGTCCGCGAAGCTTCCGACGAAGAGATCGACCATGGTCACGTCCACGACGGCAGCCATCACCACTAGAGTTACCGAAGAATCGTAATCTCCACCCGACGGTTCCGGGCCCTTCCTTCCGGCGTCTCGTTGGAGGCGACCGGTTCCCGCGCCCCACGGCCCTCGTAAATTAACCGGCCCGGATCGACCCCTTCCTCGGCCAGGGCCTCGACGACGGCGAGGGCACGTTCCTCGGAGAGGCGCTGCTGGCCCTGCGGGTTGCCGACGTCCGCCGTGTGCCCGACCACGAGTATCGAGCGACTCTCGGTATCTCTTAGAAGACGGGCGATTCTCTCGATCCGTTCTCGCTCTCCCGGGAGGAACCGCGCTTGATCCGCGACGAAGCCGAGGGCTTCGACGGTAAGCGTAACGCCCCCCTCGTCCTCTTTGACGGTTACGTTCGGCAACGCTTCCTCTTCGATCGAGCTTCGCAAGCGATCGGTTACTTGCGTGTCCGAAATCGGCCCCGTCGCCTCGTAGAAGTGGAGGTAGAAGCCCTTGAGCGTCAGGGTCTTTCCGGACTGCAGGGCGTAGTGCTCCTCGAGCTGATCCCGGATAAAGAGGGGGGTTCCGGTGGCTTTGTCAAAGACGATGGACAGATTGTGAGTTGCGCGGAGGGAGACGAAGGGCGGGGCGTAGGCCACGGCTTCGGTTACCCGAAGGGAGCCGGTCGCGGCGTAGACGGGTCGTCCCATAAAGCTCGTCTCGCCGTCGAAACGGAATGCAAACCGAACCGGGAGTATGAGGGCAGCGCCTCGGAGGTCCGGCTGAAAGACGACCGTTGCGAAATGTTCCCAAACATCCCCGACGGCAGGAAGGGGCGAAGGAAGGTAGGGTAGCGGCCGGAACCGGGGGAAAAGGTCGGAAACGAGGGCCCAGTCTTCCGGGGTGGCGGAGGCGGGCAGGGCTACGTCGACCGACGCGTCGACGCGACCTCCAAAGGATTGTGCGTCCCGGATAACGCTTTCCAGGACGTAAAAGGTACCGCGTATTACCTCCCCGTCGGGGCGGAGCTGCCCCCGGGTCTCCCTCGTCAGGTTTTCCAGATACCGGCCGTCTTCCGAGAGGCGGATGTTCGAGGTGACCCGCTCGTGGAGCCGCTGGGAGGTCGGCAGGAAGGGAAGCGGCTCGTCCTGGGCCGGCGCCGCCACCGGGGCAAAGAGCAGGATCGAGAGCACCGGCAAGAGGGTTCGGAAAACGGTGGAACAGGGGTTCTGGAAGCGGGATAAAAGATTCATCTGTTCCTTCGAGTGTAGCTCTTGTGCAGTCTCGATTCCAAGGATATCTTGCAAAGGTTATGGAATGGCGCGCAAGTCACATACTCGTCAAAGACCGGGCCCTTGCCCAAGAGCTTCTAAAAAAGATAAAGACCGGGGCTCGATTCGACGCGATCGCCCGGGATTTCTCGACCTGCCCGAGCAAGTCTAAGGGGGGAGACCTCGGGTGGTTCGGCCCCGGGAAGATGGCCCGTCCCTTCGAGGAGGCGGTGGCACGCCTCCGGCAGGGAAGCCTTTCCGGCATCGTCCGGACCCAGTTCGGGTATCACATCATCAAGAAGACCGGGGAGCGCTAAGACTCCGGGGACAAGGCGGTTGCCTCGCCGAAGCGACGCA
>CAZTRQ010000020.1:0-25969 GCA_964616245.1 uncultured Spirochaetaceae bacterium | reverse complement strand
GCCGTAGACGCGGTAAAGGCAAAGCTCTCGGAGAATAAGGATTACGTCTTTACCGACTACCGAGGGTTGACGGTAGATCAGATTACCGCGCTTCGCACGAAACTCCGGGAGAACAACGCCGAGTACAAGGTTATCAAGAACCGGTTTGCGAAGATCGCCTTTCGACAGATGGAGATGCCCGAGGAGGTAGAAAGCTTCCTTATCGGCCCCACGGCCCTTGCTCTTGCCAAGGACGACGCCGGTGCGGTCGTAAAGGCCCTTGTCGATTTCGGCAAGGAAACTCCCCTCGAGCTCAAAGGCGCCATTATCGACGGAACCGTCTTCGACGCGAAGCAGGCCGAGGCGTTCTCCAAGCTTCCGACGAGGGATCAGCTCTTGGCGATGCTCATGGGTACGATGAACGCTCCTGTGCGTAACCTTATGTACGCCATGAACGGTGTCGCTTCCAAATTGGTTCGAACGCTCCAGGCCGTCGCGGAGCAGAAGAAGGAACAGGAATAATACCGACGTTAGTCTTCGCCCTAGCGTGTTGCATGCTATCGTCGGATTAAATGAAAGGAGAAGGTAATATGGCAACACTTACTAAGGATGACATCCTGGAAGCCATTGCGGGAATGTCCGTGCTGGAAGTCTCGGAACTCGTTTCCGCGATGGAAGAGAAATTTGGGGTTTCCGCCGCCGCACCTGTAGCAGTCGCCGCGGGTGGAGCTGCCGCCGGTGGTGGCGAAGCAGCTGCAGCGGAAGAAGAGCAGACTGAGTTCAACGTCATACTCAAGAGCTTCGATGACGGAAAGAAGATTCCGGTTATCAAGGAAGTTCGGGCCGCCACGGGCCTCGGTCTCAAGGAGGCCAAGGAGCTCGTCGAGGCCGGGGGACGTCCTGTCAAAGAGGGCGTTTCCAAGGACGAAGCGGCTCAGTTGAAAGAAAAGTTGGAGGCAGCCGGCGCGGTTATTGAACTGCAATAGAGCTATTTGCCACCAGTTCGACGCTAGAAAAGCCACTCGCAGCGCCTGGAATCGCGCGGCTCGAAAGAGCTGCGCGTCCGGGGCCGGTGGCTTTGCGCGCTTGTGCTTTGAATGGGCCTCTGCCCACGGTCGTGTTACCAACTTGGGAAAGTTGTTTCCGGGGCCGTGGGCAGAGGCGGGTTCGAAGACGGTTTCGAGCTCGATAACGGGAGGTATTTGGTGTCCATAAAGACAATTAAGCGAGTCGTCGTAGGTACGGAATCCAAGGAAATTATGGGGCTTCCGAACCTGATAGACGTTCAACTCTCATCCTACGAGCGCTTTCTCCAGCGGCAGACGCTCCTTAACGGGGAGCCTCTTGAGGTTCAGGGTGTGGAAGAGGTCTTTCTGACGACGTTTCCGATAGAAAGCCAAAACGGGGACATGCGCCTCGAATACGATCACTACATTCTCGACGAAGAGAACATAAAGATGGGCGAGCTCGAGTGTAAGCAGAAGGGTCATACCTTCGCCATCCCCATCAAAGCGCGGATAAACCTCGTCTTTCTTGACACCGGGGAGATCAGGCAGAAAGACATCTACATGGGGGATCTCCCCCTGATGACAGACCGGGGCACCTTTATTATAAACGGTGCCGAGCGGGTCGTTGTAAGTCAGATCCACAGAAGCCCCGGCGTCATTTTTTCCCACGAAAAAGGGGTCTACTCTTCGAGGATTATTCCCTACCGCGGTTCCTGGCTCGAGTTCGAGATCGATCAGAAGAAAGAGCTGGTCTACGCGAAAATCGACCGTAAGAAAAGGATTCTTGGGACGCTCTTTCTCCGGGCCCTCGGTTACGATACCCGGGAGAAGATTATCGACGTTTGCTACAAGACCAAGGAGCTCTCCATAGCCGACGACCGGGAGACCCGAGAGCAGCTCGTGGGAGAGGTTCTCGCCCGGGCGGTCTTTATAGACGACGAAAACTCACCGGGGCAGCAACGGAAGCTCTATCGCGCCGGGGAAAAGCTCCATCCCCACGATGTCGACGAGTTGCTTCACTCCGGGGTCAGGAACATAACCGTCATCGACATGTCGAATCCCGAGTCGCTTCACTCCGAGATCATCCTGAACTGCTTCGAGCGAGAAGAGGCGAAGTACACTCGGGACGAAACGGAGTACGACGAGCCGACCAAAGAGGACGCTCTGGCGGCGATCTACGCCGTCATAATGCCCGGTGAGCCGATTACCGTGGAAAGCGCCGAAAAGGACTTTAACTCGATGTTTTTTACCGAGCGCCGGTACGACCTCGGGCGGGTGGGGCGCTACAAGCTGAACAAGAAGTTCGATTACGAGACTCCCGCCGAGGACTACGTCCTTATGAAGGAAGACATCATCAACACGATGCTCTACCTTATTCGAGTCTACATCGGCGAGGCAAACGTCGACGACATCGACCACCTCGGAAACCGCCGAATCCGGAGCGTCGGAGAGCTGCTGACCAATCAGCTCAAGACCGCCTTTTCCCGGATGGAGCGTATCGCCAAGGAGCGAATGTCCCTCAAAGAGACCGACACCATCAAGCCCCAGGACCTTCTCTCGATCAAGCCGATCGTGGCGGCGATCAAGGAGTTCTTCGGGTCCAGCCAGCTCTCCCAGTTTATGGACCAGGTAAATCCGCTCTCCGAGCTGACCCACAAGCGGCGCCTAAACGCCCTGGGGCCCGGGGGACTCTCCCGAGACCGAGCCGGATTCGAGGTTCGAGATGTCCACTACACCCACTACGGAAGGATGTGTCCCATCGAGACGCCGGAAGGTCCCAACATCGGTCTGATCGTCTCCCTGGCAAACTACACCCGGATAAACGATTACGGTTTTCTCGAGGCTCCCTACCGAAAGGTAAAAGATGGCCGGGTTACCGAGGATATCCACTACCTCTCCGCGATGGACGAGGAGAAGCACTACATCGCCCAGGCGAACGCCCAGGTCGACGACAAGGGAACCTTCCAGACCAAGACCGTTTCGGTGCGCCGATCGGGCGACTACACGACCCGACCACCGGAGGATATCCAGTACATGGACGTCTCTCCGAAGCAGATTATCTCGGTGTCCGCGTCCCTCATTCCCTTTCTGGAGCACGACGACGCAAACCGGGCCCTCATGGGATCGAACATGCAGCGCCAGGCGGTTCCTCTGGTCTTTCCCGAGCCCCCGCGGATCGGGACCGGCATGGAGGCAAAGACCGCCTACGACTCCGGCGTTCTGCTAAAGGCCGGACGGGCTGGAACGGTTACCTATGTTTCCGCCACCCAGGTCGTTGTGGAACCGAAGGACGCTTCCGGACCGGAAGACAGGGACATCTACCCGCTCTTGAAGTATCAGCGGACGAACCAGGACACCTGTTACATCCAGAAACCGATCGTCAAGCTGAGGCAGAAGCTTAAAGTGGGGGACGTCGTCGCCGACGGTCCCGCCACCTATAACGGAGAGCTCGCCTTGGGGCGAAACGTTCTGGTCGGCTTCGTGCCCTGGAACGGCTATAACTTCGAAGATGCCATTCTGGTCTCCGAGAAGGTGGTAAAAGAGGACATCTTTACCTCGGTTCACATCAAGGAGTTTACCGTCGAGGTGCGGGAAACCAAGCTGGGACCGGAGAAGATAACGCGGGATATTCCCAATACGTCGGAGAAGTCCCTCGATCAGCTCGACGAAGAAGGGATTGTCCGAGTCGGCGCCAAGATCGGCTCGGGCTACATCCTCGTCGGCAAGGTGACGCCGAAGAGCGAAACCGAAACCACTCCGGAGTTCAAGCTCTTGAACTCGATCTTCGGGGAAAAGGCGAAGGAAGTCCGGGACACCAGCCTGCGGGTCCCCCACGGAACCGACGGAACGGTTATCGACGTCCAGCGGCTCCGGAGAAGCGAGGGTGACGACCTCTCTCCTGGCGTCGACGAGGTGGTAAAGGTTCTCATCGCCACCAAGCGAAAGCTTCGGGAGGGTGATAAGATGGCCGGCCGCCACGGAAACAAGGGGGTTATCGCCCGGGTCCTCCCGGAAGAGGATATGCCGTACATGGCCGACGGTACCCACCTCGATGTCTGCCTGAATCCCTTGGGAGTCCCCTCCCGGATGAATCTCGGGCAGCTTCTCGAAACGGAGCTCGGCTGGGCGGCCCTTGGGCTCGACGAGTGGTATGCCACACCGGTGTTCGAATCGGCCACCCGAGAGATGATCCAGGACCGCCTCGAGAAGGCGGGGTATCCCAAGACCTCGAAGATTACCCTCTACGACGGACGTTCCGGCGAGGCCTTCGAGAACGACGTAATGGTCGGGTGCATGTACATGCTCAAGCTCCATCACCTGGTGGACGACAAGATGCACGCCCGTTCCACCGGGCCCTACTCTTTGGTCACACAGCAGCCCCTCGGGGGAAAGGCCCAGTTCGGTGGCCAGCGCCTCGGAGAGATGGAAGTCTGGGCCCTCGAGGCCTACGGCGCAGCAAATACGCTTCAGGAGCTTCTGACCATTAAATCGGACGACATGACCGGACGGGCGAAGATCTACGAGAGCATCGTAAAGGGCGAACCGGCGACCTCTGCGGGGGTTCCCGAATCTTTCAACGTCTTGGTACAGGAGCTACGGGGCCTTGCCCTCGACATTTCGATCTTCGATTCGAAGGGAAAGCAGATACCGCTAACCGAACGGGACGAAGAGCTGATTAACCGACAGGGCAGCAGCTTCTAGGGGGAAGCGAAAACGTTATGAGAGACATTCAAGATTTTGACAGCATTATGATTCAACTGGCCTCGCCGGATCAGGTTCGTGCCTGGAGCTACGGCGAGGTCAAGAAGCCGGAGACGATTAACTATCGAACCCTCCGGCCGGAGAAGGATGGGCTCTTCTGCGAACGCATTTTCGGTACGACCAAAGAGTGGGAGTGCTACTGCGGCAAGTTTAAGTCCATCCGCTACAAGGGCGTAATTTGCGACCGTTGCGGAGTCGAGGTTACCCACTTTAAGGTCCGGCGGGAACGGATGGGGCATATCGAGCTCGCGAGCCCGGTCTCCCACATTTGGTACTACCGTTCGGTTCCTTCTCGAATGGGGCTCCTCCTCGATCTATCGATAGCAGCGCTCCGTTCTATCCTCTACTACGAGAAGTATATCGTCATCGATCCCGGCGACACGGACCTTAAGAAGATGGACCTCCTTGGCGAAGAGGAGTTCATGGAGGCACGGGAGCGCCACGGTATGTCCTTTTCCGCCGGTATCGGCGCCGAGGCTGTTCGGACGCTTCTGGAAACCCTCGATCTCGACGCCCTCTCGGCGGAGCTTCGGAACACCATGGTCGAGAAGGGTCCGAAGGCGGACAAGCGGCTTCTGAAGCGGATCGAAATCGTCGAGAACTTCCGGGATTCGGAGAACCGCCCGGATTGGATGATCCTCGACGTTATTCCGGTTATTCCCCCGGAGCTCCGGCCGATGGTGCAGCTCGACGGTGGCCGGTTTGCCACCAGCGACTTGAACGACCTGTATCGCCGGGTTATCAACCGGAACAACCGGTTAAAGCGACTGATGGCCCTCCACGCCCCGGATATAATTATCCGAAACGAGAAGCGGATGCTCCAAGAGGCCGTCGACGCCCTCTTCGATAACTCGAAGAAGAAGCGCGTGGTCAAAGGCGCCTCGAACCGTCCTCTCAAGAGCCTTTCGGATATGCTAAAAGGGAAGCAGGGGCGTTTCCGGCAGAACCTCCTCGGGAAGCGGGTAGACTACTCCGGCCGGTCGGTCATCGTCGTCGGGCCGGAGCTCAAGCTGCATCAATGCGGCCTCCCCACCAAGATGGCCTTGGAGCTCTTCAAACCCTTCATCATGAAGAAGCTCGTCGAGAAGGACGTCGTCTACAACATCAAGAAAGCAAAGACTCTCGTCGAACAAGAAACGCCGGAGGTCTGGGCGGTCCTCGACGAGGTCGTCCGGGAGCACCCGGTTATGCTAAACCGTGCCCCGACCCTCCATCGGCTCGGTATTCAGGCCTTCGAGCCGGTTCTTGTCGACGGAAAGGCAATTCGCCTCCACCCCATGGTCTGTCACGCCTTTAACGCCGACTTCGACGGAGACCAGATGGCGGTCCACGTGCCCCTGACCCAGGCGGCCCAGATAGAGTGCTGGACTCTGATGCTCTCTTCTCGGAACCTCCTGAACCCGGCCAACGGCAAGCCCATTGTCTTTCCCTCCCAGGAAATGATCTTGGGAATTAACTACCTGACCCGGGAACGGGAAGGGGAGATCGGCGAGGGCAAGAGCTTTAACAGTACCGACGAGGTGCTCCTTGCCTTGGATGCCAAGGCGGTGGGGTACCATACCCGGGTTAGACTTCGTCTCAACGGCGAAGCAGTCTTTACCACGCCGGGGCGGATTATTCTGAACGAAGAGCTTCCGGAGGAGATCGGCTTTTTGAACGAGTCGATGGGGGATAAGGAGCTCCGCGCTCTGGTAGCCGGTGTCCATACCGAGTACGGTCCGGCGGTAACGGTCAGGATGCTCGACGTAATCAAGCAGTTGGGTTTCTACTACGCGACGAAGTTCGGTGCGACCATCGGCATTGACGACATCATAGTCCCGGATGAGAAGCGCGAGATGATCGCCGCCGCCAACAAGGAGGTCGAATCGATCCAGACGCAGTACCTCCAGGGGCACATTACCAACGAAGAGCGGTACAACCGCGCCGTCGAGGTCTGGAGCAAGACCAACGAAGAGCTGACCAACGTTATGATGAGTCAGCTCAAGACCGACCGAAAGGGTTTTAACCCCGTCTATATGATGGCAACCTCCGGTGCCCGGGGTAGCCGGAGCCAGATCCGGCAGCTCGCCGGCATGCGGGGTCTGATGGCAAAGCCTTCGGGTGACATTATCGAGCTGCCCATTCGGTCGAACTTCCGCGAAGGGCTCTCGGTTATCGAGTTCTTTATCTCTACGAACGGCGCCCGGAAGGGGCTCGCGGACACCGCCCTGAAGACCGCAGACGCAGGCTACCTTACGCGACGTCTCGTCGATATCGCCCAGGACGTCGTGGTGACCGAGGACGACTGCGGTACCATCAACGGTATCGAGATGGTCGCCCTCAAGGACGGGGAAGAGGTCGTCGAAAGCCTCGCCGACCGGATCCAGGGCCGCTTTACCCTCGAACGGGTTAAGCATCCGATTACCGGAGAGGTCCTCGTAGACGTCAACGAAGAGATATCCGACGATCTCGCTCTCGCCATCGAAGAAGCGGGGATCGAGCACGTCCGCATACGAACCGTTCTGACTTGCGAGGCGAGCCACGGCGTCTGTCGGAAGTGCTACGGACGAAACCTTGCGGACAACCGGACCGTCGACGTCGGCGAGGCTGTCGGCATAATCGCCGCCCAGTCCATCGGCCAGCCGGGAACCCAGCTGACGATGCGGACCTTCCATATCGGTGGCGCGGCGACAAAGTCCTCGGAAGAGAACCAGACCTACCTTAAATACCCGGTGCTTATTCGAAACATCACCGGACACATCGTTACTGTGAAAAACGGCTCCCGGCTCTTTACCCGAAAGGGTTTTGTAACCGCGTCCCGGATCCTTGCCGAGTTCGAGATTGCCAAGAAGGAAAAGGTCCTCGTCGGAGACGGGGAAAAGGTCATCAAGGGACAAGCTATCGCGATGAAGGGTGGGGAGGAGATTACCTCTCCGGACAACGCCTACGCCGCGATCAAGGACGGAAAGCTCCTCCTTACGGCTCAGGAGCAGCGCCTGGAGGTCCGAAACGGTGCCGAGCTTATGGTCGAAGAGGGGGACGTCCTCGCCGCCGAGGAGCCGATCGCGGTTTTCGACCCCTTCTCGGAGCCGATTATTTCCGAGGTTTCCGGGACGATCCGCTTTAAGGACATCGTCCAGGGGACCACGCTGAAGGAAGAGGTCAACGAGGATACCGGAAATATCGAGAAGAAGATTACCGAGTTTACCCTCGAGACGCTTCAGCCCCGAATTATCGTCGAAGGCGCCGACGGCGAGGAGCTGGCCATTTACTACCTGCCGGGTTCGGCGTACTTGAATGTGGACAACGGCGACGAAGTCCAAGCCGGCCGGACCCTCGCCAAGCTCTTGAAGGAAAGCGTCAAGACGAGGGACATTACCGGTGGTCTTCCCCGGGTCGGAGAGCTCTTCGAAGCCCGGCGGCCGAAGAACGGGTCGATCCTCGCACAGGTGAGCGGTACCGTACACTTCCGACCGATAACCAAGGGCAAACGGGTCATCGTGGTCGAAGACGCCTACGGCAAGGAGTACAAGCACCTCGTCCCGATGGGTAAACACCTCTTGGTCCGGGAAGACGACTTGGTCGAAGCCGGTGAGATGCTCTGCGACGGTAATATCGATCCTCACGACATCTTGCTGATTCTCGGCGAGAACGCCCTTCAGACATTCCTGGTAAACGAAGTACAGGAGGTCTACCGACTTCAAGGCGTAAACATCAACGACAAGCACATCGGCGTTATCATCCGGCAGATGATGAGAAAGGTAGAGATTCTCCAGGTCGGCGATACGAACTTTATCTACGGCCAGCAGATCGATAAGTACCGGTTCCACGATGAGAACCGAAAGGTCGTTCGAGAGGGTGGGCAGCCGGCGGTTGCTCGGCCCTTACTCCTCGGCATTACCCGGGCATCCCTGAACATCGACTCGTTTATCTCTGCGGCGTCGTTCCAGGAAACTACTCGGGTGCTTACCAACGCGGCGATTTCCGGATCTTCGGACACCTTGCGGGGTCTGAAGGAGAACGTCATTATCGGCCACCTGATACCCGCCGGTACCGGGATGCGGAACTACAAGAACATCAAGCTCTTCGACGAGCACCGGGACGACCTCGACGCCCACATGCAAGAAATTCTCGAAGCCCGGGCCCGGGAGCGGATTGAAGACGAAAGCGAAGAAGAAGAGAAAGAGAACCGTGAGGAGGCGGAAGTTTACTAAGCTACCACGGTAGTGGCTCCGGTGCGGGGCCACTGCTTGACACATCGCTCGCCCTTTGGTAGCTTGTGCGCTCGATCATTATGCCAACTATAAACCAACTGGTCCGGAAGGGCCGAAAAAAGGCGTCTAAGAAGACGAAGTCCCGAGCGTTGCAGTCTTGTCCCCAGAAACGGGGAGTATGTACTCGCGTGATGACGGTAACCCCAAAGAAGCCGAACTCGGCGCTCCGAAAGGTTGCCCGTGTCCGCCTTACGAATGGAATCGAGGCCACGGCCTACATTCCCGGGATTGGTCACAACCTACAGGAGCACTCCGTTGTGCTCCTCCGGGGCGGCAGAGTGAAGGATCTTCCCGGTGTGAGATATCACATTATTCGGGGAGCCAAGGATACCCTCGGTGTCGAGGACCGGAAAAAGGCCCGTTCCAAGTACGGGACGAAGCGACCGAAGGCCTAGGAGGGAGTAGGGATGCCACGAAGAAAGGAAGTACCCCCGCGACCGATTATTCCGGATCCGCGGTATAACAATATTACGGTTTCCAAGTTTATCTCCCGGATGATGTACGACGGCAAACGTTCCACCAGTGCGCGAAACCTCTACGGGGCTATGGAAATGATCGACGGGAAGACCGACGCTCAGCCCATCGAGGTGTTCTTGAAGGCCCTCGACAACGTCAAGCCGATGGTGGAAGTCAAATCGCGCCGGGTCGGTGGAAGCACCTACCAGGTCCCGGTGGAGATTCGCGATAGTCGACGGGAGGCCCTCGCGATGCGCTGGATCATCAAGGCTGCCCGGGACCGGTCCGGCAAGTCGATGAGCCAGAAGTTGAGCGCAGAGCTCTTGGACGCCTTTAACGGTGCGGGGACGGCCTTTAAGAAGAAGGAAGATACCCACCGGATGGCAGAGGCCAATAAGGCTTTCGCCCACTATCGTTGGTAGTTACTTGACCCTGGGTCGAGACATCGGTATAACATAGAGAGTTGCCTCTCCGGCGTAGTCGGGGGCGCTCGAGAAAAGGATCCAAACCAACTGTCCTGGAGTTTGGTGTGGCATTGTGGCACGAACGGGATAGTAAGGTGGTGACCACGGTTCTACAGAGGTTTACGTTCCTCTGGAAGGGGCGTCGCTAATAGGCGTCGCCTAGTCCGCTCACCTTCTTGCTAACCTCCACAACTGATTTTCACTTTTTGGTACCTAAACCCCAATGCGTGCGCTTTGGGGGATATGGAATAGGCTGCGTTAGATATTGCTAAGGAGGGCGTAATGGCCAAGGAAAAATTTGCGCGAACAAAGCCTCATATTAACGTCGGTACGATCGGACACGTCGATCACGGTAAGACTACCCTGACGGCAGCTCTGACGATGCTTACTGCGAAGGCTACCGGCGGTAAAGTTATGAAGTACGAGGATATCGACAATGCACCCGAGGAAAAAGCTCGAGGCATTACGATCAACACCCGCCACGTTGAATACGAGTCGAAGGAACGGCATTACGCTCACGTCGACTGTCCGGGCCACGCCGACTACATTAAGAACATGATTACCGGCGCCGCCCAGATGGACGGTGCAGTTCTGGTCGTGGCAGCCGACGACGGTCCGATGTCCCAGACCCGGGAACACGTCCTCCTCGCGCGGCAGGTCGGCGTCCCGTCCATTATCGTCTACATCAATAAAGTCGACCTCGTCGACGACCCGGATCTCGTCGAGCTCGTCGAAGAAGAGGTTCGGGACATCCTTAAGGCTCAAGATTTCCCCGGGGATGACATCCCTGTAATCAAGGGGAGCGCATTCAACGCGATGAGTAATCCCGACGACGACGAGCAGATCAAGTCGATTCTCGACCTTCTCGAGGCCATGGATAGCTACTTTCCCCTTCCCGAGCGGGACGTCGACAAAGACTTCCTTATGCCGATCGAGGACATCTTTTCGATCCAGGGACGGGGTACGGTCGTTACCGGTCGTGTCGAGCGGGGCGTTGTGAAGCTGAACGATAAGATTCAGATAATCGGTATCCGGGACACGTCCGAAACGGTCGTAACCGGCATCGAGATGTTCAACAAGCTCCTCGATCAAGGGCAGGCAGGGGATAACATCGGTGTTCTTCTGCGTGGTGTCGACAAGAACGACGTCGAGCGTGGGCAGGTTCTCGCGAAGCCGGGATCCATTACCCCGCACCACAAGTTCAAGGGGACCATCTACTGCTTGAGCAAGGAAGAGGGTGGTCGACACTCGCCGTTCTTTACCGGCTACCGTCCCCAGTTCTATTTCCGTACCACCGACATTACCGGTTCCGTCGCCCTTCCCGAGGGTAAGGAGATGGTTATGCCCGGTGACAACACCGAGATCGACGCTGAGCTGATCCACCCGATCGCCATGGAGAAGGGGCTCCGCTTCGCAATTCGCGAAGGTGGCCGCACCGTGGCCAGTGGACAGGTCATCGAGATTATCGAATAAAAAGAGAACGCGTATGGGGCCTTGCCGTCTTCCGGCGGCAAGGCTCGCTTTTTTGGAGGAACCATGGCCGGCGACAAGATAAGGGTTCGACTAAGAGCCTTTGACGTTGAGCTTATAGACCAGAGCGCCAAGGCAATCGTACAAACGGTGCAAAAAGCGGGGGCACAGGTAGCCGGGCCGGTACCACTTCCGACACGTATCAACAAGTACACGGTGCTTCGGTCGCCCCATGTTAACAAAAAGTCGCGGGAGCAGTTTGAAATGCGTACCCACAAGCGGCTTATCGACATTATTCAGCCGACTTCGGCGGTTATGGATTCTCTGATGAAGCTCGAGCTCCCGGCCGGCGTCGACGTCGAGATTCGCCAGTAAGTAAGAGCGAGGATTCAGATGGTTGGGCTTATTGGACGAAAAATTGGCATGACCCAGGTCTTTGACGACGCTGGGCGCCTGGTGCCGGTGACGGTCATTCAGGTGGAGCCGAATGTGGTGGTCGGGCAAAGAACGCCGGAGAAGGACGGCTATTCCGCCGTAATTCTCGGCGCAGAAGTAGCGAAGCCGGAACGGCTGACAAAGCCGGTTCGGGGCCAATACGAGAAGGTTGGTGTCGCACCGCAGCGGAAGATGGTAGAAGTCTCGGATTTTGATCACGAATGCGCGGTAGGCGACGCTCTCGGCGTCGACCTCTTTGCCGACGCGGGCTTCGTCGACGTCGTAGGTACGAGCAAGGGGAAAGGATTTCAGGGTGTTATAAAGCGCCACGGATTCGGCGGCGGGCGTAAGACCCATGGATCGAAGTTTCACCGTGCCAACGGCTCGACGGGTATGGCCGCCTGGCCCTCTCGGGTCATCAAGGGGACTCGAATGCCCGGAAGAATGGGTGGAGAGCGTTCCACCGTGCAGAACCTTCGGGTTGTCCGGGTGGACGCAGAAAAGCAGATGCTTCTTGTCGGGGGCGCCGTCCCCGGTGCCCGGAACGGATACGTTTTGGTATCCATGGCCAAGAAGCGTTAAGGGGATATCACTATGGACTTGCCGGTTCTTTCGAAAGACGGGAAGAAAAAGGGCACCGTAACGGTCAGTGACGCCGTTTTTGGTCGAGAGCCGAACATGGACACGATCTACTTTGCAATTCGAAACGAATTGGCGAACCGACGTGTCGGTACCGCGGATACTAAGGGGCGTAGCGAAGTTCGGGGAAGCAAGAGGAAGCCCTGGCGGCAGAAAGGCACCGGTCGCGCGCGATCCGGTACCCGCCGGAGCCCGATTTGGGTTGGGGGCGGAACCGTGTTCGGCCCAACTCCTAGAGACTATAGCTACTCGATGCCCCGGAAGCAGAAGCGTTCGGCGTATATGTCGCTCCTGTCCTTAAAAATTCGCGAGGAGTCGCTCAAGGTTATCGCCGACTTCTCCATTGAGAGTGGAAAGACGAAAGAGATGGCCTCCTATCTTTCGAGCTATGTTGGGCCGGAGTCCACTGTTCTGGTTCTCGACTCCGACAGCGCAATGACCAAACGAGCGGCCCGGAATATTCCGTGGCTCAAGCATCTGTCGTTCAACCGTCTTTCGGCTCACGACCTCTTTTATGCGAAGAACGTGTTGGTTACCGAGAGCGGGATCAAGAAGCTCGACGAATTTTTCGGTAGCGCCGCCTCCGAGCAGCCGAAGGCAACAGTGGCGGCGGCCGGCGATACGACGGAGGAGTCGTGATGAGACCCGACGAAATTCTGATAGAGCCTATTTTGACGGAGAAGTCGAACGGACAACGGGAATCCGGGAAGTACGTCTTTCGGGTGAGCCCCCGGGCGAACAAGCTGCAGATTCGAGACGCAGTTCGTAAGCTCTTCGACGTTCATCCCGTCGGTTGCCAGGTTATCAATGTCCACGGCAAGCCCAAGCGCGTCCGCCACAAAAAGGGGTATACCGCCGGGTGGAAGAAGGCCGTGGTTACCTTGGCGCCGGGCGAGAAGATCGGAATCTTCGAAGGCGCCTAAGGAGAGTAGTGTGGGAGTAAAGAAATTTAAGCCGGTTACAGCCGGTCGGCGCTTTATGACCGGCCTTACCTTCGACGAGATCGACAAGGATAAGCCGGAGAAGAGCCTTACCAAGGGTAAGGGTTTTAAGGCCGGGCGGGGCGGAACGGGAAGAATTAGCGTTCGCCGGAAAGGCGGGCAGCATAAGCGAAAGCAGCGGCTCATAGACTTTCGGCGTGACAAGGCCGGGGTCCCGGGCAAGGTTGCCGCGATTGAATACGACCCGAACCGGAGCGCGAACCTCGCCCTGGTTGTCTACGCGGACGGCGAGAAGCGCTACATTATCGCGCCGAAGGGCCTGGTAGTGGGCACTACGATTCTCTCCGGGGACCAGGCTCCCGCCCAGGTGGGTAACAGTCTTCCCTTGGAGTCGATTCCCTTGGGGACCACCGTTCACAACATCGAGCTGCAACTCGGTCGAGGCGGGCAGATGGTACGGGCCGCCGGGGGCGGCGCGGTTTTGGTCGCAAAAGAGAAGGACTATGTTACGGTTCGACTTCCCTCCGGGGAGATGCGGATGATTTTTAAGCGCTGCTCCGCCACCGTAGGTAGCGTCGGAAACGAAGATCACATGAACGTAAACCTCGGCAAAGCGGGGCGATCCCGGTGGCTCGGTCGGCGGCCGAAGGTCCGAGGCGTCGTTATGAACCCCCACGATCACCCCCACGGCGGTGGTGAAGGGCGAACCTCCGGTGGGCGCCACCCGGTTAGTCCCACGGGTGTTCCGACGAAGGGGTACAAGACGCGGAAGGCGCACAAGCAATCCGATAGATTTATCGTTAAGAAGCGGGGCAAGAAGTAGATGTCCAGATCAATCAAGAAGGGTCCGTTTATCGAGAAGAGTCTTTACGGCCGCGTCGTGGAGATGAATCGCTCGGGGCAGAAGAAGATTATAAAGACCTATTCCCGGACATCGACGATTATTCCGGAGATGGTGGGGCTTACGATCTCGGTCTACAACGGCAAGGCATGGGTGCCCGTCTACGTTACCGAGAACCTCGTCGGACATAAACTCGGAGAGTTTTCTCCGACCCGAACGTTTCGGGGGCACGCCGGTTCCGACAAGAAGGCTTCTAAGCGTTAGGGAGAGAGGGAATGGCAGAGACAACCGGCTTTAAGGCTCACGGACGCTTTTTGCTTATTGCGCCGACCAAGGTGAGGCGCGTGGCAACGCAGATTCGACGTCGTCCGTATACCGAGGCCATTGCGATTCTGGAGCATCTCCCACATCGGGGTGCCCGGATGTTGAAGAAAGTAATCGAGTCGGCGGCGGCAAACGCGCTGTACCTGAACAAGAACCTCGACGAAGACATGCTCTACGTAAAGCAGTTGCTGGTAAACGAGGGGCCGCGGTACAAGCGGATCTGGTACCGCGCTCGTGGGCGGGCGGACATCCTTCAGAAGAGGATGAGCCACATTACCGCTGTGGTTGACGAGATAGGGCACAAGGGGGCGTAAGGTGGGTCAGAAAGTAAATCCGATCGGGCTTCGGCTCGGTATCAACAAAACCTGGAAGTCCAAGTGGTTCGTCGACCCCCGGGAATACGCGAACACACTCCACGAGGACTTGAAGCTTCGGCGACTGCTCGACTCGAGTCCCCTGACCCGGAACGCCGAGCTCGCGGAGGTGGAGATAATTCGCCACCCACAGCGGATCACCCTGGTTATTCACAGCTCTCGGCCCGGAGTCATTATCGGGACGAAGGGCTCGACGATCGAAAAGATCGGTGCTCTTTTGCAGAAGGAAGCGGGTAAGAAGATTCAAATAAAGATCAAGGAGATTAAGCGCCCTGAAACGAACGCTCAGGTAATCGCCTTGAACGTCGCCCGGCAGTTGCGGTCACGCTCCTCTTTTCGTCGGACCCTCAAGATGGCCGTCGGTGGTGCCACCAAGGCCGGTGTGCAGGGCATTAAGATCCGGATCGCCGGACGCCTCGGTGGATCGGAAATGTCTCGTAGCGAGTCGATCAAAGACGGACGCATTCCGCTGCATACGCTCCGAGCGGATATCGACTACGGTTTCGCCGTATCGAAAACGACCTTCGGAACCATCGGCGTCAAGGTGTGGGTCTTCGGCGGCGAAATACTGCGGAAAGACCGAAAGGAAGACGCGGGACTCTTGGTGCGGAAGCGCCGGGATAGAGGCGAAGGAGAGGCTTAGAAATGCTTAGTCCAAAGCGAACGAAATATAGGAAGCGGCAGCGTCGGGTCAACCGGACGCTCGGGGGCGTTGCGACCCGGGGGAACACGATTGCCTTCGGAGAGTACGGCTTGATGTCCCTCGACGCCTTTTGGATTACCAACCGCCAGATCGAGGCTGCTCGAATCGCTATGACTCGTCATATCAAGCGTGGCGGGAAGGTATGGATCCGCATTTTCCCGGATGTTCCCTATACGAAAAAGCCGGCGGAAACACGCATGGGCAAGGGAAAGGGAACCCCGGAGCACTGGGTCGCGGCGGTACAGCCCGGCACGATCATGTTCGAGCTTGCCGGTGTAAATCCGGACTTGGCTCAAGAGGCTCTTCGTCTGGCGGCTCACAAATTGCCGGTTCACACCAAGTTTGTGACTCGAGGAGTTGCGTAATGAGAGATTCTTTTAGGGATCTGACCTTCGAAGAGCTCGTTGCGAAGCGAGAAGAGCTCAAGAAGCGTTATCGGGACGTTCGATTCGATACGGTAATGGGTCACGTCGAGAACCCGCTGGAAAAGCGAACGATTCGACGCAAGATTGCTCGGCTCAACACCTTGATCTATAACCACGCCGATGTCCTAGAGACACAGGAGTAAGGGGATGTCTGATACCACGGAAACCACGAAGAGTCGGCGGGTTCTTCAGGGCGTCGTAACGAGCGACAAGATGGATAAGACCATCGTTGTGGCCGTTCAGAAGCGGAACGTGCACCGGCTCTACAAGAAGTACATCAAGCTGACGAAGAAGCTGAAAGCTCACGACGCCGAGAATAGCGCCCATACAGGGGACACGGTTCGGGTAATTGAGCACAGACCGATCAGCAAGGAAAAACACTGGGCGCTTCTCGAAATCGTCGAGCGAGCCCGTTAAGGAGGGGTTGAATGATTCAAATGAGCTCGTTCCTCAACGTGGCGGATAACAGCGGTGCAAAGCGGGTGCAGTGCATAAAGGTCCTTGGCGGCAGCAAGCGACGGGTCGCCTCGGTCGGCGACACCATTGTCGTTGCGGTCAAGGATGCACTTCCAAACGCGCCGATTAAGAAAGGAAATGTCGAGCGGGCGGTCATCGTTCGGACCAAGAAGGAGTATCGTCGGGCGGACGGCACCTACATCCGATTCGACGACAACGCCTGTGTGATTATCGACGCGACGCGAAACCCCAAGGGTAAGCGGATATTCGGCCCGGTAGCACGGGAGCTCAGGGAAGAGGAGTACATGAAGATCGTATCCCTCGCCCCCGAAGTGCTTTAGGAGCGCAGGCATGGCAGAAGGAATTACGAAGCTTAAGAAGAACGACAACGTCATCGTGATAGCGGGGAAGGATAAGGGCAAAACCGGCCGGATTCTCCGCATTGACCACGGCAGCCACCGGGTCGTCGTCGAGGGGATCAATCTTGTCAAGAAGGCGGTGCGAAAGCGGCGACAGAACGACCGGGCGGGCATTATCGAGATCGAAGCGTCCCTCGACGTGTCGAACGTCATGGCGGTGACCAAGAACGGTCAGCCGAGCCGTGTGGGAATAAAGATTGATGGGGACCGCAAGGTTCGGTACCTCAAGAAGACGGGAGAAGAACTGTAATGGCGGTAGCAACACAAAACTACGTCCCGCCCATGAAGCAACTCTATCGAGAGAAAGTTCTTCCGGCGTTGATGGAAGAGTTTGGCTACACGACGGTAATGCAGGTACCCTGTATCGACCGTATTGTTCTAAGCGCCGGGGTCGGTGACGCCATCGTGAACAAGAAGTTCTTGGACGCCACCGTGGACGAGCTTACTCTTATCGCCGGGCAGAAGGCCGTAAAGACCAAGGCTAGAAAATCGATATCGAACTTTAAGCTTCGAGAAGGTATGGAAATCGGTGCCAAGGTAACCCTCCGGGGTTCCCGGATGTACGACTTTCTTTACCGCTTGATCAATATCGCCCTTCCTCGGGTCAAAGACTTCCGAGGTGTAAGCGGAAACGCCTTCGACGGGCATGGTAATTACTCCCTCGGTATCACCGAGCAGATCATCTTTCCGGAAATCGACTACGACAAGATCGAACGGATAAGTGGTCTTAACATCGTTATCGTTACGACGGCACAGACGGACCAGGAAGGCAAAAGCCTTCTTGAAAAGCTCGGCATGCCGTTTAGGAAGTAGGAGGAGCGTAGATGGCCAAGAAGTCGCTAGTAGTAAAATCCCAGAAGCCTCCTAAGTTCAGCACGCGGAGCTACAATCGATGTCGTGTCTGCGGGCGTTCGAGAGGCTACATGAGAAAGTTCCAGATGTGTCGTATCTGTTTTCGCGAGCTGGCAAGCCAGGGATTGATTCCCGGCGTCACGAAGTCGAGTTGGTAGGGGAGGAATATGAGCGTATCTGACCCTGTAGCCGATATGTTGACGAAAATTCGCAATGCAAGCATCGCGAACTTTGAGAAGGTGGACGTTACTCCGTCCAAGCTGAAGCTCGAGATCGTGAAGATTCTCAAGAACGAGGGCTTCGTAAAGAATTTCAAGAAGGTTTCGGAAAACGGAAACGCCGTCATCCGAATCTTTCTCAAGTACGACGATGAGAACCGGCCCATTATCCACGGCCTAAAACGGGTTTCGAAGCCCGGTCGACGGGTTTATTCGGGGTATCGTGTTATGCCCCGAGTCTTTAACGGCTTCGGTACCGTCATCGTCTCGACCTCGACCGGCGTCACGACGGGCCGAAAAGCCCTGGAGAAGAAGGTTGGCGGCGAGGTCATTTGTACTGTTTGGTAGGGAGCAACTAATATGTCGCGCGTAGGAAAACAGCTTATCCCGGTACCCTCCGGCGTCGAGATTACCGTCGACGCGACCCAGGTCGTGGTAAAGGGGCCGAAGGGAACGCTGACTCAAGACTATAAGCCCCTGGTGACGATAAGCGTCGACGATGGGGTGTGCACGGTTACGAGAAAGAACGACACCAAGCCGGCGAAGTCGATGCACGGGCTGTACCAACGGTTGGTGCAGAATATGGTTACCGGAGTAACCACGGGCTTTTCGAAGGTCTTAGTAATTAACGGTGTCGGTTACCGGGCGGAACAGCAGGGGCAAAGCATCGTGCTGAGCCTGGGGTACTCGATGCCCATCGAGTATCCGATTCCGAGCGACCTTCAAGTCGACGTCGAAGGCCCGAACAAGATTCGAATTTCCGGTATCGACAAGCAGCGGGTCGGGCAGATGGCTTCTGAGATACGGTCATTGCGACCACCGGAGCCGTACAAGGGCAAGGGTGTCAAGTACGAAGACGAGCAGATTGCCCGGAAGGTCGGAAAGTCCGGTATCAAGTAGCGGGGAAGAAGTAGAATGAAACGAGTTGACGAAAAAATCCGGCGAAGAAAGCGCCGCAAGACCCGTATCCGGGGTCGCATCAACGGTACCGCGGATCGACCGCGTATTTCGGTCTTCAAGAGCAACCGCTACCTGTACGCGCAGGCCGTCAACGACGAGGCCGGGGCTACCCTTACCTCGTGCTCGACGGTGCATGGAGCAGGTAAGGGGATCAAGCTAACGGTCGAGGGTGCCGGTAAGCTCGGGAAGATTTTTGGAGAGGAGCTCAAGAGCAGTGGTTTCAAGACTGCTGTTTTTGACCGGAACGGGTACCTCTACCACGGCGTCGTAAAAGCCTTTGCCGACGGCGTCCGGGAGTCGGGAGTAACCTTTTAGGGGGCAATGGTGAACGATTCACGCGATCAAGATTTTAGCGAAAAGCTTATCAAACTCAACCGCGTTTCGAAGGTTGTCAAAGGTGGGCGGCGGTTTTCCTTTAGTGCCCTCGTTGTCGTCGGCGACAAAGCCGGGACAGTTGGCTTCGGTTTCGGGAAAGCGAACGACGTGGCCGAAGCTATTCGGAAAGGTGTCGAACGCGCCAAGAAGAGCACCATCCGGGTGCCTTTGAAGCGAGCAACCCTTCCGCACGAGATTATCGGGGCCTTTAAGAGCGCCCGAGTCTTGATGAAGCCTGCGGCTCCGGGAACCGGCATTATCGCCGGTGGTCCGGTTCGGGCCGTCATGGAGATGGCGGGTATTCACGACGTTTTGAGCAAGTCCTTGGGCTCTCAGAACGCGTTGAACATCGTAAAAGCGGTGTTTACCGGGCTCGACGAGCTGATGGATGCTCGGAAGATCGCGAAGAACCGCGGTAAAGCGATCCCGGAGATGTGGGGTTAGTGATGGCAGGCAAAATTCGCATTACCCAGGTTCGCAGCACCAACGGCCAGAAGCCGCAACACGTTCGAACCATCCGGGCCCTCGGGCTCCGAAAGATTAGCCACTCGGTCGAAAAGGAAAGCAACGACGCGATCCTTGGAATGGTCCGGGCGGTGTCGCACCTAGTCAAATACGAGGAAGTATAGTTCATGGCAGAGCTACACGTAACGCCGGGAGCAAATAGGAAAAAGAAAGTCCTCGGGCGTGGACAGGGAAGCGGCCGCGGAAAGACCTCGGGAAAGGGGCATAAGGGACAGAACTCCCGTTCCGGGGGTGGTGTTCGCCTCGGCTTCGAGGGTGGTCAGATGCCCCTCTATCGGCGCATCGCCCGGCGCGGATTCTCGAACTACCCTTTTAAGAAAACAGCCGTTCCGGTGAGTCTCGGCGAGATCGACAAGCGCTTTTCCGACGGCGATGTGGTCTCCCTCGAGACGCTTCGGGAAAAGAGGCTCATTAAGAATAGCGAGTGCCTGATCAAGATCCTCGCCGACGGCGAGATTACCAAGAAGATCAAGGTGGAAGGTCTGATGGTTTCCAAGAGCGCCGCGGAGAAAATCCGTCGCGCCGGCGGAAGCGTCGAAGTGCCTACGACACCCGACGAAGCTCTAGCAGAGGCAGAGCCGGGGAACACTCCGGCCGGTGGTGCTGATGGCGAGTAACGCCCTAACCGACATTTTTCGTATCCGGGATCTCCGGGATCGAGTTCTCTATACGCTGTTTATCTTGATGGTGTTTCGCCTCGGTGCGACCATTCCCATCCCGGGTATCAACGTTAACGCGCTTAAGCTCTACTTCCTTACGCAGGAGGCAACAGGGGGGCTTTCGGTTACCGACTACCTCGACTTTTTTGCCGGAGGGGCCTTTACGCGGTTTAGCGTCTTCATGCTCGGCATCATGCCCTACATATCGATGTCGATTATCATGCAGCTTCTGCTCTTGGTCTTCCCAAAGCTCAAGAAGATCTCGGAAGAAGACGGGGGAAGAAAGCGGATTCAACGGTATACCCGGTACGGAACGGTTGTCGTCTGTCTTATCCAGTCCTTCGCCGTTACGGTGTATGCGGACAGTATTCCGGATGCGATTACTCTGCCCCGGGGGCTCTACACCGTCATATCGATGCTTACGGTTACATCGGGAACGGTCTTCCTCATGTGGCTCGGGGAGCAGATAAACCAAAGGGGAATCGGGAACGGTATCTCGCTCATAATTTTTGCGGGAATCGTCGCTCGGATGCCTAACGCTATTTGGATCCTTATCCAGGAAATCCAGCGGGGAGAGCTTAATCCGGTCTTCGTTATCGTGGTCTTCGCCATGTTCGTGGCCGTGGTCGCACTGGTTATCTACGAGCAGCGCGGCCAACGGAAGATACCGGTTCACTACGCCAAACGGGTGGTGGGACGGCGAATGTACGGAGCGCAGAACACCTACGTTCCGTTCAAGATCAACCCCTCGGGCGTCATCCCGGTCATTTTCGCGTCGTCGGTGCTTACCTTTCCGCTTCAGATTGCCCAGAGCCTGGGGCCCGACGTTAGATGGTTGAGGAACCTCTCGGTATGGCTTCGCCCCGACGCGACGCCGTATTTGATTGTCTACACCATGTTGATCATCTTTTTCGCCTATTTCTACACCCAGGTAACGCTAAACCCAATCGAAATCTCCAAGAACATTCGGGAGAACGGAGGGTCCATTCCGGGAATCCGGAGCGAAAAGATGGAAGAGTACTTCGCCCGCATTCTCAATCGGATTATTCTTCCCGGCGCCATTTTCTTGGCGTTTATCGCAATTATACCGACGATCGTTCAGCGCCTGTTCAACTTTCCGCAGCAGGTCGCGTTCCTGATGGGCGGCACCTCCCTCCTGATTATGGTGGGGGTCGACCTCGACCTGATGTCTCAGATCGAGGGGCATCTGCGGATGCACCATCACGAAGGGCTCACCAAGCGCGGACGTATCAAGTCGCGGTATTTATAAAGAGGTAGACGATGAAAGTACGTGTGAGCGTAAAGAAGATTTGTTCAAACTGTAAAATTATCCGCCGAAACGGTGTGGTTAGGGTCATTTGCACGAACCCGAAGCACAAGCAGCGGCAGCGTTAGGAGGCATCCATGGCACGAATTGCAGGTATTGACCTTCCGAACAAGCATGTCGATATTGCCCTGACCTACATCTACGGGATTGGGCGCTCGTCGGCGCAGGAAATTTGTCGGAAAACCGGACTCGCTCCGGAAACTCGGATAAACGACCTGAGTGCGGAAGACATCAACAAGCTGCGCAATGTAATAGAAAACGACTACACCGTTGAAGGACGGCTTCGGACGCAGGTGTCGTTGAATATCAAGCGGCTGATGGATATCGGTTGCTACCGCGGACTTCGGCATCGTCGAGGTCTCCCGGTACGAGGTCAACGGACACGAACGAACGCCCGGGGTCGAAAGGGTAAACGGAAGACCGTTGCCGGTAAGAAGCGGTAGGAGCGCAAGAGTGGCTAAAACTCGAAAGAAAAGAGAAAAGAAGTCGGTATTCGAGGGGAATGTCTACATTCAGGCGACCTTCAACAACACCATTGTCACCATCACGGATTTGAACGGAAACGGCATTTCTTGGTCCAGCGCCGGGTCGCTCGGTTTTCGCGGAGCGAAGAAATCGACGCCGTATGCCGCGCAGACCACGGCCGAAACAGCCGCTCAGAAGGCGATGGATGTTGGATTGAAGGAAGTGCATGTCTACGTTAAGGGTCCTGGAGTCGGCCGAGAATCGGCAATCCGCTCCTTAGGAGCGCTGGGACTCCGGGTCAGGACAATCAAGGACGTCACACCGATTCCCCACAATGGATGCCGTCCCCGGAAGAGCCGCCGCGTCTAGTTTGAAGGAGGGGGCATGGCACGAAAGAACCTCTTAAAGGGATTCAAGAAACCAAAGGGTATAACCTTTGAACATAGCGAAGTCACGCCGAATTACGGCAAGTTCGTCGCCCAGCCGTTCGAGCGGGGTTACGGGCATACTATCGGAAATACCTTGCGACGGATTCTTCTTTCGTCGATTCAGGGTTATGCCGTTTCGGCTCTTCGCATCACCAGTTACGACGCCGAGGGAAACGCCCACGTGCTGTCGAGCGAGTACGAATCGATTCCGGCGGTTGCGGAAGACACCCCGGATGTTATCAATAATCTAAAACAGATTCAGATTGCGTTAGAAAACGATACGGAACAGAGAACGATTCTGGTCGAGCTGAAGGGGCCCGGCGAAGTCACGGCGAAGGACCTTCAGGTCGACGACGCCGTGCGCGTCGTAAACAAGGATCAACACATCCTTACGATGATGGAGGATGGGCATCTCGAGTTGGAGATTCAGGTCGACCTTGGGCGCGGTTACACACCCGCAGAGTTGAACGAGAAGTACGTCGAGGTTATCGGCACTATTGCGATCGACGCGATCTTTTCTCCGATCAGGCGGGTAAAGTACGCCGTGGAGAACACCCGTGTCGGTCAACGAACCGACTACGACAAGCTGGTCTTCGAGCTCTGGACGGATGGCACCCTTCGGCCGGAAGACGCTTTGGCGGAAGCGGCAAAGATCGCCAAGGATCACTTTACCGTCTTTATCAACTTCGACGAGGACGCAATCCTTGGAGACGACGATATCGACGAAGAAGAAGAGCGGATCAAGAAACTACTCGACACCCCGGTCGAAGAGCTCGAGCTCTCGGTGCGTTCGAGCAACTGTTTGAAGAACGCGAATATCCGGAGCATCGGCGATCTTACGTCCCGCACCGAGGAAGACATTGCGAAGACGCGAAACTTCGGTAAGAAGTCGCTCCAAGAAATAAAAGAGAAGCTCGATGAATGGAACCTGGGCCTCGGTATGACTGACTACAGTCAGCTGAAGAACGCTCTCCGGGTGCGCCAGGAATCGGAAGAAGAGAAAGGGGACGACGAGGATGAAGCATAAGATTGGCTATAACCGACTCGGTCGAAAGACCAGTCACCGCCGGGCACTCCGGCGCAACATGGCCACATCCGTCATTCTCCACGAGCGGATTAGAACCACCAAGGCCAAGGCCCTATCGGTCAGGCGTATGGTAGAAAAGATGGTGACGAGGGCGAAAGTCGACTCGGTACACAATCGGCGGATGGTCGGGCGTGATATTAAGGATGAGACGGCCCTTGCAAAGCTCTTTACGGAAATCGGGCCGCGTTTTGCCGGTCGCCCCGGCGGATACACTCGCATCCTAAAGCTTGGGCCTCGGAAGTCGGACGCCAGCGAGATGGTGCTACTCGAATTCGTCGAGCGCCCCGGTGCGGAGCAGGAATCCGAGGCCAAGGTAAGTCGCAAGCGGGCGAAAGCGGAGAAGAAGGAAGCCGATCGGAAGGCCGCTGAAGAGGCTGCTGCCGCCGAAGAAGCAGCCGCCGAAGAGGCGGAAGCCGAAGGCGCTGCTGGGCAAAAAACCCAGGCTGAAGCGAAAAAGTCCGGTGGTAAGAAGCCTTCGAAGCCGAAGAGTGCTTCTAAGAAGAGCGTCGAGGCCGAAGAGGCCGGCGGTAGCGACGAAGTTTCTCCCGTTTCCGAAGAATCCGCACCCGAAGAGGAGAAAGGCGAGTAGGGATTCCCCTTGGAGTCCCGGTCGGTTTTAGCCGATACTAGAACCGGGACTCTATGTTCAGGGGATTTCGCTTCGCATGAAGACTGCTCAGAAAATTGCTCTCAGCCTGCTTATCTCAGTCTTGGTTTTCGGGGTTTTTTCTGTCTTTGCCTTCTCAGGACTCTTTGACTACATAGAAACGACCTTTTTCGATCCCCGGGTACGACAACGCTTCGAGGACCGGCTTTCCTCCGCGGAGAGCGTCGTTCGGCAGTACCACGAGGCCACCATCGAGAACACTGCCGGCGTGGTGGAGAACCCCGCGGTTCGGCGGCTCGCGCGTACAAACCAAAGCCGGGAAGACATCGTGGCTCGGCAGAACCTGATCGGTCTTCTCTCATCGGAATCGGCCTCCTTCTCTTCGGTGCGAATCTTCGTCGACGGCGGGGAACGACTGGTCTACAGTTCCGACGAAGGCGATATTCGGGAGCAGAACGCGTTCCGCCGGGAATACGTTCCGGTCAGCGATCTTTCGGAAGAGGTTAGAGCCCTTGTGCCGGAAGAACCGCCGCAGACTCCCGAAATCGAGCTTGTCTCGGAACAAAATCTCATTGTCTATCGTATGGCCTTTCTCGACGAGTTCGACACGCCTCAGGGGACGGCGCTCTTTTTCTTCGGCACCCTTGGACTCGAAAATCGCCTGACCAGAGCGGGGCTGCTTGTTCCTTCCGACAGGGCGGTGGTTGTACGAGACAACGCCGTCGCTCTCAACGCGTCGCTCGGCCAAGCGGACTCTCTCCGGAGCGCGGTTAACGAAGGGTGGGAAGAGATCGCCTCTCCGGAGTGGTCATTCCCGACGGTTCTCCTTGAGGGCGACGCGCCCTTCGTGGTCTTCTCGACCCGGAGTACGGAAGGCATTCGGTATCTATGGCTGGCCCCGGAATCCGAGTTCCATATGACGACCGGGATGCGCATTATTCTCTTGGCATCCGTTGTTCTGTCTACCTTCCTCTTGGTTTTTCTCCTTCTCAACGTTCGACAAGACCCCGTCCTGGTTGTTTCCGAGCGAATCAAACGATTCCAGATAAACCTCCTTCGCAGCTATTTCGAAGCCGGGGAGAAAGTCAGCTGGGAAGCCTGGCAACAGGAACTGGCCAATCGCCGGGACGAACTGACCGCCGACATTAAGCGCGGAATCGGCCGGCTTTCCAAGGATCGGGAGCCCGAGGTCGACGAGCTTATCTCTCGCAGTTGGGAC
The DNA here is from genome assembly GCA_964616245.1 of uncultured Spirochaetaceae bacterium. Classification (GTDB taxonomy): domain Bacteria; phylum Spirochaetota; class Spirochaetia; order DSM-27196; family PWMO01; genus CAYPUT01. Next base: position 299 of record CAZTRQ010000020.1, on the reverse strand, counting down.
GAAATAATCGGTGTTATCGGCAGCCGGGCCCGTCTCGAGAGCCCTCCGACCGACATCGCGCGCCTCGAGAGTATCGTCCAACAGGTTGTCAACAACCTGCAATCGCTGCCTCAGACCGGGAGGACGGTTGAGGCAGTGCGCCCATCGGCGCCAACTACCCCAACTACCCCAACTCCCCCGGCAGAATCCGAACGCCTGGAGGAAACCGACCTCGAGGCGCTCGAACCGGAAGAGCTCGAACCGGAAGAGCTCGAGGCGGAGGAGATCGAGGAATTCGCCGAGGTGCCCGAACCCGAGGC
>CAZTRQ010000019.1:0-26179 GCA_964616245.1 uncultured Spirochaetaceae bacterium | reverse complement strand
GAGATAGACACGAGTCAGATGCGCAGCTATATAGCGCACCTCCACCGGAGCGGGGCAGCGGAGACCTCGGTAAACCGTGCCCTCTCGGCGATCAAGGGCTTTTTCCGGCACCTCCAGGGGAACAACGAGCTCGACTACTCCCCGGCCGAGGCTATCCGAACGCTCCGGGCGCCGAAGACGCTTCCCCGCTTCCTCTTCCAGGAGGAAATGACGAAGCTTCTCGAGGTTCCGGGTACGACCTTCCGGGACCGGCGAGACCGACTGATCCTCGAGCTCCTCTATTCGACGGGATGCCGGGTGAGTGAGGCGGCGGGTATTACGCTCAAGGAGCTCTCGAAAGACACTCGTTCGATACTGGTCCACGGCAAAGGGAACAAGGATCGAGTTGTCTTTCTCGGGCAACGCGCCCAAGAGAGCCTTGCCGACTACCTCCCGGCCCGGGAAGAGCTTCAGAAGCGCCAGGGAAGCGGCACAAAACGACTATTGCTAAACCAACGAGGCGGACCCCTGACCCAACGGGGTATCGCCCTGATTATCGAAAAACGCGTTCGGGAGCATGGGCTTGCGAAGCATGTCTCTCCTCACACCTTCCGGCACTCCTTCGCGACCCACCTCTTGGACCATGGGGCGGACATTCGGGTGGTTCAGGCGCTCCTCGGACATTCGAGCTTGTCGACGACACAGGTTTACACCCATCTTCGTCTTGGGCAGCTCAAGGAAATCTACGCCGCGGCGCATCCTCATGCCCGGCGTGGCGGAGAGCCCAAAGGAGACGAGGCATCATGAAACACAAAGACGGTGTTACCTACGGAACAACGGTACTCGCCGTACGGCGGGGAAATCAGGTAGCCATGGCGGGAGACGGTCAGGTAACCCTCGGCGATACGGTGATGAAGGCCAAGGCCCGAAAGGTTCGGAAGGTCTTTAACGATTCGGTGCTCCTCGGGTTTGCCGGCGCTACCGCCGACGCTTTTACCCTTTTCGAGCGATTCGAAGCGAAGCTCAAGGAATATACCGGAGACATTACCCGGGCCGCGGTCGAGCTGGCCAAGGAATGGCGCACCGACAGGATGCTCCGCCGCCTGGAGGCGCTCCTCCTTGTCGCCGACTTTAGCCGCACCCTCCTGATTTCCGGGACCGGCGATGTCGTCGAGCCCGACGAAGGAGCCATCGGAATCGGTTCCGGCGGAGCCTACGCCTACGCCGCGGCCCTCGCCTACCTCGACTCCTCCGAGCTGTCGGCGGAGGACACAGCGAGGAAGGCGCTCGAAATCGCCGCTTCCATCTGCGTATACACCAACAGCGAAATAATCGTGGAGTCTCTCTTATGAAACGAAACTTAGAAGAGCTAACCCCCAGAGAAATCGTCAAGGAGCTCGATAAATTTATCATCGGCCAGAACAAGGCAAAAAAGGCGGTGGCCATCGCCTTGCGGAACAGACTCCGAAGAAAGCGACTCCCGGAGGATCTCAAAGACGAAGTCGCCCCGAAGAACATTATCATGATCGGTCCCACCGGCGTCGGCAAGACGGAAATTGCTCGGCGTATTTCCAAGCTAACCGGCGCTCCTTTCGTCAAAGTAGAGGCCACCAAGTACACCGAGGTCGGTTACGTCGGTCGAGACGTCGAATCGATGGTGCGGGATCTCGTTTCGGTCTCCGTCACCACGGTGAAGTCGGAGCTGCAGGAAGAAGTCAAGGACGAAGCAGCCCGCCGGACCGAAGAGCAGCTCCTCGACCTCTTGCTCCCGGGGATCAACAAGCCGGCCGATAAGGGAACCGACGTTGCCGCAAAGGATAGCGACGGAACGGTTATTCCCGGTTTCGTCGCTCCGGGCTCCCCGAGCGCTCCGGGCGCCGGGGGCGGGCCCGGGGCCTCAGGCACAGGAGCGTCGGCCGGCTCGACCGCCACCCGGGAGAAGTTTCGCAAAATGCTCCGGGACGGCAAGCTCGAGAACAAGGAAGTCGAGGTCAGCGTCACCAAGAGCTCGATGCCCGCGATCGAGATCTTTTCCGGGAGCAGTTTCGAAGAGATGGACCTTAACCTCGGTAACCTCGGGAACATCTTTGGTGGCCGGAAGAAGAAGAAGCAGACAACCGTCCGGCAGGCCCGGGACATCATCATGCAACAGGAGATGGACAAGCTCGTCGACGCGGATCAGCTTTCGGAGCTTGCCAAGGAACGGGCGGAGCAGATGGGCATAATCTTTATCGACGAGATCGACAAAATAGCCGCGAAAGAGAGCCGGAGCGGGGTCGACGTAAGCCGGGAGGGGGTCCAACGAGACATACTTCCGATCGTCGAGGGGAGCACCGTCAACACCAAGCACGGACTTATCGACACATCCCACGTTCTGTTTATCGCCGCCGGGGCGTTCCACACCGCGAAGCCGAGCGACCTTATTCCCGAGCTCCAGGGGCGGTTCCCGCTTCGGGTCGAGCTCGAAGACCTCGGTGCCGAAGACTTCTATCAGATTCTGACCCAACCGCAGAACGCCCTTATCAAGCAATACACCGAGCTTCTCAAGACGGAGGGGGTAACCCTCGACTTTACCGAGGAGGCCATTCGACGTCTCTCTGAGATCGCCGCGGAGGTTAACTCCCGGACCGAGAACATCGGGGCCCGGCGCCTCCATACGATCATGGAGCTGCTCTTGGAGGAGGTCTCCTTCAACGCACCGGATATTCAAGGGCAGACTATCTCGATAACGCCCGCCTACGTCGAGGAACGCCTCCAGGACGTGGTGGAGGACCAAGATTTGAGCAGGTACATCTTATGATTCGATTCTCGTCTGCCTCTTTAAAAGGATTTTTTGCTGCCGACAATCAAGGTAGGAAGCTTTGCTCTGTAAGGAGGCGCAGCTAAGGTGTTTGTGGAAGGATCTTTCGGACGAACTCTCGACGTTCTCCACCGAAGCATGGACGTCAGTCTGCTTCGACAGAATGTCATCGGTAACAATATCGCGAACTCCGACACTCCGAACTTCAAGCGGACGGTGGTCAACTTCGAGACCATGCTCGGCGACGCCCTGGCCTCGGAGCGCCGGGAGTCGTTTCCCGCGGCGCTGACCGACGATCGCCACATTCCGTTCCATCGACCTACCGACTACCGGAGCGTTCGGCCGACCCGGTTTCTTGACCACCTGACGACGGCGAAGAACAACGGAAACAACGTGGATATCGAGGTCGAATCGATGGACCTGTTGAACAACCAGCTGCTCTACACCCTTATGACCAACGCGGTCTCGGCGCAGTTCACACAACTCAATACGGTACTGAGGTAGATATGGGACTTTTCTCGAGCATCAATACAGCGGCGAGCGGCCTGACGGCCCAACGGCTTCGGCAAGACGTTATCGCCGACAACATCGCCAACGCGACGACGACACGAACACCGGAAGGCGGACCCTTTCGCCGGAGCAGGGTAATCGTTCGTCCCCGGGTCGAGCAACCCTATTTTAAGGGGCCCTTTGTGCCGGATCGTTTGGACAACGGCGTAGGCAAGGGTGTCCGGGTGGTCGGGATCGAGAAGGATATGGACGCCGAGTTGCGTCTCGTCTACGACCCCACCCATCCCGACGCCATAAAAAGTGGCCCCCGGGAGGGCTACGTCGAATACCCCAACGTAAACCCGGTAAACGAGATGGTAGACCTTATCTCCGCGACCCGTTCCTACGAAGCCAACGTCGCGGTGGTAAACAACGCCCGGACCATGTTTCTTCGGGCACTGGAGATTGGTAGATGACGCTCTACGGACCGAACGAAGTAACCGGTGACCTCTTTAACCTGCAGCGGACCCACCCGAGCCACTTGGCCGGAAAGAACGACGTCGCGCCGCAGCAGGATATGGGAGGGTTTCAAGAGCTCTTGCTTGGCTCTTTGAACGAAGTGAACAACGCTCAGCAGGCCCACGCGGACCTGGCGGTTCGCGCCGTGGTGGAACCCGACGCGGTAGACCCCCACGACGTAACAATCGCAGCGGCGAAGGCCAATTTGACCCTGAGCATGACGAGAAACGTAGTCGATAGAGTCATACAGGCTTATAGAGACATAACGAATGTGAGGTAGCTACTCAGGCGTTTTAGTCGCCACTGGGAGGGGACATGAACGAATGGCTTAGAAAGGTTCTCCAGCAACTCCGGGACATCTGGTCTCGGTGGAAGCCTTTGCAGAAAATTATCTTTATCGCGGTAATCCTCGGCGCCTTCGTCGGAATTTTCGCGCTTATCTCGATAAGCTCCGCGCCCACCATGGTCCCCCTGTTGACCCGGTCGGTAACCGACGAGGAGGTTCTGGACCGGATTGCGACCCGGCTGGACCAGGAGAACGTCGACTACACGGTAACGAGCGAAATGCGGATTATGGTCGACTCCGACCGGACCGCCCGGCGGATGCGGGCCCTCCTGACCCGGGAAGACCTTATTCCCTCGGAAACCGACCCCTGGGAGCTCTTCGACATGGAGAGGTGGACCCAGACGGACTTCGAGCGGAACGTCAATCTGCAGCGTTCGATAACCCGACAACTCGAGCAGCACATCGTCGCCCTCGACGACATCGATTCGGCGAGCGTAAACCTCGTGATACCGCAAGATCGACTTTTCGCCGAGGATCAGAATCCGGTTACAGCGTCGGTCATCATTGTGCCGAAGCCGGGGTCGGATATCCGGGAAAGCCGGCAGAAGATCGAAGGTATCCAGAAGCTCATCCAGTTCGCCGTCGAAGGGCTGACCGCGGAGAACATTACCATTACCGATCCCCGGGGCATCGTCTTGAACGACTTCGAGGGGATGGAGGACTTCGACCGCCTTACCCTGACCCGCCGGGAGCTCGAGTTGAAGCGGGACGTCGAGACACAGTACATCGATGCGATTCGCCGGGCCCTGGCACAGATCTACGGCGAAGATCGCGTCGAGGTTGTGAACATCGACGTAGCCATCGACATGGGCAAGCGCACCGAGGAGACCCAGGAGCACTTTCCCATCGTCACCGTTCCGGATAACCCCCGGACCCCCTTCGACGAGACCGAATTCGTGCTGTCCATTCCCCGGTCCATCGAGATGATAAACGAAAACTACGAGGGCACCGGGTTTAACCCCGAGGGACCCCCGGGACAGGAGGGGCAGACCCCTCCCGCGTACCAGGATCTCGAAGGCCTCGTCGGGCGCTATTCGAACAACGAGGAGCGGGTCAACAACGAGGTTAACTCCCGGCATATTCTCGAGGAGAAGAGCCCGGAGATAACCCGGGTTACCGCGAGTGTCGCCCTGGACGGCGTCTGGCGGTGGCAATATAATGATAAAGGCGAAGTGGTTCTCAATTCCGACGGAAGCATAGCCCGCGAATACGTCCCGTTGTCTCCGGAGGAGCTCGAAAAAGCCCGAGACTTGGTGCGTCACGCCGTCGGGTTTAGTCCGGACCGGGGAGACGCGGTAACCGTACAACACCTGCCCTTCGACCGTACCCGAGCCCACGAAGAGGAAGACGCCGCTTTCAGACGTCGGAAACAGATACAGATGATCGTGCTCTACAGTCTGATCGGACTCGCGAGCCTCCTGGTCATCTTTATCGTCTTCCGACTTATCTCTCGGGAGATGGAGCGAAGGCGCCGCCTCCGAGAAGAAGAGCTGGCTCGACAGCATCAGGCGATGCGGGAAGCCGCTTTGCGGAGCGCCGAGGAAGAGGGGACCGACGTTGAAATGTCAGTCGAGGAACGGGCCCGATTGGAGCTGCAGGAGCATGCTGTCAACCTGGCGCGGGAGCATCCCGAGGATGTCGCCCAGCTTATTCGTACCTGGCTGATGGAGGAGTAGCAGTATGGCCAAGGCATCGCAAGCTGCCGGCGGAGCAGCCGCCGGAGCAACGACACGACAGAAAGGTTCCGGTCACCGCAAGGAGCTAACCGGGCGACAGAAGGCGGCCATCTTCTTGGTTACCATGGGGTCGGATATTGCCTCGGAGATTTTTAAGCATCTCCGGGAAGACGAGATAGAAGCGCTTACCTTCGAGATCGCCCGCCTGGAAAACGTCGACTCGGAGGAGCGGGACAAGGTGCTGATGGAGTTCCAGGAGCTGATGATGGCTCAGGACTTTATCACAACCGGGGGCATCGATTACGCCCGAGAGCTCCTCGAAAAGTCTCTCGGGTCCCAGAAGGCGGTCGATATCATCAACCGGCTTACCTCGAGCCTGCAGGTTCGTCCCTTCGACTTTATCCGTCGAACCGACCCGACGCACCTGTTGAACTTTATCCAGCAGGAGCACCCCCAGACGATCGCGCTGATCCTGGCGTACCTGGAACCGCAGAAGGCGTCGATTATTCTCTCGAGTCTCCCCCACGAGATGCAATCCGACGTGGCGAAACGGATCGCCACTATGGACCGGACTTCGCCGGAGACGCTTCGAGAGGTAGAACGGGTTCTGGAAAAGAAACTGTCTACGATATCCAGCGAGGACTACACCGCAGCCGGTGGGGTCGAGAGCATCGTGGAGATCTTGAACCTCGTCGACCGCTCTACGGAAAAGACGATAATCGAGTCCCTCGAAGAGGAAGACCCCGAGCTGGCCGAAGACATCAAGAAGCGCATGTTTGTCTTCGAAGACATCGTTATGCTCGACGACCGAGCCATCCAGAAAGTGCTCCGGGAGGTCGATACGACCGAGCTTGCGAAGGCCCTCAAGAGCGTCGACACCGAGGTACAGGACAAGATCTTCCGAAACATGTCCAAGCGGGCGGCAACGTTGCTTAAGGAAGACATGGAGTACATGGGGCCGATCCGGATGAAAGACGTAGAGGAATCGCAACAGAAGATCGTGTCGATAATCAGGAAGCTGGAAGAGCAGGGCGAGATCGTCGTCGCCCGGGCCGGCGAAGACGAGCTGGTGGTCTAGTAAGGAGCCAAGGTGGCAAAGAACGTCTTTCGTTCCAACGAGGTGACACTTTCCGGCGAGCGGGTTTCGGTTCATGGACCCGAAGCTCCCGTGGTAGCACAGGCGGAACCGGAGTTTCCCGACGTCGAGGAGTACGCGGGCCCTACCGTCGAAGACATCCGCCGGGAGGCGGAAGAGTTTAAGGAACGGTGGGACGCCGAACGGGAAAAGATGGTTCAGTCCGCCCGGGACGAAGCGGAGCAGATCGTCAAGGAGGCCGAATCGAAAGCCTTCGACGAGGTGCGAAGCAAGAACGAGCAGGCGCAAACAACCAAGCAGCAGGCCGAGGAAGAGGCCCAGCGCCTTCTCGCAGAGGCCAAGAGCGAGGCGGATCGTCTTATCTCCGATGCGCAGAGCCAAGCCGACTCCATCGAGCGGGAAGCGAAAGAAAAGGGGCTCGAGCAGGGCGAGGAGAAGGGGTTCGTCGCGGGGCGAGGAGAAGTGGATCGCCTTATCGATCGCCTCCACGTAATCATCAACAAATCGATCGAGCGGCGCCACGCGATTGTCGAGGAGGCGGAAGGGCAGATCGTCGAGTTGGTACTCCAGATCGCCAAGAAAGTGGTCAAGGTCATATCCGAGAGCCAAAAGAACGTTGTTATCAACAACGTGGTCCAGGCGCTCCGGCTGTTAAAGTCCAAGTCGGACGTGACCATCCGGGTGAACATGCAGGATCTCCAGATGACCAGCGATCACACCCAGGAGATTATCCGGATGATCGAGCGGGTGGGGAACGTTACGGTTGCCGAAGACTCCACCGTGGATCCTGGGGGTGCCATCATAGAAACGGATTTTGGGCAGATCGATGCCCGCATTTCTAGCCAGCTTCGAGAGATAGAGGATCGAATCCTCCAGCTCTCTCCGATTCGCTCCAAGACTCAGGAGGAGTGAGCCGGCGATAGAGTGCTGGGCCCAAGGGAGGGAGCCCGGGATGAGTCTATTAGACAAGTACGCCGCCGTAGTCGAACGAACCGAGACGATTACCCAAATCGGAAGGGTCTCTCGAGTACAGGGCCTTTTGATCGAATCCGAGGGTCCCCAGACCTTTCTCGGAGAACAGTGCAAGATCGTCGTCCCAGGCCGCAGCACCCGGCGCGAATCGTCGGTATGGGCGGAGGTCGTCGGTCTTCGGGGTGGCGCGAGCTACCTGATGCCGTACACCGAAACCCAAGGCATCGAGGTCGGTTCCCCGGTGGTTGGTACCGGAGAAACACTCTCGGTGCCGGTTTCGGACAAACTCCTCGGCCGGGTCATCGATTCCCGGGGCATTCCGATGGACGGCAAGGGTGACGTCGGCTCGGCCCTTTTTTACCCCATCTTCAACACGACGCCGAACGTGCTTACTCGGCGCTACATCACCGAGCAGGTCATTACCGGTATTCGGGCCATCGACGGCCTCGTTCCCACCGGCATGGGACAGCGTCTCGGGATTTTCTCCGGGAGCGGGGTCGGCAAGTCGACCCTTCTCGGCATGATCGCCCGGAACACCGAAGCGGATGTCAACGTCATCGCGCTTATCGGAGAACGGGGACGCGAGGTAAACGACTTTATCAAGCAGGACCTTGGCCCCGAGGGACTCGCCCGGAGCGTCCTCGTCGTCTCGACCTCGGATACGCCTCCCTTGGCACGCCTCCGGGGCGCCTACGTCGCGACGGCGATCGCCGAATACTTTCGGGACCAGGGCAAGAACGTCATGCTCCTCTTCGATTCCGTGACCCGCTTTGCCCGGGCGCAACGGGAGATCGGGCTCGCCGTTGGAGAGCCACCGACGACCCGGGGGTTTCCACCTTCGGTCTTTTCCACCCTGCCGCGGCTTCTCGAGCGCTGCGGTACCTCGGACAAGGGCACGATTACCGGTTTCTTCTCTATTCTGGTCGAGGGAGACGACCTTGATGAGCCAATTTCCGACGCCGTCCGGGGAATCCTCGACGGCCACCTGGTTCTCAGCCGTCGACTCGCCCAGCGCAACCACTATCCCGCAATCGACGTTCTCGGCTCGGTCTCCCGGCTCAGCGAGCGGATCGCCCGGGAAGAGGTAAAAAGCTCGGGCCGAAAGGTTCGCCGCCTGCTTGCCCGTTACACCGAGAGCGAGGACCTCATAAACGTCGGCGCCTACGTCCGGGGAAGCGATGCGGAGCTCGACGAAGCGGTCGATCGCATGCCGATGATAAACCGCTTTCTCCAGCAGGGAATTGAAGAGAAGAGTAGCCTCGACGAAACGGCGGAGCTCCTAAAACGTGTCGCCGGCGAGGTCGAGGAGGCCCCGGCATCGGAGCCGGATGTCCTCGCCGGTCTCGGTCTGGAAGACGCAACGGCATCGGTAAGCAGCCTCTTCGAGGGGTCGGGAAATGCGTAGGTTTTCCTTTGCCCTCGACGGTCTACTAAAGGTGCGACAGTATCACGAACACGAGCGAGAGCTGGTTCTCGGGAGAGCCACCGCCGCGTATGAACAGCTCCTAAACCAGATGAGGACCCTCCGACAAGAGCGGGACGCCACGATCCAGGCGACGCAGGGCGTAGACCTGTCCGCCCGGGTCTCCGGGGGGGCGTACCTCCAACTCCTCGAAAACACCCTCGAAGAGCTGGAGGAACGAAGGCTCGACCTCGAGGCTTCGCGAAACGAGGCGCTCAACCACTACACCCAAGCTCTCAAAGAGCGAAAGGTTATCGACAATCTTAGGGAACGACGGGCCCGGGAGCACTACCGTCACGAGGCGCGGAACGCCGATCGCGAGCTAAACGAGATTGGCGGCGTTCGCGCGTTCGCGCGGCGCCAGGAGGAGGAACAGGATGGTTAGAATGGGGCGCGTTCGCGCCTTTCCGCGGATTTTTCTCTTCGGGCTCCTGCTCTTTGCGCTTCTCGGCGGTGGACTCCTCTGGTTCGACTATCTCGGCCTCGTGGACGCCGTCTCCCTCATCCGGCCTGCTGCGTCGGCAGTGGGTCTTTCGGACGGTGGGCCGGCGGATCCGACGGACCCGGCGCTCTTAGACACCGCCCGGGAGCAAAAGACCGAAGATGCTCTGGCCCTCCGAGAGGAAGAGCTCGACCAACGAGCGGAAGAATTAACCGCCAGAGAGGCGGAATTAGAGGTTTTGGAGCAAGAGCTCCGGGATCGAGAAGCAGAAATAGCCGAACGCGAAGTTTCCTTTAACCAGCGCGTCGAACAGTACGAGAATAGAAGAGCAGTGCTGGAACAAAACGCGCGAGATCTAACGAATATGCCCCCGAATACCGCGGTGGACATACTCGTGGGCTACGAGGATCAGCTCCTTATCGACACCCTGAGGGTGACCGAAGAGCTGGCCCAGGCGGCCGGAGAAGTTTCTCTGGTGCCTGTCTGGCTTGCCAGAATGCCGGCGGATCGTGTTGCGACTATCCAGCGCAAAATGACGGTCAAGCCGGAGGAGTGACATTACTCAGTTTGTAGACCTAACCCAGAGCACCACCACCGACTTCTCGGTCCCCGGGACCCAGGCACGAGGCCTCTACGCAGGATACTCGAGCTCCGGCGACCTTATGGGCGGGAGCGTCCCCAGGAGCCATTTTCAAGGGGAGCTCGAAGCAGCTCTTCGCCGCTCCGACGTTACTCCCGAAAGCCCTTCGGAGACCCGAGCTCAGGACGAGCCGCCTATTCGGCAGCGAGTCCAGGAAGACGAGGTCTCGGAAACAGCCCGGAGAACAGCCCGGGAAACAGCCAGTGAGAGCGCCGCTTCCGATGACCCGGGGCGATCCCAAGAATCGGAGAGTCGGAAGACCGAAGAGCTCGTCGACGGCAAAACAGGCGAGAGCAAGACGTCAAAAAACGAAGCCGAAGAAAAGCCGCCTTCGAAGGAGTCTCAGCCCTCGGAGGACGAGTCCGGTTCCTCGTCGGCGGCGGCTGAAGGAAAAGACACCACCGAAAGAAACAAACGAGACGAACTGCTTCGCCACGCCGGCAAGGAAAAGGCGTTAGATCAAGAGAAGCTCGCCGCCCTGTCGGTGGGCCGAAAGCTGTCGGCGGCACCTAAGAGCGGCGAAGCGAACCGCCCCGAGCGCGGTGCCTTCGACCCTGATGCCTTCGACCCTGATGCGCCCGGCGGTGCGCCGAAGGAGGCCGAGCCCGGCGGCGCACACCGAGGGGAAACGAAGGCCGCGACGGATGCCCGCGCTAAATCCCTTCGGCGAGGCCCGGATCTCGGTTCCGTCGGAAAGGGCGCCGCCGCATCGGATCTCGGCCCCAGGGAGGTTCCTCGGCGCTCGTCGGAAAGCGACGGTCGTAAGGGGCCGATTCCCGAGGCCGACGGCGAGAGGAGCGGCGAAAAGGAATCGGTGAAGGGCGCGATCCGGACGACGGTCGTCAATCGAAGCCGCAGCGGCGGGGAGTCCGACGAGGGCGGCGGACAGAAGTCGGGGCTCCAGGATTCTTCGGGGCGGGGCGAGGTGCGTTTCGTCGGTGAGACCTCGGACTCGGGACGGAGCGAATCGACGGGGTTCGAAAGCGGCCGAGTCTCTACCGCCCGTCCGACCGGCTCGGCCGGAAGCAGCAGCAGCCTCGAGGGAAGTCGGGACCTCGCACCCAGGCATCTCCAGCAACAGCTCAAAGATTTCGCCACCGGAGACGTCGTGCGGCACGCCCGGTTCGTCCTCAAGGAGAACGCCGGGGGAGAGATTCGCCTGCTCTTAAAGCCGGAGCAGCTCGGAACCGTCCGAGTCCGCCTCGAAGTTCAGGATAATCGTATAGCCGGCCGTATTATTGTCGAAAATACTACTGTACGGGATGCCTTCGAGCAGACCCTCTCGGAGCTGCACCGCGCATTCCGGGAAGCCGGTCTGGAGTCCGGAAGCTTGGAGGTAACCGTCGGTCAGGACGGTCAGGCTTCCGGACAGCGTTCGGCGGCCCAGGGGCGACGGGCCCGGGCCATCGAGGAGCTTGCAGAGAGCGTCCCTCGAATAATCGGAGAGCTCGAAGAGCCCCGAATGATCAATGTGTACGCTTAAGAACAGATAGAGGAGTGATATGGACATTTCCCAAACCCTTTCGATGCAGGAACAGTCGACAATCCAGAGCCAGGTTGATGCCTTCAACACCGCCTTGGGAAACGGACGGAGTGCATCCAACAGCCTCGGCAAGGACGACTTTCTCTCGCTTCTTATCACTCAGTTACAGAACCAGGATCCGACCTCGCCGATGGAGGACCGGGAGTTTATCGCGCAGATGGCCCAGTTCTCGACCCTGGAACAGATGACGAACATGTCCAACGGCTTCGCCCAGGTTACGAACCTTATCAACTCTAGTCAGGCATTGGGGCTGATCGGGAAGCAGGTGGAGGTTGTTCAGGGGAGCTCGGCGATTACCGGAAAGGTAACCGAAGTCTCTACCGGGGACTATCCCCAGGTACGGGTCGACGGAACATACTACGACTTAGACGCCGTTACGCGGGTAATGGAATAGGGGGCAGAAAGCTATGATGCGATCACTATACTCCGGTGTGTCCGGTCTTCAGAATCATCAGATAAGAATGGACGTCATCGGTAACAACGTCTCCAACGTCAACACAACGGGTTTTAAGAAGGGACGGGTAAACTTCCAGGATATGATCTCGCAAACCCTCCAGGGCGCGGCCCGTCCTCGAGTAGAGGTCGGCGGCGTAAACCCGAAGCAGGTCGGCCTTGGAATGATGGTAGCCTCGATAGATACCATCCACACCCAGGGCTCGCTCCAGACCTCCGGGGTCAAGAGCGACGTTGCCCTCCAGGGCAGCGGGTTTTTCGTTATGCGAAACGGCGACCAGAACCTCTTTACCCGGAACGGCGCCTTCGGCCTCGACGAAGACGGAGACCTGGTAAACCCGGCGAACGGGATGCGGGTACAGGGCTGGATGGCTCAGGTTTTCGACGACACGGTTCTGATAAACCCCTCGGGGCCCCTCGAGGACTTAAGGATACCTATCGGGGAGAAAGACCCGGCCCAGGAGACCACCGAGGTTTTCTTGGCGAGTAACCTCAACAAGAACACACCGGTCATCCCCCCGGGGGCAACCCAGGCGGAGATTCAAGAGGGGACCTGGACGGTGGAGTACGACATCTACGACTCCTTCGGAAACACCCACACCCTCCGGGTCAACTTTTCTCGGGTAAACGGCGAGCCGAATCAGTGGCAGGCGCAGATGCTCGTCAACCCGGAAGACGACATCCCGGTCCCACAGAACGTCTCCGTAGGAGGTACCCAGAGCGCCGACGGCCAGACCTTCTTGGTAAACTTTGCAAACGACGGAACGATCGAGAGCGTGACCAACGCGCAGGGTGGCATCGTCGATGCCGGCGAGCTCTCGGTGCAGGGGAGCTTCGAGGTGCCAGAGGCATCTATACCGGTGGACGCAGATACCGGAATACCCGGCGCCCCGGTTACCCAGACCTTCAGCCTAAACCTCGGAGAAGTCGGTGCCTTCGTCGATTCGATGACCCAGTACGCCTCAGAGAGCTCGACAAAGGTCTTTAGTCAGAACGGGTACGGTATGGGCTACCTCGAGGACTACCGAATCGACCAGTCCGGTGTTATTACCGGCATCTACTCCAACGGGACCAACCGGGCCATCGGCCAGATTGCCCTTGCGTCCTTTACCAACCCCGGGGGACTTGAGAAGTCTGGAGAGAATAACTATCTTGAGACCATAAACTCTGGAATCGCCAATATCGGCGCATCCGGAACCGCCGGGAAGGGTAAGGTCGTAGCCGGAACCCTGGAGATGAGCAACGTCGATCTTGCCGAGCAGTTTACCGACATGATCGTCACCCAACGGGGATTCCAGGCCAACTCTCGGACAATCACAACGTCCGACCAGATGCTCCAAGAAGTTCTGGGTCTCAAGCGGTAAGATATGGACGTAGATGATTACGGTAACAAGACTTGATGGAAAGGGTTATCACGTAAATCCACATCAGATCGAATACGTCGAGTCGAACCCTGATACGACGCTGATAATGCTCTCCGGTAAGCGTCTCGTGGTCCAGGAAGACTACGAGACGCTTCTCGATCGGATTGTCGACTATCGCAGTCGTATCGGCGCATTCAAGAACGAGGAGTAGCCGGCCGTGGATCTCGGAACAATTATAGGCATCGCCGCGGGCTTTATCCTTATCCTGATGGCGATCATAACCTCCGGTGGCAACCTCCTCTCCTACTTAAACTTGCCATCGTTTATTATGGTTATCGCTGGGTCGTTTTCGGCGATGTTGGTCGCAAACCCGATGAGCCGAATGCTCGGGATTATGCGCTACCTCAACCACGCGTTACGGACCCCGGACTGGCAGGAAGAGCGGATTATCAACGAGCTTGTTGGCTTTTCCGAGAGAGCGCGGCGCGAGGGGCTCTTGGCGCTCGAGGATAACCTCGATCAGGTCGAGGACGAGTTTATGCGCAAAGGGATCCAGTTGGTCGTCGACGGAACCGACCCGGACATCATCAAGAATATTCTCTACAACGATTTGAACCAGATACAGAGCCGGCACGAAGTCGGCATAAAGATTTTCGAAGACTGGGGTAAGATCGCCCCGGCCTTCGGTATGATCGGAACCCTTGCCGGTCTGATCGCGATGCTGGCGAACCTCGAGGACTCGAGCTCCATCGGGTCGGGGATGGCCCTGGCCCTTATTACGACTATGTACGGCGCGATTTTCGCCAACCTGGTGCTTATTCCCATCAAGAGCAAGCTCGAGGACCGGGACCGGGAGGAGACCCGGGTTAAGGAAGTTATTGTCGAGGGGATACTCTCGATCCAGTCCGGGGACAACCCGCGAATACTTTTGGAAAAGTTGGTCTCCTTTCTGCCGCCGCGGCAGCGCGAGGTTATCCGGCAAGAGTCCGGTAAGGACTAAGTATGGCACAGAAAAAGAAGTGCAAAAAATGCCCTCCGGAAGGCGCGGCGGATTGGTTGTTGACCTACGGGGACATGACCACGCTATTGCTCACCTTCTTCGTGTTGATGTTTACCACCGCGACCATCGACGGCTACGAGCTGCGGCTTATTCTCGCCGCCTTTCCCGGGCTCGGCTATTCCCAAGGGGGGAACACGCTCCAGGAGGGGCGGCTCGCCGAGCTGGGAAACACCATTATGTCGCTTCCTTCGATGCAGCGGGGTCGAGCCCTCGACCAGGCCCGTCGAAACGCCGTCAGTATCTTCGAGCCGGAGATTCGTTCTCAGCGGGTACGAGTTCGGGAGGACGAGAGGGGGTTGGTCATTTCCCTTGCCTCCGACGGTTTCTTCGAGCCGGCAACCGCCGAGGTCAACATCGAAGAGACCCGAGACGTATTTATAAAACTCTCCCAGCTTCTCGATTCGGAGCAACTCGAGAACAGAAAGTTTCGAATCGAGGGGCATACCGACAGCATACCCACCGACCCCACCGGAACCTGGGAGAGCAACTGGGATCTCTCTATTGCCAGGGCGCTCAGTGTCTTTCGGCTCTTGCAGGACTACGGGGTGGACGAAGAGCAGTTCCAAGTGATGGGACTCGCCGATACGGTGCCTCTCTTCTCGAACGATACCGCCGAAGGGCGGGCGTACAACCGCCGGGTGGACGTCATTATTCTTACCGAAGGGCACCTCTAAGGAGCAACGCATGTCAGATGAGCTGTTCGATACAGAAGAAGAAGTAGGTGGAGAAGAGGCAGCCGGTGCAGGGCGCTCGGTCGGTTTTCTTCCCGGCCTGCTGATACAGGTTCTCAAGTGGGCAGGCATCGTCGTCGGGGCGATCATCTTTATCGTCACCGTGGTCGTGGTAACACTCCAAGTAATGGGGGACACGACGCAGTCCCAGACGGTACTTCCTCCGGACAGCCCGGAGCTCTCCACCGAACGCCCGGCGATGCTCACCTATTATCAGGCGATCGGAGAGATTCGGGGGGTAACCGCGGACGAGCCTCGGCGTACCTTTATTATCGAGCCGGTCCTTGGTTACAGTCAGGACAATCGGCAGCTCCAAACCGAGCTTGTCCAGCTGACCATCCCGATTCGGGAGGAAATAGATTTCTACTTTTCCGAGCGGACCGCCGACGAGCTCCTGGGACCCGAGAGCCGCAGGCGGGTTAAGGAAGACTTGGCGACCCGGATAAACCGGATGCTGCGAAGTGGAGAGGTCGAGGACGTCGCGTTCCAACAGTACCAGATCGTCGACTTCTAATATTTGAGTTAGTCTTGCATTTTGGTTACAAGTGTGAGAGAATTCCTACGAAACTGTTGGGGGGAACAGATTAAGTAATGACCGAGGTCCTTTCTCAGGACGAGATCGATCAGCTCCTCACCGCTATATCCTCTGGGGATGTCGAACCCGAAGAGGCTCATCAACCCACGGACCAGCGGAAAATCAAAATATATGACTTCAAGCGGCCGGACAAGTTCTCGAAGGAACAGATCCGCACCGTCTCGATTATGCACGAGACCTTCGCCCGCTTGACGACGACCTCCTTGAGCGCCCAACTGCGGAGCTTGGTGCAGGTCCACGTCGCCAGCGTAGATCAGCTGACCTACGAAGAGTTTATCCGTTCCATCCCCAACCCGACGACCCTGGCGGTTATCAACATGGATCCCTTGAAGGGGTCTGCCATTCTCGAAATAGATCCCGCCATCACCTTTTCCATTATCGATCGTCTTTTCGGTGGGCAGGGGGAGGGGACCAAGGTTACCCGGGACCTGACCGACATCGAACAGTCGGTTATGGAAGGCATTATCGTCCGGGTCCTGGGTAACATGCGGGAAGCCTGGAGCCAGGTTATCGACCTGAGGCCCCGCCTTGGTCAAATCGAGACCAATCCGCAGTTCGCTCAGATCGTTCCGCCTACGGAGATGGTCGTTCTCGTTACCCTGGAAACAAAGGTCGGAGATGTAGAAGGAATGATGAACTTCTGTATCCCCTACCTTACGATCGAACCGATTATCTCGAAGCTTTCGGCGCAGTACTGGTACTCGTCTGTGCGTCGGGGAACCACGACCGAGAACCTAAACATCCTCCGGGAGCGGCTCTCGACGATCGAGGTTACCGTGGTTGCCGAAATCGGCGCTATGGATTTGACCGTCCGGGATGTTCTGTCCTTGCGCGCCGGGGATGTTATTCGCTTGCAGCACACCCGGACCCGGGATCCGATGATCGTAAAGGTCGGGAACCGACCTAAGTTTCTCGGAAAGCCGGGGCTCGTCGGCAACAAGCTCGCCGTTCAGATTATTAAGCAGCTGGAAGACATCGAGCAGGAGGAGTTCGAGGAACTGGCCATCGAAGAAGGAGAAACCTTATGAGCGACGGCTCACTATCCCAAGATGAAATAGACGCATTGCTCCAAGGCGGCTCCGGCATGGATCTCGGAGGCGGCGGCGCCGGTGGCGGGGTAGGTGGCTCGCAAGAGCAGGTCGAAGCCTTCCGGAAGGTCGTGGCCGGCACCCTCGAGTCCCAACGGTCTAACTTTTCCATGCTCCTCGGTAAACAAGTCTCGATGCAGGCCCCGACCGCAGAATTGGTCGATACCGACGGGCTCGTTTCCCGTCTCGGCGCTCAGGTCGTCGAGGTCCGGCAGGACCTGACGGAGGGAATCCAGGCTCCCCATTTCTATTTGATGAGCCCGGATTCCGCGGTAAAGATCGTCGAACCTCTGATGGGGCAAGAAGGTGTCGAAATGAACGACGCCGCCATCAACGCCCTCCAGGAGGCCATCCAACAGGTCTCCGGCCCCGTCATTACCGCCCTTGGCGACGCCACCGGAGAAAACGTAATGACCGATCCTCCCGCGGGTCGACTGACCGAGCGGGGAGAGCTCTCCTTTACCGGCGATTCTTTCGTCAAGCTTACCTACCACTTGAGCGTCGAAGGTGGACCGCCGGCGGAGCTCGTCGAAGTCTACGACGCGTCGGTGCTCTCCGCGGTTTCGGCGCCGGCTCCCCAACAGGCTCCGGCGGCAGGCGGAGGCGGAATGTCTCAGAACGCCCCCGCGGCGGATCCCTTCGCCGGGCTGACCGGTGGCGGGGGTGGCGGAGGCGGCAACTTCGGAATGGGTTCTCCGGGACAGTCCGGAGGCGGACCGACGGTGCAGTCTGTTCAGTTTGGCGACCTCCAGGGACAGCCCGTTCATCAGGAGTCGGGAAATATCGGTCTCTTGATGGACGTCTACATGGAGATGACCGTCGAGCTCGGCCGGACCAAAAAACTTATTAAAGAAATCCTCGGGATGGGCGAAGGTACCATCATCGAGCTGGATAAGCTCGCAGGGGAGCC
This sequence comes from uncultured Spirochaetaceae bacterium, assembly GCA_964616245.1. GTDB lineage: Bacteria > Spirochaetota > Spirochaetia > DSM-27196 > PWMO01 > CAYPUT01. The sequence continues at coordinate 8,014 of CAZTRQ010000019.1, read as the reverse complement.
TGTGGACATTCTGGTAAACCACAAGCTTATCGCCAAGGGAGAGGTCGTCGTCATCGACGAAAACTTCGGTGTCCGGGTGACGGAGATCGTCTCGCCTATGGAGAGGGTTGGTAACATGACGTAGGTTGGCCCGCCGCTTTCGGCCGGCTGTTTCTTGGGAGGGGAACGCTGAAACTTTTATTTTCCATCGCCCTGACTCTTGGGGTTGCAATGGCCGCCTTCGGGCAGGCCGATTCCGTAAACGAATCCACGCTCTTTCTCGATAACCCGACCGAAGCAGAGGCTTCGGAGGACGGAGGTGCGCCTGCCTCGACGGAGCTGGGCCCCGCCTTCGGTTTCGGCGACATCATCAGGATGATCGTCGTTCTCGGCGGAGTTCTCGGCGCCATCTACGGTGTCTTCTATCTCCTTCGCAGGGCTGCCCGGGGGGGCTCCGGGGATTCACCACTTATAGAAATTATCGGGAGCCAAACCCTGCCGGGGGGCAAATCGCTCCACCTTGTGGGGGTCGGTTCCCAGCTCTACCTCGTCGGAGGAGCCGACGGTGGTGTCAACCTGGTTGCCGAGATAGACGACCAGGAGAGTATCGACGACATTCGCCTCCGGGCCTCTCAGCGCACAGCGCAACCCAAGCAGACCTTTGCCGAAGCCCTCGCTTCGATCATGCCGTCTCTGGGCATGGGGCCCAAGGGAACGACCAAGTCCGTCTTGCAGCAGCAACGCGACCGCCTGAGGCGCTTGGGATGAAAGCTCTCTTCGGCGCGACGGCGTGCATCTTGTTGTTTCTTACCCTCGGGGCGCCTGTCTTCGGTCAGGCGGGTCCCGGTGGGCCCGCCCCGGCCCCGGCCCCGGCGCCGGGGCTCGGTATCGGCGATTTGAACGAGGGAGAGGGGGGGCTTCAGATACCCTTTGTCGACTTAACCATTCGTAACCCCGAATCGGATCAGGAGGTAGCGCTTTCCCTACAGCTGCTTCTAATCCTTGCGGTTCTTAGTCTCGCGCCGTCCATTATCATCTTACTCAGCTCTTTTCTCCGGATAGCAATCGTTTTCGATTTCGTAAAGCGCGCCCTCTCGTTGCAGCAGGTTCCCCCGACCCAGGTCTTGATGGGGGTGGCTCTCTTTATGACCGTCTTTGTTATGTGGCCGACCCTTTCGAGCATCTACGAGAACGCCTTCGTCCCCCTCTCGGAGGGCAACATCGGCATCGAAGAGGCATACGACAACTTCGAAGGGCCGATACGGATTTTTATGTACCGCCAGATGCAGGGCGACCCGGAGAACATCCGGCTCTTTATGCGGATGAGCGATCTGCCCCGGCCGGACACCCTTGCGGACGTCCCGACTCGGGTCCTTATACCGGCCTTTATTCTCCACGAGCTAACCGTCGCCTTTAAGATCGGCATACTGCTTTTTATCCCGTTCATCATCATCGACATGGTGGTCGCTTCTACCCTTATGTCGATGGGAATGATAATGCTCCCGCCGATTATGATTTCGCTACCCTTTAAGCTGATTCTCTTCGTTCTTATCGACGGCTGGGCGCTGATTACCCAACAGCTCGTTTCGAGCTTTGGAGGCTTCTGATGGATCTCGGTTTCGTGGTCTACATTTTTCGCTCTTCGGTTCTACACATCCTAATGCTCGCAGCCCCGGTTCTTGGGATCGGCATGGGCGTCGGGCTTATCGTCGCAATCTTTCAGGCGACGACATCGATTCAAGACCAGACTTTAAGTTTTATTCCAAAGATCGCCGCGATTCTCGGAGCACTCATCCTCTTTGGGCCCTGGATGATTCAAACCCTCGTCAGCTTCTCGGCAATGGTCTTTGCCCAGATTCCTAATATGGTGCGGTAGGGAGTGGTAGGTGGGTTTCGGCGGATTCGTCAACGACGCGCAGGTTTTTCTCCTCATTTTTGCTCGAATAATCGCGCTGATTCTCACTGCGCCCCTCACCTCTTCTTCGTCGATTCCCAACCTTGCGAAGGTGGGCCTTGCCCTTCTCTCGGCAACCCTCGTCTTTCCCGGCGTAAGCGCCGCCGGCTATCCGGTGCCGGACAACGGTTTGGCCTACGGTCTTCTCCTCGTCGGCGAGGTGATGGTCGGTTTAACGATGGCTTTCTTCTTAGTCATCGTCTACGCCATCTTTCAGCTCGCGGGGCAGATGTTTTCCCTCCAGATGGGCTTCGGCGCCTCTCAGGTCTTCGATCCCCTGGCGCAGATCGAGATTCCGCTGATGGGTCAATTTTTGAACATTGTTGCGATGTTCGTCTTCGTAACCGTTTCGGGGTTTCAACGGATCTTCCTCGTGGGGGTCGACCGCTCGTTCCGGGTCTTCCGTGCGGTGGATTTGGTTCTGATTCGGGAGGATATCGTCGTCGAAGTGATGAGTCGCCTCGGACGCCTCTTCGAGCAGGCCCTCATCATATCTTTCCCGATTCTCGGCACCCTCGTCTTGGTTTACGTGGCGATGGGTCTTATCGCGAAGGCCGCACCGCAGATGAACCTGCTTATCCTCGGGTTTCCCATTTCGATCGGGGTAACCTTCCTGGTGATTTTCGTCGGACTACCCTTCGTCGTCGAATCCTTCGACCGGGTAATCGAAGAGGGCTTCTCTACCCTGCTTCGGGTATTCGCCAATCCGGAGGCGCTTCGATGAACCAGTTCGAGGAGCTCCTGTTCCGGGCCCAGCTCGAGGCGATGCACCTGCAGTGGTTTGCCGCCGAGGACGAAGGGCGTACCGAGGAGCCGACGGAACACAAGATCCGGAAGGCTCGGGAAGACGGCAAGGTTGCCAAGTCGCAGGACGTTACCCAGGCCATTGTGCTTATCTTTACCGCCGCGACACTGGCCCTCGTCGCCGGCTACATGTTCCGGGAGATGAGTCGGATGGTCGTTTTCTATTTTTCGAACCTTACCGAAATCGACGTAACCGAAACCGGCCTGATCGCGGAAACCTTCCTCCGGTACTTCGTCCGCATTACGCTTCCGATTGGGGCGGTGGCTTTTGTCGCCGCGGTCATGGGAAATATTCTTCAGGTGGGCCTCCTCTTTACCGTCAAACCGATTACTCCGGATTTTAAAAAGATAACACCGAACATTCCGCGGTTCGTTCAGAAGTCCTTTATGTCGACCGAGGCCCTCTTCAATTTGGCGAAGGCCCTCGGCAAGGTCCTGATCGTCGGGGCGATCGCCTTCGTAAACATCCGGAGCAGAATCGATCAGATTACCAACCTGCTCTGGGTACCCTTTCTGCAGTCGGTCCGATTTATCGCGCTTACGGGCCTGAGCATTATGCTCCAGGTCGCGGTTGTCTTCTTGGTGCTCTCTATCTTCGACTACTACTTCCAACGTCGGCAGCACCGCGAGTCCTTAAAGATGACCAGGCAAGAAGTAAAGGAAGAACGAAAGACCTACGAGGGAGATCCGCTGGTAAAGAGCCGGCTCCGCCAGAGGATGCAGGAAGTCCTGTCCCGGAACATGGTCCGAAAAGTACCGGAGGCGGATGTCGTCGTGACGAACCCGACTCACTTCGCGGTGGCGATGGAGTACAAGCGAGAGCTTATGACGGCTCCGATGGTAACTGCAAAGGGTCAAGACTTGGTTGCGCAACGAATCAGAGAGATCGCCGTGGAAAGCGGTGTACCAATTATAGAGAACAGACCGCTTGCCAGGGCCCTTTACCACGAGGTCGACATCGGGGACGAGATTCCCCAGCAGTTCTACGAAGCGGCGGTCGCGGTTCTCAAGCAGGTCTACACAATGAAAGGCCAGGTGGGGTAACAGAGTATGTCCGACGCACAGTCGATTTTTAGTAACGCGTTCCTTCGGCAGCGAACCGACGTTTTCGTGGCGGTCGGTGTTATCGCCGTCGTCTTAATGCTAATCATTCCGCTGCCGACCATAATCCTCGACAGCCTCATGGCCCTCAACTTGGTTGTCAGCCTTCTCGCGATCCTTATCGTCCTCTACATTCGGTCGGCCCTCGAGTTCTCGGTTTTCCCGACCCTTCTCTTGGTTTTTACCGTCTTCGGATTGGCCCTCAACGTCTCTTCCACCCGTTTGATCCTCGCCCAGGGCGAGAATTTTGGAGGTCAAATCGTCCGGGCCTTCTCGGAGTTCGTCGTCGGGTCCACCGGCACCGAGGGTCTCGTCATCGGGATTATCATCTTTATCATCATCGTGGCAGTTCAGTTCGTCGTCATTACCAAGGGCGCGACCCGGGTCGCGGAGGTGGCGGCCCGCTTTACCCTGGATAGCCTTCCGGGAAAGCAGATGTCGATCGAGGCCGAGGTTAACTCCGGAGCCTTAACCGAAGAAGAAGCCCAGAAACGGAAGATGGACCTCGAGCGGGAGGTCGACTTCTACGGGGCCATGGACGGTGCCTCCAAGTTCGTCTCCGGGAACGTGCGGGTCGGAATTCTCATTACGATCGTCAATATTGTCGGGGGAATCGTCGTCGGAATGACCATTCGAGGCGAGACTTTTGGAACCGCCTTGAACACCTACATCTCTCTGGCGATCGGCGATGGCCTGGTAACTCAGTTTCCCGCCCTCATCGTATCGACGGCGACGGGCCTTATCGTTACCCGAGCAGTCTCCGACGGCAGCTTTGGGGAAGACATAACCAGGCAGTTCTCCAGTCAGGCGAGAATATACTGGATCGCCGCCTTCTTTCTCTTCGCCCTTTCCCTTCTGCCCGGCTTTCCTTGGTATGTGCTGATTCCCATGGGTCTGCTTTCGGGCTTGCTCGCCTATCGTCTCGGACAGAAGCAGGCCGCCGAAGAGGCCGGCGCTACCGCGGAAGCGGCGCCCCAGGAGCAAGCGGCCGAAATCCCGGCGGTAGCTCCCCTCGATCCCCTCTCTCTGGAGCTCGGGTACGCTTTGGTTCCCCTCGTCGATAAGGATAAGGGTGCCGAGCTTCTCGACAGAATAACCCGAATTCGCCGGGAAGCGGCCCTCGACCTCGGGCTGGTGGTCCCCCGGATTCGGATTATCGACAACATGCGCCTCGAGCCTTCGCAGTACAGCTTTAAGATACGGGGTGTCGAGGTCGGACGAGGGAGCATCAAGATGGGTCACTACCTATCGATCAACCCTGGGGGTGCGACCGAAGAGCTGCCCGGGGAGGAAACGACGGACCCGGCCTTCGGGTTGCCCTCCCGGTGGATAACCGAGGAACATCGAGACCGGGCGGAGCGAGCGGGCTACACCGTCGTCGACGCTCCGAGCATTATCGCCACTCACCTTACCGAAATAATTAAGCACCACGGGGCCGATATTCTCGGGCGGCAGGAAACCCGCTCGATGCTAGACGGCCTTCGGCGGGACTATCCTGCGGTGGTGGAGGACGTGTCGTCCGCGCTCGGGGTGGGGGAGATTCAGAAGGTCCTGCAGGGTCTCCTTCGGGAACAGGTCTCCATCCGGAACATGGTCTCGATCCTCGAGACCCTCTCCGATTACGCCACGGTAAGCAAAGAAACCACCTTTCTCGTGGAGAAGGTTCGACAGGCCCTCAAACGGCAGATCTCGCTGCAGTATTCAGGAACCGACCGTGTGCTAAAGGTGCTGACCATCAACCCGAGGCTGGAGCAGGCTATAATCGAGAGCCGGGTCGAGACCTCCGGTGGAGTAGTACCCGCGCTCAAACCGGAGCTCCAGCGGCGTTGGATCAACGCTCTGGTCAACGCCGTTCAAAACGCCCAGCAACAGGGGGAGTTGCCCATTATTCTGTGCTCCGAGGCGGCCCGACCGCTGGTCAAGATAAGCGCCTCCCGGCAGCTCCCGGACCTCGTGGTTCTGTCTGTACCGGAAATTGTCCCAGAGGTCCGGGTCGAAAGCCTCGGAGAAGTAGCAATTGAGCAGTCGGCTCCGGTGGAGAGATAGGTATGCAGTACTTCGTAGAACAAGCGCCGAGCCATACGGAAGCCCAACGTCGAATACGAGAAAAGTACGGTGAGAAGGCCCGAATTATGCACCACCGTTCGGTAAGAATCGGGGGCTTTCTCGGCCTCTTCCGTCGAGAGGGCGTGGAGGTTACCGGGTACTTTGCCGCGGAGCAGCCCAACCGGCAGCCCTCGCCCCGGCCTCTGAATATCGAGGAAGAGAAACAGAAGCTTCTCAACGCAACGCGTAAGGAGCCGGAAACGGATAAACAGCTCGACACCGTTCTCGCCGAGCTCCGGGACCTTAGGAGCGCCCTCTCGGACCGCGACCACGGGGCCCTTGGATCGACGAAGCACCGGGAAGAGCACCCTACGGTCGAGTGGCTCCGGAGGGTCCTGAAGAGAAACGAGATAGAAGAGGACTACCGGGAAGCCCTTATCGAGCGGGCCCGAAAGAGTTTTAGCCTCGAGGAGCTCGAGGACCGGGCCACTGTCGGCAGGAAGGTACGAGAGTGGATCGAGGACGGCATAAAGGTGTTCGACGTCGCCTTCGAACAGAAGCCCGAGGTCTTTATCCTGGTCGGGCCCACCGGGGTTGGGAAGACAACGACCATCGCGAAGCTCGCGGCGATGTATGGAGTGGCCGGCGAAAACGGCGCGAGCCGCTTCGACGTCCGGATTCTTACGATCGACAATTACCGGATCGGGGCAAAACAGCAGATCGAAACCTACGGAGAGATTATGGGAATACCGGTGGGCTTCGTCGAAGCGGCGTCGGACATGAAGAAGCAGTTGGCCCTCTATGCCGGGACCGACGTGGTTTTTCTCGACACCATCGGCAAGAGTCCGAGCGAGTTTGCCCGTCTCGGCGAGATGAAAGAGCTTCTTAAAGCCGCAGGGCATAACGCCCAGGTCCACCTCGCGGTTAGCGCCACGACGAAGGCTTCCGACCTCGAGGAGATCCTGCGGCAGTTCGAGCCCTTCAACTACCAGTCAATTCTTGTCACTAAACTGGATGAAACCGCTCGGGTTGGTAATCTTATAAGTGTGCTCACCGCTCACGGGAAGCCGGTGTCCTTTACGACCAACGGTCAGCGAGTCCCTCAGGACATCGCCCGGGCCTCAACAGAGAGCCTCGTCGAGCGACTCGAGGGCCTGCCGCAAGACGGCGAGACCATTTCATTTTCTTTGGAGGCGCGTAGATAATGGCCGATCAAGCCGAGACACTCCGGGAGATTATGCGGCAGAAGCAGGATTCTCCAGAAACACGGACCCGCATTCTTACGGTGGCCAGCGGTAAGGGGGGCGTCGGAAAGACGAACACCGCGACCAATCTGGCCCTTACCTACGCGAAGCTTGGCCGTAAGGTCATCCTGATGGACGCCGATCTCGGACTTGCCAACGTCAATGTGATTATGGGCATTATCCCGAAGTTCAACCTCTATCACGTCATTAGAAAGCAGAAGACCATGCAGGAGATTCTTATGGATACCAAGTACGGTATCCAGATCGTCGCCGGGGCGAGCGGTTTTGCCAAGATCGCCAACCTTACCGAAGACGAGCGGGAAAACTTCATGCAGGAGCTTTCGGCCCTCTCCGGAGCGGACGTTGTCATTATCGACACGAGTGCCGGCGTGTCGAACAACGTTCTCTCCTTCGTCGCCGCTGCGGACGATGTTATTATCGTCACGACCCCGGAGCCGACGGCAATTACCGACGCCTACGGCATTATCAAGATTATTGCGACGGAGCTCGACGGAACCGGAATGGGGATAAAGCTTATCGTCAATCGGGTCCACTCGGTCACCGAGGGCAAGCGGGTTGCCGAGCGGGTCATCAATATCGCCGGACAGTTTCTCAACGTCAAAGTCGACTACCTCGGGTACGTCTACGAGGATCCGGCGGTGCAACAGGCGGTCCTCCGGCAGAAGCCTTTTACGGTCGACGACCCGAAAGGGAAGGCATCCGTCTGCATACAGCACATCGTCGGCCGGCTGGAGAACATCGATTTTCGGGAAGGAAGCGGAGTCTCGGCGTTTATCAAAAAGCTCTTCGGGCGGTCGAGCCTCGAAAAGGACGAATCTTGACGGCGTTTGGCATTTTGCCTACCCTTCAAGGTCAAAGGTGAGCC
>CAZTRQ010000018.1:0-28162 GCA_964616245.1 uncultured Spirochaetaceae bacterium | reverse complement strand
AACCCATGGACACGATTCTCGTCCTAGATTTCGGCAGCCAAACCACCCAGCTCATCAGCCGCCGGATTCGCGACCGGGGGGTCTACTCCCGCGTCCTCCCGGGAGACCACGAGCTGACCGACGACGACCTCGAGGGCGTCAAGGGAATCGTTCTTTCCGGGTCTCCCCATTCGGTTCACGACGACGACGCTCCGGTTCCGAGCCCCCGGGTCTACGACGGCAGCCTCCCTGTGCTCGGTATTTGCTACGGGCTGCAGCGCTTGGTTCAGGATCACGGTGGCGTCGTAGACGCCGGGAGTCACCGGGAGTACGGTCCGAGTCGACAATACATCGAGCCGGGCCAGGAGACACCGGCTTCGGCTCTCTACAACGCGATCCCCGATGGGTTTACTTCCTGGATGAGCCACGGTGATTCCATCGTCGGCTTGCCCGCCGGCGCAGAAGCGGTGTCCCGTTCGGAAAACGGGCTCATCGGGACGGTATCGTTTTCTCAGGGCCCGTTTCTTGGTATCCAGTACCACCCCGAAGTGAGCCACTGCGACCACGGCTCAGATATTCTCGAGAACTTTGCCGTCGCTATCTGCGGGGCCAAGAAGGAGTGGAATCTCGAGCGCTATCGGGAAGACGCCCGGGAGTCCATTGGGCGGCACGCCGGCGACCGGCCGGTGCTTCTGCTTATTTCCGGGGGAGTCGACTCCACGGTCGCCGCGGCACTTCTTTTGGATGCGATGGACCCGGAGCAAGTCCACCTTATGTACGTGGACACGGGGCTTATGCGGAACAAAGAGACCGCAGAGGTTACCGAAGCGCTCAAGCGCTTTGGTGCCAAGCAGCTCTACATCGTCGACGCGGAGGCCCGGTTCCTCGACGCCCTCGCTGGGGTTGAAGACCCGGAAGAGAAGCGCAAGCGAATCGGCGACCTCTTCGTCGAAATTCAGGCCTCCGAAGTTTCAGAGAAAATTTCCGCGGGGTACCTCCTCGCCCAGGGGACCCTCTACACGGACCTTATCGAATCCGGAAAGGGCGTCGGAAAGAAGGCCCGGGTCATTAAATCTCACCACAACGTTCGGACACCGCGGATCGAAGCCCTCCGGGACTCGGGAGAGCTCTTGGAACCACTTTCTGCCCTCTACAAGGACGAAGTGCGCCGCCTCGGGTCTCTTCTCGGGTTGCCGAAGAGCATCGTCTCGCGGCATCCCTTCCCGGGGCCAGGGCTTGCGGTAAGAATTCTCGGGGAAGTGACCAAGGAGCGATGCGATATTCTGCGGAGCGTCGACGAGATCTATCTCGAAGAGATCCGCGCCGCCGGGCTCTACGACGAGATCTGGCAGGCCTTTGCGGTTCTTCTACCGATACGGAGCGTAGGCGTCCGAGGAGACGACCGGGGATACGGGCTTGTCGCCGGTTTGCGGGCGGTAACGTCTCGAGACGGTATGACCGCAGACGCGTACGACTTTCCGCCGGGAGTCCTGCGGAAGATCGCGGCCCGGGTAACCAACCGCGTCCCGGAAGTGGGACGGGTGGTCTACGATGTCTCGAGTAAGCCGCCGTCGACAATCGAGTGGGAATAAAACAACGGGAGTGGAGGTGCCGGGAGTCGAACCCGGGTCCTGAGAGCCGATGCGCCCGCGTCTACAGGTTTAGTTCCCTCTTATTTAGGAACCGCCACGCAGGAAGGAACGAACCGTAGCGCTCCGCGCTCGTCTATGGTTTCCTGTTACGCCGACGAGCGGGCGTAACAGTAAGTTCCGGTTTCTTTCAGGTGGCCTGGCTCTCGGAACAGCGCGCCAGGTACCCGCTGCGGACTAAGCCGCTAGTGCGTAATCTGCTTCGTTGGCAGTTAAAAGGTTTGCCTTTTAGGAGTAGGCGCTCCACCTGCAACGAACGCAATACCGCACTCTCAGTCGAAACCAGTACACCCCCGTGTCCCCATAGTATACAACCCTTGGCGGGCAGTCGTCGATAGTATTAGTTTTCGACGGATGATCAGATACGCGGCTCGCTACGCCGGCAGATGGCTGCTGTTGGTGGCCATTCTTATCGTCCTCGGGTGCCAACCGCACCGCGTCGACGAAGCCTACGAACCTCGAACCGAACGGCGTGACCTTACGGACGCCATGGCTAGACTGTCTCTCGACGACACCGAGTACGGGCGCCTGTGGCTCGATTCGGTAGAGGTCGCCGGGGTGTACCAGGAAATCGAAGAGCTGCCCTACGCCTCGTCTTTGGTATTCGACCCCATGGTGCCGGAAGCACGGGTTCTCGACCTGAGGCTCGAAGAGGATGGCGCCTACGTTTTTTCGGTAGACGCGGAAACCGGGGGATACTTCTTTATGGACCTCTATCGGAAAAGCCGAGGCGAGTTGGTCCACGTCGCCACACGGGCGGAAGACACTCCCGAGATAGTCCTCGATCTACGAAGGGCCGGCGATTACCGCCTCGTGGTGCAGCCCGAACCGCTGCGTGGGGGGCGGATAGAGCTTAGGGTCGAGCGGCGCGGAGAAGGGTAGGGTAGAGAGACGGGGTCGCGGCAAGAGCCGATGCGCCAAGGGGCTCTCTCCTGCCGGTGAGGGAGGAGATGATGCCTCCGGCCTCTTCGATAATCGGGTATATCGGTGCAATATCCCACCGGTTCATGACCGGGTCTATCATCGCGTCGACTCGACCTGTGGCTAAGAGCAGGTAGCCGTAGGCATCGGCCCAGGTTCGAGCGGTGTAACCCGCTTCCGCGATGTGGGAAAGCAGCGCCGGGTGGCGTCGCGCGAGGTCCCCGTAGTCGGTGCAGCAGACAGTGGGAGTCGCGGTACCTTCGGATAGGTGGATCCGAGCGCCGTTTAGGTAGCATCCGGCGCCGACTTCTGCGGCGACGGTCTCCTCGGTGACCGGATTATGAATAACCCCGATGCGAGGGGTGTCGCCGTCGACGAGGGCCACCAAGACGGTGTAGAGGGGTACTCCTGCGACGAATGATCGGGTGCCGTCGATGGGATCGAGGACCCAGGTCGGCTCTCCGGGTTCTCCGGCCACCGACTCGAACTCCTCTCCAAGAATACCGTGCCGCGGAAAGCGTTTGAGAATCCGTTCCCGCAGAAGAAGCTCCGAAGAGCGATCCGCATCGGTAACCGGGCTGTCGTCTTTCTTGTATTCGACCCGGGGATCCCTCTTTCCGAAACCGAAGTAAGGCAGCGTGTTCCTTCCGGCGGCAATTGCGATCTCGACCGCAAAATCGAGGAGGCTCCGGTCTTCCATCAGTGCCCCCTCATCTCCCTTTGAGCATCGCGTTCCTGATCCCGCTTCTTGATCGATTCCCGTTTGTCGACGGTTTTCTTTCCCCGGCAGAGTCCCACGTCCATTTTGACGTAGCCCTCCTTCAGCTGAATTTGGAGTGGAACCAGGGTAAAGCCCTTTTCGTCCGTCTTGCGCTTGAGTCGCTTGATTTCTTGTTTGTGGGCCAATAGTCGGCGGCGCCGAAGGGGATCGTGATTGTTCAGGTTGCCGTGGTCGTACTCGGCGATGTGAAAACCGATCATCCAGAGCTCATTGTCGAGAATCCGGACGTAGGCGTCGGAGAAGGAGAACTTTCCCCCACGGATCGACTTGACCTCGGTGCCCTTCAGCTCCACACCGCATTCGATGGTCTCGTCGACCTCGTAGGCAAAGAAGGCCTTCTTGTTCTTTCCGAGAACCTTTCTACCTGTCTTGGCCATTACTTCTCAACCAGAACCAATCGAAACCCCAGGTAGGGAGTGCACCACCAGACCGGCTGAGATCCCCGAGTAGTCGGAGAGACGGTACCCGGAAGGTTCGCCCAAGAGCCGCCCCTGACCGACCGATGAGCGAAACGGGACTCCGGCTCGATCCGGGGGACCGGAGCGTGTTGCGGGGGATCAACGACGTAGGAAGCTCGGTGAAAGCTGTTCGCGTTCCACTCCCAGACGTTTCCGGCGAGGTCGAAAATTGGAACCGGTCCTCCGGGGAGGCTAGCAACCGCTGCGGGGCCGTCCCGACCCGCCTGGAGAAACACTCCAGGATAGTTGGCCGCCGCGGCATACTCAGCGGCCCACTCCCATTCAGCCTCGTAGGGAAGACGTGCACGGTACCCCGAAAGCGATTCCGGGAGTCGAGAGGTAACCCAGTCTGCGTAAGCTTCCGCCGCGTATGCCGAGACGTTAACAACCGGCAGCGGGTCGTCCAGGGAAGGGGGGTCGTTTACCCAATCTGCCAGGTAGTCCGTCGAAACCAACCCCGACTGCACCAATGCGTCGAGGGCACCGAGACCCCACCCCGCGTTCTCTCGGACGAAGGCGAGGTACTGACCCCGAGTAACCTCGGTCCGGCCGACGAAGTGGGAATCGATTCTGACGGTGTGGGGTGGCAAGAGCCCGACAGCCGAAGGATCATCCCGGGTTGTCCCCATCACAAGAACCGTCGCCGGGACCTCGTAGTAGGTCATGCCTTCGGCCTCGATCCGGCGTCCTCCACCGGAATAATCGACGTCGCCTTCCCGGGTGTAGGGGAGGACCGAAGTGGTTTTCCCGGCGGTCCGGTCGGCGTACCAGTCTGTGGCGACGATCCGTTCGAGGACGCCACCGGAGGCGATGGAGGCGGCGAGAAAGTGAAGCGCCGGGTTGGAGGCCGCAAGGCCCGCGATGGCGGTCGCCGTGTCGGCCACCGAGGCACCGGTTGGAACCCCGGCACCGGCGTCCGAACGAAAGGCCGCGGAAACCAGGTCCTTTGCGAGGACGTCGCTGGTTACGTCTAGACTGCCTCGGAGGAGGATTTCCCTCGAAGGAGGCGCCTCCCCGAGAAAAGCGAGGCCCTCTACCGCCGTGGAGAGAATCGGAGGGAACTGATACTGTGCGTTCGGATCTCCGGTGTAGGACCACGCCGTAAACGATTCGAAGGCCGTCGAAAGGACGGCATCCGGCCCATCGACGGAGAGCGACAGAGTCAGTTCATACCGACGGGGAAAGAATAGCGACCCGACTATCCTGCCCGGGACATCCACTATAAGCGCTTCGGCTGTATAGCCGGGAATCGAAACGAGTATTTCGCGCTCACCGGAGGCGACGAATTCCTCTACCGGGGTGGCTCCGACATAGATGTCGTCGATTTCGACCGCAGCCCCGGGGGGCAGGCTTTCGATGACCAGAAGCGAACCGTGAGAGAGAATTCCCGGGAGGACCAAGAAGGCGAAGAGGAGCGTGATGAGTAGCGCCAGGTAAGAAAGGGGAACCCATTTAGCCGGCGGCATGCCGAAGAGGGGCTTCAGGCGTACCGGATCGGTAAGCCGGTCATTTTTCATGTGGGGGAAGTATAGGTACCGCCCTCTTGACTTGTCAACGCGGCGTGCGGCGTGTTAGCGTCTGTCGATGTCCCAGGAGCCCCGCGCTTTCGCCGATCGCCTCGTTCGTTTTACCGAAACGTTTCTGAGCCACCGCAGAGAAAAGAGGGCCCGGAAGAAAGAACGGCAAAGACAGAAGAATCAGATCGTCGACTGGATCGAGGCATTCCTCTGGGCCGCCTTCGTCGTGCTACTGATAAACCAGTACTTTCTTCAGGCCTACCAAATTCCTTCAGGATCGATGATCGACACCCTGATGGAGCAGGACCGGATCTTTGTCAACAAGATGATCTTCGGTCCGGAATTGTTGCCGGGGCTCGGGAAACTCCCCGGCTTTCGAGAACCGAAGAGGGGCGAAGTCATCATCTTCGAGAACCCCTCCTACCTTGGCCGGGGAACGCTCTTCGACATCGTCCAGCGTATTCTCTACATGGTAACGCTCTCGATGGTCGATATCGACCGTGATGAACAGGGCCTTCCCCGGGCACACTTCCTTATTAAGCGGGGGGTCGGGATGCCCGGAGACCGGATGAGGAGCGTCGAGGGCAACCTGTTTGTTCAGCTTCCCGGTACCGACCGATGGCTCCCGGAGGATCGGTTTCAGGTCGCCACGGGGCTCGATTACCCGGTTCGTCGGCTGGTTCCTCGAGAATCTTACGCCGTTCTGGAGGAGGCGGGAGTGGTCCTCGCGCTAAGAGATTCGGGGGTCGCACCGAATCTCGACGTCGGTGCCCTCGAACGGGTTCGCGGTATGCGGTATGTCGACGGTTTCTACATCGACGAAGTGAGATCCGAGCATCTGTATCAGATTCAACCGAACGACCGTCGGACTGCGGCTCGGTATCAGGTATATCGACAAGGGTGGTACATCCCCGAAGGAAGGCGGATGCCTCTGGGCGACAACCGGGACAACTCCCGAGATGGACGGTTTTTTGGTCCTGTGCCTTTAGAGGATATTCTCGGCCGGGCTATGTTTCGATACTGGCCCCTGGGGCGTTTCGGAGCTATCCACTAGCTATGATCGGTTCGAGTCGTTGGGAACGCTACTCCGACTTCAAGCACTCAAGGCGCAGGGGGCATCCGGCGTTTCGGGTTCTCCTGATCCTGTTTTCGGTCCTCATCGGGGTTCAGCTTATCTGGGGGCTCTTTCTTCAATCGTACCGGATAACCTCTACCGCAATGGCACCGACCCTCCAACCCGGGGACCGAGTCTTGGTCAACCGACTACCCGACGGTTCTCTCGGTGGTCTTTTGGGTGGCAATCGAAGAATCCCCGATCGGGGAGACCTGGTTGTCGTTGTGCCTGCATATGCCCCGACCGACGGTACGTTTGCCCGGATCTTCGACGGTGTTCTTCGGTTCATCACCTTTCAATCTGTATCGCTCTTCCCACCGGAAAGCCCTGCAGACACCCGGCTGGTATTCCGTCGTGTCCTCGCCCTCCCGGAGGACGAGGTGAGAATGGACGACTACATTTTTCGGATCCGCGAGGGGGGCAGCGGAGCCTTCCGGAACGAGTTCGAGACCACCGGGCTTACCTACGAACTGGATCGGCGCCTCCCACCTACCGGATGGCAACGGGAGGATCCGTTCTCCGGGACTATGGAGCCGAGGTCCCTGGCAGACGGCGAGCTTTTTCTCGCCGGGGACAACCGAGGCGCGGCTCTCGATTCCCGGCACTGGGGTGGCATCGGCGTCGAAGCCCTCCAAGGGCGCGTCTTTTTCCGCCTTTGGCCTCTAGGCCGGTTTGGACGTCTCTGAGCTCTCCGTTTACGTTCATGTTCCTCTCTGTCCGGCACGGTGCAATTACTGTGACTTCTATTCCGAAACCGTTACCCCGGCACGCCGTGGCCCCCTATCCGACGCTCTCCTCGACGCAATCCTCGCGGAGTCCGCGGCATGGTTCGATTCAGAGCGGGTTTCCACGGTCTACATCGGCGGTGGATCACCGACCTATATCGGCCCGGAACGACTGCAGCGGCTTCTCGACGGCTTGGCCCACCGCCTTGTAACCTCCGCGACACTCGAGTGGAGCGTTGAGTGCCATCCTGCGGAGCTTACGCCGGAGATCGTCTGTGTCCTCGAGGAGTCCGAAGCTAACCGTCTTAGCATCGGGGTTCAATCCTTCGAAGCAGAGACCCTCGAGCTTATCGGCCGGCGAGACGCAGCCGCTTCGGACCCGGAACGGATTTCCGCGGCCCTCTCGGGGTGGTCGGGAGAGCTTTCGGTCGATCTTATCGGCGAGCGTCCCGGGCAGAGCGCTGCGGGGTTTCGTCACGACCTAGAGACCGCCATTGCCCTCGGAGCCCGGCACGTTAGCGTCTATCCGCTTTCCTGGCCCGACGGGGACTCGGATCCCAGGGAGCGTCTCGGGTATCCGGAGTTCGACGCCTGGGCCGTGGCCGAGGAGGTTCTTGGCGACGCGGGGCTTGCCCGCTACGAAGTGTCGAACTTTGCTCGACCCGGTTTCGAATGCCGCCACTCCTTGGCCTATTGGCGGATGGCTCCCTACGTCGGCATCGGACCCGGCGCGGTTGGGACCCTCCCGGTTCCAGCGGAGAACCGGCGGCCCGAGGCCTGGACTGTCCGGACCACGGGCCTAGAGCCCGCCGCTGCCTTTATCAACGCCGACAAGAGGCCGGCGGTCACGCGGGAGCTCCAGACCAAGAGCGAAGCACTCTTCGAAAAGTTGATGATGGGGCTCCGGCTCTCCGAGGGGATCTCCCTCGATGCGATCGGGGAAGAGTTCGGCGACGGGGCCCGGAGCTCAATCTTAACCGCTATTCGACCGTATCGGGAGGATGGACTCTTAGAGGATACCCGGGAAGCCGTTGCCGGCGATCGAAGAATACGGTGCCTCCCAGATGGACGGTTGCGACTCGACGAAATCCTCCGAGGCTTCATGGATATAATAGAGTAAAAAGAGCTATCGGGTTTCGTAGTTGACATACGGAACCGAGGTTGGTAGCTTCCTGTTAACAATGTCAGGACACAGTAAATGGGCGACTATTCGCCACAAGAAGGGCGCCCAGGACGCCAAACGGGGAAAGCTTTTCACCAAGCTCATTAAGGAGATCACGGTATCCGCACGCCTCGGGGGCGGCGATATCGAGGCGAATCCTCGTCTGAGGACCGCCGTCCTCAAGGCAAAGACCGCCAATATGCCGAAGGACAATGTCGAACGGGCCATCAAGAAGGGGACCGGAGACCTCGGAGGCTCGGACTACGTCGAAATCGTATACGAGGGGTACGGCCCCAGCGGTGTCGCGGTAATGGTCGAGTGCCTAACGGATAACAAGAACCGGACAGCCGCGGATGTTCGAAGCATGTTCGGCAAGGGCGGCGGAAACCTCGGTGAGAACGGCTGCGTTTCCTACCTTTTTCAACGGAAGGGCGTCATTGCCTATTCCGAAGAAGAGTATTCCGAAGACGATATTCTCGAAGCAGCCCTCGAAGCCGGTGCCGAAGACGTCTCCTCCGGGGGAGGAACCATCGAGGTGACCACGAGCCCGGAGGATTTCGAGTCAGTTCTCGAAGCGCTGCAGAAGGCGGGCTTCGAAGAGTCGGTGGCTTCGGTGACGATGGTGCCGGAGGCGACGGTGGAGCTCGACTCAGACGGGACGCAGAAGGCCATGCGGCTCATCGAGAACCTCGACGACCATGACGACGTGCAAGAGGTCTACACCAACCTTGACATTCCCGACGACTACGAGGGGTAATGCGCAGGATTCTGGGGATTGACCCCGGCCTGGCGTCGACCGGTTTCGGCGTTATCGAGACGACCGATACCGGTTATCGCCACCTGTACCACGGTGTGATTACGACCGGACCGACGGAACCGACGGGTGACCGTCTCTCCAAAATATATCGTGAAATCGAAGAAGTGATACGCCGGTTTTCCCCCGGTGAAGCGGCTGTCGAGTCGCTCTTTTTTTCGAAGAACGCAACCAGCGCCATTCCGGTGGCGCAGGCCCGGGGTGTGGTGCTCCTTGCCCTCTCTCACGCGGGTGTGACGGGGATGGAATATGCTCCCCAAGCTATCAAGCGAGCCCTCGTCGGACAGGGTCGGGCCGAGAAACACCAGGTTCAGGAGCTTGTCCGTGTCGTCCTCGGTTTGCCCGAGATACCCTCCCCGGACCACGCCGCAGATGCCCTGGCCGTGGCGGTGTGCCACGTGCATCATAGCGTTATGAAGCCGAGCGGATTGTGAGGGGCAGATGATTTCGAGCATTACCGGGGTAGTTACCCACGTCGGAGACGGTCTCGTCCGTTTACAGTGCGGCGCCTTCGAGATCGAAGCCGAGGTTAGCGATCCGAGCGCCGGAGCGCTTTCGATGGGGGGAGAGGCCGTTCGGCTGCTGACCATTTTGCACCACCGAGAGGACTCCATGCGTCTCTACGGGTTCCTGACCGAGGAGGAGCGGGAGTTGTTTATCGCTCTCCAATCGGTCAGCGGTATCGGTCCGAAGCAGGCCTTGAGAATTCTCTCGGGAGAACGTCCGTCGGTGCTCTGGGAAATGATTAAGGGCGGCAACGTCGCAGCCCTCGCCGGCATAAGAGGGGTCGGTCCGAAGACCGCGCAGCGTCTTATCCTCGCCCTCGAAGGACGGATTCCGGAAAAGAAGGCAGACGTTGCCTCGCCGCAGAACGACATCGTCCGGGCCCTCGTCGAGATGGGCTTCGACCGGAAGAGCTCTCAGGAAGCGGTTTTGCGCCTCTCCACCGAGGTGCAGGACGAGGCAGAGCTTCTACGGCGGTGTATTATCGAGTTGACATGAGCGAAGATATTCTTGACGGGTCGAAACACGACGATGACGCTCCGGAGATTACCCTTCGCCCCCGAAGTCTTACCGAGTTCCAGGGGCAGGAGGCGGTCAAGGATAATTTGCGTGTGTTTATTCAGGCTGCCCGGGAACGACGGGATACCCTGGACCATGTTTTTCTAAGCGGTCCCCCGGGGGTCGGAAAGACCACCCTGGCCGGGATAATGGCCCAGGAACTCGGTGCCGAGTTCAAAGTTACCGGAGCCCCGGCGCTGGAAAAACCGAAGGATCTGGCCGGAATTCTCACATCCTTGGGAGAAGGGGCGGTTTTCTTTATCGACGAGATCCACCGCCTCCGGGCGCCCATCGAGGAGATGCTCTACATCGCGATGGAGGACTTCGAGTTGGACTGGATTATCGGCCAGGGGCCTGCGGCCCGGGCAATCCGGGTCCCCTTGCCGCGATTCACTCTGGTTGGAGCGACCACAAAACCTGGTTCGGTTTCCGCCCCCTTGATGAGCCGTTTCGGCATTTCCTTGAGAATCGGTTTCTACGCCGGTGCGGAGCTGGAATCGATCGTAAAGCGCTCTGCGGCAATCCTCGAGATCGTCGCAAAGAGCGAGGCTATTAGCCTTCTCGCCGAATGCTCTCGGGGTACCCCGCGGGTTGCGAATAGGCTTCTTCGCCGGGCCCGGGATTTCGCCCAGGTAATCGGAGACGGGAACGTAACCCCGGAAATCGTTCGGGAGGCCCTCGAGCGTCTCGGCATAGATCGCCTCGGACTCGGGGAGCAGGACCGGCGAATCCTGGCAACCATTATCGACCACTACAGCGGGGGGCCGGTCGGTGCGGAGACCCTCGCCATCTCGATCGGAGAGGGAATCGACAGCCTCGAGGACTACTACGAGCCCTACCTGATTCAACGGGGACTCATCAAGAGGACGCCCCGGGGACGCGTCGTCACCGAACAGGCATACCGCCACCTTGGGCGTGCATTTCTGAAGCGGGAGGATAATGGAGACCAGGGATTTCTTCTTTGAAGTTCCACCGGAGCTGATAGCCCAAGAGCCCCCAGTACGCCGGGAGGACGCTCGTCTGATGGTCTTGGACCGCAAAACCGGCCAAAGGGTCGAGAGCCAGGTAGCAAAGCTACCGGCCTTCTTAACCCCCGGGACTGTGGTGGTAACGAACAACACTTCGGTGGATAAGAAACGCCTCGAAGGGAGAAGAGCCGGGGGCGGTGCGGTGGAACTGCTTCTGCTTCGAAGCCTTCCCTCGGGAGAATGGCAGGCCCTCGCCGGGGGCGCCGGTCGGTTCCGCCCCGGCTTGGAAGTTGGCCTTCCGGAAGGTAGAACGGCGACCCTTTTAGCTTCCGAGGGGCGCGTGTGGCGGGTCTCCGTCGAACCGTCAATTGGGCCGGACTACCTCGACCGGAACGGATCGGTGCCCCTCCCTCCCTATATTCGCAGAAAGCCCACGCCCCTCGACGAATCTCGGTACCAGACGGTCTACGCCGAGAAGCCTGGATCCGCCGCGGCGCCGACCGCGGGGCTACACTTTACCGGGGAGCTCCTCGACCGGATCCGCGATGTCGGCTGCGATGTGGTTTCCGTTACTCTGCACGTCGGTATCGACACCTTCGCCCCGATTCGGTCCGATCGGGTGGAAGACCACAGCATGCACGGCGAGGCGTACGAAATTTCCGAGGCTACTGCGGAAGCAATCAACCGGGCGAAGAACGACGGAAGACCGGTCCTCGCGGTAGGTACGACCACGGTGCGTACCCTCGAGAGCGCTGTTCTGGCGTCGGTCTCCGCGGGGACTACCCCAGGGACCCGGAAGCGGATTCTCCCTGGGAGCGCCGCCACCGACTTGTACATCTACCCGGGATTCGAGTTTAAAATCGTCGACGCTATGTTTACGAATTTTCACACCCCGGGCTCCAGTCTGGTTGTTATGGTTTCCGCCTTTGCCGGTGTCGAGGCGATACGCGAAAGCTATCGGGAGGCGATCGACAGGGGGTTTCGCTTCTTTTCCTACGGAGACGCGATGCTCATTCGGTAACGAGCGTCAGTACGTCAGCTCGTTCATCCGAAGAAACCGGCTCCTGACTTCCTCGAGTTGATCGAGGTGTCGGTTGATAATCGCCTCGTAGTCGAGGTCCCCGTTCTCTATACGGTGGTGTTCGTCGTGCCAGTGTTGGATTTCCTCGAGGTAGACCCCCGGCAGCTGGGATGCAACCGTCGACCAGAGCCTCGCCTCGTTCCAAAAGGGAAGCGCCCTGCGGAGAAGCTCTTCGGCGATCTGCAGGCTCTCCAGGTTCTGGCGCTGGAAGGGGTAGTTGTAGAAGTAGGCCTCCTGCTTGAAATACTTGCTCGCCCACCGGAGATGGAGCTCCGTCAATTGTAGGTTGACATGCATCGTGAACAGATAGCGGTAGCGCTCCCACTCCCTGGGAGTTTCGATAACCGCCAGGGCGTTTAGTGGGTTCGCGAAATCGGCTCGAAGGGCTTGCTGAAGCCAGAAGATGTTCTCGGTAATGCGTTCGGGGTACTGATAGAATTGAACGTGATAAAGACGGTAGTACTGCTCCTTGTAGGTAACCCGGTACGCCGATAATGCAGTTGGGAAGGAGACAACGAGAAGGAGTAGAACGACGAGAAATCGCCTCACACTCTGAATATCGGCAGGTTCGTCAGCTCCTTCCAGATCGTGTCGGCGGTTTCCTTAAGGTCCTTGTTGCCGTCGACCCGAATAACGCGAGTTCCCTCGGACTCCGCTCCTTCGAAGGCACGCTGATAGTTCGCATAGATGCTCCGTTGGAGCTCCATGGCGTCGAAGAGCTCTTCTCCGCCCCGTTGGGACCGGCGTCCGGCGGCTACCTCCGGGGAGGTGTCCAGGAAGATCACCGTTCCGGGGCGGGGAAAGCGCTCGTTTAGGGTCTCGACGAGGTCGAAGGGGCAGGAAAGGGTTTGATAGGCGAGGGAGGAGTATGTGTAGCGATCCGAGAGGATCCAGCCGGCGTTATGGGAGGCGAGAATGCCGTCTTCCGGATCGACGACGTGTTGCTCTCGATCTGCGGCATAGAGATAGGCCAAGGCGACAGGAGAAAGGGTAACCTCTCTCCTAAGAGCGCGGCGGATCAAGACGCCGATCGGATTATCCGTCGGCTCGCTACCGTCGAATACAGCAAAGCCCGCCTCCCGCATCCGTTGTGCAAGAATGGCCGTTTGGGTGGTGGTTCCCGCTCCGTCGAGGCCCTCGAAGACGATGAATCGGGGCAAGAGATTCGGTGTTTCGCGCGTGTGAGTCATCGTGGGGGCGTAGTATACTCTCTAGTGGCGGGGATGTCAGGAAGATGGCAGTAAAGGGCTCACCGGGAGTCTTCCAGATAGTAGTTTTCTCCCTTCTCTTGGTCCTCACCGCGGTCGGCTTGGCGCCGCTCCAAACCGCGGTTCGGAGCCACTTAGAGAAGCTGCGACTAGAGGTCGTCGAGGGTATCGAGGACGTCTTGAACCGTCCGATAGCCTACACCGGAATCTCTCCCTCTGTTTTTCGCTCGATCGAGGTCGAGAATCTCGTGGTTTTTGTCGACGAGACGCGCCGGGCGACTACCGCCGAGATCGGCAGCCTGCGTATCTACTACTCTCTCTGGGACCTACTTACCGGCCCCGGCGTCGATGCAGTCCGAGAGGTGGCGGTAGCGGACGCCCGGATATCCCTTACCGAGGAAGATCTTCGCCGGAGTGCTCTTTCCGGAGGCGAGGGCGCCGGGGGGCGGTCCGGCACGGAGTTTCCAGAGCTCCCCAGGGAGCTGACTCTCTCCGCTACGAATGTGGACCTGGTCCTCGCGTCCGAGCCGGACACGGTGACCTTTCGACGAATAATTGCGCAGGTCAATTTCCAGAGATCCGCTATAGAGTTCGACCTGCGAGCCACGGCGGGGTACCGGGTACCCTTTACCGGAGACCTTGTGGCGGCAGACGTCGTTTTGCGGGGACAGGTCGAAGAGGGGCTGGAACGAGGGGCTGGTTTTATAGAGTTTCCATTGCTCTCCTACGGCGATTGGGAGTTACGAAATCAAGCCTTTTCGCTTCGTTTTGGGAACGAGAACGTTGCCATTCGGAAGGTGCGAAATCGGGACCCCCTCGAGATATCCGTAGATATAGACCTCCAACGTCGCAGTGCGTCAGGCCGGATTCTCTCCGAAGCGTTTCGCCCCTCCTCGGTGGTGTCTGGGCCGGCCCCCGAAGGCGTGCTGCCTTCCCTCTTGTTCGCCTCGGTCGATACCGACGCCGAAGTCGAATACTCCTTCGATACCGGTAACCTGCAGATGGCCGGAGAGAGCCGACTTCTCTTCCCGGAGAACGAGGCCAACCTCAGGCTTGTCGAAGCGGAGATCGACGGGAGCGTCGATTCCTTCGATGGGCGGTTTCTGCTGCGAGATTTCGGCGGTGGTAGGGTCGCGGGTACCGCCGAGAGGAGGGGACCCGGGAGGCCGATTTCCGCGGTACTCGATTTCCGAAATTTTCAGGCCGCCGAGGCCCCCACTGTCTCCGGGACGGTTACCCTTCGGGGAGGTGAGCAAGGTGCCCGCCTGTTGGCGGACGAATTGGCCGTCGGAGCGGGTATTCTCTACGCCACCTCTATCGAAGCGCAGCGGGGTCAAGGCGGGATCACCGCCCGGGGGATCACCCACTTTAACCCGGAGGAGACACAGGCGATGGAAGTCTCCGGGAGCATGACTCTCGGGGAGGCTCAGCGGGTCGACATAGACGCCTCTCTCCGCCGCGTCCCGATTGCCGGCGTTCTGAGTATCGCCGAGTCGCCGGGGGAGGCGCTCTCTGCTCCCGGGGGGCTCGAATCCCTGGTAGTCGATTCGGTGTTTGCCCTATCCGTCGTTGAAGGAAACCTAAAGATCGACGCCCCCTTCGTCTCTATCTACGACGTCGTCGCCCCGGAGGAGACCTTTCTCTACTTCAGTCTGGTGCAGGGGGATGAGGGGCTCTCCGCCGAGCGCATTTCAGCCTCCGTCGCAGGAATCGACATCGGGGGGCGAATCGTTATCGGTGATCGCCGGGCCGGGATCACTCCCGTATCACTCCTCCTTACCCAAAACGGAACACGCTATTCGGCCTCGGCGGAGTACCGGAACGGAGGAAACTTTTCCCTCTCCGGGGACCACGACAGCCGACTGATCGTAAGCCGGCGCAGGGAAGGTGGTGTTTCGGTGTCCGCTTCAATCAGCGATGCACCGGCAAGGCCCCTCGGGGAAGGCGCACGACTTACCGCAGCGATAGACGGCTACTTCGCTTCCCTCGAGTCGTGGTCTGCCCGTCTCCAAAGGCTGGATCTGGTGGACGTGTCCAGCCCAACGGGGACGCTGGCGCTTCGGGCCCGTGGAGTCTTCGATCCCTCCGGCGGACAGCTCGCGCCCCTAACCATCGACGACGGTGTCGACACCCTTTCCGGCTCCGTCGGAGTAAGCATCGGAGAAGAGGACCTTGGGGCCGTGATCAACGGTACCCTGACCAGCGGTGACGGCGCAGAAGCCCTGGGCCTCAGCGGAAGCTTCGACGCCTCCGCAGTCGCGTTGAATCTCCAGGGGGACAATATCGGGCTTCGTCGTCTGGGAATTACCGGTCTGAGGGGGCAGATGAGCTTCGCTGCCGAAGCAGCGGGTCCCCCGGGGGACCTGTCGCTCCGGGGCACCGTGAGTATTCCCGAGGGCCGCCTTGCCGGCGAGGCGTTTACCGGCTCCGGCCGGTTTGCCCTCTCGGACGAGAGCTTGAGAATTCAAGGGGTCGAGGTCCGGAGAGGCGAAAACCGCCTCGACGTAACCACGGCGACCGTCGATCTGTCCCGGGGAACGATCGCTCTCGGAGCTCGGTTGACGAGGGGGCTTAGTCCGGCCGAGGCGGTTACGAACCTCGATCTTCGGTACCAGCGACGCGTCGACGAACCGTTCTCGGCGATTCGCCAGGTGGTTTCTGATCCATTCTCCGCCGAGATCCGGTTATCCGGAGTAACGGTGGTCGGAGTTCCGGAAGAAGAGTGGGTTTTTTCCCTTCGGCGAACAACCTCCGGCGTTACGTTACGGGGCGCCCCGGGGAACGCAGTCCGGGCCCAAATAAGCAACGCCGGTGACTTTCGGTTGGTCCTGACCGATCCGCTTCCCCTCCGGTTGCAGGCGGCCGGATTCGTCGGAGAGGGTAGGGTCGAGGCCACTATTACCCGAATTTCCGCCGAGCTTCCGTTTACCGAGACGCCGACCGAGGCGTCCGAGGAGCAGCGACCCGGGGGGCGATTCGTTCCGCTGAGGGGAGATATCGAAGGAAGTTTACGGGTCATAGGGCCCCTCAACGACCCCGACATATTCGGAACTGTCTCGGTGGAGAATATCGAGGCCGAGGTTCCCTACGTTCAGGGCGTGGTCAGTGCCCCTCAGGCCTTTGTCCTCTTTCAAGAGAAGATGATACAGGTTGACCAGTTCTTCGCGGCCCGAGGCGACGCCGGTGCTACCGTGGCCGCAACCCTGCTTCTTTCGCGCTGGGGTCTCGACCAGTTCGAAGTTCTCATTAACACCGTCGGCGACGAAGGGATGCCGATATCGCAGAACTTCGGCCCTCTCGCCGTCGACGGAACCGGCCTCGGGAGCTTTCGTATTTTTGGTACCCCGGCCACTATCGACCTTTCCGGGGAGATTACCGCCGAGGAAACAACGATAACGCTCATTACCGAAGACGTTGACGAGCAGGAGCCGAGAAAAATAACAACGGTCGACCTGA
This sequence comes from uncultured Spirochaetaceae bacterium, assembly GCA_964616245.1. Classification (GTDB taxonomy): domain Bacteria; phylum Spirochaetota; class Spirochaetia; order DSM-27196; family PWMO01; genus CAYPUT01. The sequence continues at coordinate 11,267 of CAZTRQ010000018.1, read as the reverse complement.
CCTTGGTTGCTGGACGGAGACTCGAGTTCCTCTGGCCCTCCAGGGAGGTTCCGATTCTTCGGGCCTTCGCCCGGGCGGGGGACCAAGTTCGTCTGGTATCCGCGTCCGAAGATGAGAGTTTCGGACTCGACGGCACCGTGTCGATCCGAGGAGGCGAAATCTTCTACGTAAACCGCAATTTCTACATGCGCCAAGGTCGGATTGTTTTTGACGAAGACGAGGCGGGCTTCGATCCTGTTCTCTCCGCCCGGGCGGAGCTACGGGAGGTCGGACCCCGGGGACCGGTGCGCATCTTCCTTATTGCGGAGGAAAGCCCCTTGAGCCAGTTCGCACCCCGTCTCGAGTCGACGCCACCTTTGACCAACGACGAAATAATCGCGCTTCTCGGAGGGGCCATTCTCGAGGAGGGATCGACGGATGTTGCGAACCTGGGCTCCGCGGTGGCGGTTACGAGCGAGGTTGTTACGCAGTTTGGAATAATGAATCAATTCGAGCGTCAGGTCCGGGAAGCACTCAACGTCGATCTCTTTTCTGTTCGAACGCAGGTGTTTCAGAATATTGTTATCGGTTCCCTCGACCAGTCGGAGGTCCCTCTTGACACCACCGCACCTTCTCTTGGAACATACCTCGACAATACGACGGTCTTCTTGGGGAAGTATCTGGGTTCTGACCTCTTCTTGGAGCTCCTTATCGAGCTTCGAGCCCGCGACCCCCTCGACCAGAATGTAATTGCCATCGGCGGGATGGAGGTCGATCCGGAAATTGGACTCGAGTTCGATACACCGTTCTTCCTGCTCCAGTGGAGCTTCTTCCCCCGCACCCCGGAGACGCTGTTTGTTGCAGACAATACTTTTGAGTTCTCGTGGCAGTTTTCCTATTAAGGGGAAACGGTCGGCAGGTTTCGCAATTATCCTCTTTTTGCTGCTTCCCGGAGTCCTTTGGGCCCAGGAGGACGAGCAGTGGTATCAGGATAAACCGATTGAAGCGATTACCTTCGAAGGTCTCGACGCCATTGCCGAGAGCGAGCTCCGGGGCGTCACGGACCCCTACGTCGGTCGAGAGTTTACCGACCAGCTCTTTCTCGAGTTACAGCGTCGTCTGTATGCCCTCGACTACTTTCAGGCCATCGTGCCCTCGGCCGAACGGGCGGACCCCGCCGGCTCGGCGGTAATCATAAACTTTGAAGTAACAGAGCGCCCCTTAGTCGCCGAGATAACGTTTCGCGGGAACCGGAATATCCGTAGGATCCAACTGCTGAACACAATCGTCTTGAGCGAGGGTGACATTATAACCCAGGCAAAAGTTCGTCTCGACGAGCAGGCGATCCTGGACTTTTACCGGGAGCAAGGTTATCCAGACGCCCAGGTCTCCGCCGAACGGGAGCCGGTCGCCGACGAGAACGAAGAGATAATCGTCTTTAACATCGAAGAGGGGAACCGGGTCACCGTCCGGGAAATCCTCTTTTCCGGAAACGACTTCGCCGCGGAAAGTACCCTCCGGGGTGTAATGGAGACCAAGGCCCAATCGATCTTCAACCGCGGAAACTTCAACGACTCCACCCTGGAGGAGGATCGTCGGGCAATAGAGCGGTGGTACCGAGCCCGGGGATTTGTCGATGCAGAGGTTCTCGACATCGCCCGGGAGTTCGAGCGAGACGAAGAGGCCGAACGCACCTACATCACGCTGACCGTCTTTCTCGAGGAGGGAGAGCAATATACCTACGGTGGTATGACGTTTTCGGGAAACACGATTTTTACCGACGAAGAGTTTGCCGAACGGGTTCGCCTCCGGGAAGGGGAAATTCTCGACTTTAATCAACTCGAGGCCGACTATCAGGCGGTCGCCGACACGTACTACGAAGACGGGTACATCTATAACACCATTACCCGTTCCGAGACCCGAAACGAAGTCGACAACGTCATCTCCTTCGAGGTGGATATCGTCGAACGGAATCGGGCTCACATCGAGAACATCATTATTCGGGGAAACGAGAAGACCGAGGATTACGTCCTCTACCGGGAGATTCCCCTGGAAGTCGGCGACGTCTTTAGCGCCACCCGGATCCGGGAGGGCATCCAAAATCTCGCCAACCTGCAGTACTTCAGCTCGATAACCCCGGAGACTCCGCAGGGGAGCGTAGAGGGGCTGATGGACCTCATCGTCAACGTCGAAGAGGGAAACACCGCCGATATCCGCTTCGGAGTCGCCTTCGGAGGAAACGCCGACTTCCCGATCTCGGCCCAGGTCGCCTGGCAGGACCGGAACTTTCTCGGGCGGGGCCAGACCATAGGCGTCGACACGCAGTTTTCGCCGATTAGCCAGCGGGTCTCGGTCAACTTCCTCGAGCGGTGGCTTTTCGGGCGCCGCTGGTCCGGCGGGGCAAACCTGACCGTCGACCGTAGCCGGATTCGCGGCATCCGGCAGGACATCCTTTCCCCGATGTTCGGCCCCGACGACGAAGACGCCGTTCCGGACCCCTACGAGGGCTACTACGTCTTTACCAAAACGACAACCTACAAGGACGGGAAGACCTACGAGGCCGGCGATCCGGTCCCGGGGGTGCCTTCTTCGGGTGATATCTCGACCTACGACCTGGAAACCGACTACGAGTACGCCGGGGGGGAGCTCGCGACGATTCCGGAAGAGTACCTTATGGAGTACATCCAGTGGCGGATCGCGTTGAGCTTCAACACCGGGTACCGGTTCCGGACCCCCGTCGGCCGCCTTACCTTGAATACCACGCCCCGGACCCGGATGGAGTACATAACCTACGACCGGGACATCTACCGCCCTTACGACGACGGTATTCGGGCCAACTGGAACAGTTGGGAGTTCGTCAACCAGTGGTCCTTCTCCGCGGGCCTCGATACCCGGGACATTATCGTAAGCCCCTCGATGGGGTACTACCTCTACCAGGGAATTACCTTTACCGGGGGGCCCCTCTTCGGTGACCGGCACTACATCCGTACCGATACTCGCGGGGAGCAGTACTTTACCCTCTGGGACTTCCGAGCCATCGGGAATTGGAACTGGAAGATGGTTCTCGGGCTTCAGTCGACACTGTCGGTCATTTTCCCAACGTTTTGGGTTCCCAGCGAGTACCGGGACGCCCAGCAGCCTGTAGCGAATACCACGGACCTGCTCTTTATCGACGGGATGATGATAGCCCGGGGATGGGACCGTCAGACCGACGGCGAGGCGCTCTGGTATAACTGGCTCGAGTTCCGAATGCCCCTGGCGGAACAGATTATTTGGTTCGACCATTTCTGGGATGCCGCGGCGCTCTACAACGACCGAACCGATATCGGAGAGCTCGGAATCGAGAACATGCTCTTTAGCCTCGGATTTGGCTTTCGGTTTTCGATCCCGCAGTTTCCGATTCGTCTCTATGTGGCTCGCAGATTTCAAATTGTCGACGGGGGCTGGCAGTGGCAGACAGGCCCGCTCTTTAACCGAAACGACGAGGAGGGCAGAGGATGGGAGTTCGTATTTTCCATCGGAACCGGTTTCTTCTAAGACGGCTGGTTCTTCTCGGCTGCCTGTTTCTGGTAGCCGGTCTTGCTACCGCAGAACAGCTGACGACTGTCGCGATAATCGACATCGGACAAGTCTACAACACCTTCTATCGGGATTCCCGGGCGGTCAGGGAGCTCGAGAGCCTCCAAACCCAGTATCAGCGGGAAATCAATCGTCACGTCCAGGAGTTGGAGAACCTGAGGGAGCAACGCCTTCGGGCGGCGGACCGGGAGGACGACCGGCGCGTCATGGATCTCGACGAACAGATTCTCCAAAAGACGCGTTTCGTCGAGGACCTTACCAGGCGGCGGCGACAGCAGCTCGAGCTACGGCAGCAGCAGCTTCTCTCCGACGATTTCCTGCTCCAGCTCCAAGAGGCTATCCAGTTCGTAGCCGAAGGGGAGGGTTACACCGTCGTTCTCTCCAGCGAGCACGACGGCATACAGTGGTGGTCTCCTGCGGTCGACATAACCGAACCGGTCGTCGAGAGGTTGCGCCAACTCGATTCCTAGGGGGAGGCGGTGGCAACCTCGACGCCTCTGATGGAGCAGTACTCCCGGATAAAGGGACAGTACCCCGACGCGATCCTCTTCTTTCGTCTCGGCGACTTCTACGAGATGTTCCGGAAGGACGCCGAAGACGCCGCACCGATTCTCGGCATTACCCTTACCCAGAGGCAGGGCATTCCGATGTGCGGCGTTCCCTACCATGCCGCGTCGACCTACGTCCGGCGTCTTCTCGACGCGGGGCGGAAAGTAGCCATCTGCGAGCAGCTCAAGCTCCCGGAAGGGGGCCGCGGAATCGCCGAGCGCGGAGTCGTCGAGGTCGTGACCCCGGGAACGGCGACGGAGGAGGAGTTTCTCTCCGACGGAGAACACAACTATTTGATGGCGCTCTACTGCCGATCGAAGATGTGCTACTCCGCTTTTCTCGAGGTATCGACGGGAGAGTTTTTCGTTCGGCGCTTCGAGCTTGGCCGTTCCGTCGAGGAAGTAAGGCGGGACGTTGCCACCTTTTCTCCTCGGGAGCTCTTGGTCCAAGAATCGCTTCTCGGAGATGGGCCGAAGGAGCTCCGGTATGTGCTGAAAGAGCTTCCGCTTCTTACCAATCGTTTTCCCGACTGGAGCTTCGACCTCCGGGAGGGCCTCGCAGGATTAAAGCGAGCCCTCGGCGTCGCGACTCTTCGGGGTTTCGGTGTGGAGCACGACGACCCGGAAATCGCCGCCTGCGGAGCGCTCTTGAAGTACGCCGAGGAATCCGTTGGCCGTCCTCTGTCGCACCTGAGAAGCTTGGTTCGCCTCGAGGAGCTCGCGGTTCTAGGCATCGACGAGGCGACCCAGCGCAATCTGGAGCTCGTCAAAAGCGGCATCGACGGTTCTTCTCGGTATACCCTTCTTTCGGTTTTGGATTACACCCGTACGGTGCTCGGACATCGCCTTCTTAAGCGGTGGATCCTCTCGCCCCTGCAGGACGTCGACGGGATCCGGCGAAGGCAGGACAATATCGAGTTCCTCTACCGAAACCAGCTTCTGCTGTCCGAGGTGCGTCGCACCCTCTCGGGGTTCTTAGATCTCGATCGTCTTGCCTCCCGGGTCGCCTTAGGTCGGGCTCACGGCAAGGATATAGCGGCGATTCGGGAGTCCCTCCGGCGCTTTCTCGTCCTCTACGACCTCTTCGCCGGAAGCGATGGACTCTCGATAGCCGTCTCTTCGGAGGACCAGGAAGCCCTTCGGCAGCTCTTGGGGTACCTCGACTCGGCAGTCGTCGAGACGCCGGCGACATCCAGAACCGAGGGGAATCTTATTCGGGAGGGTTTCGACGAGAAACTCGACGAGCTTCGTGCCTTGAACGCCAACCGCCAGGAGTTGCTCGACGCTTACGGCAGAGAGGAGCAGGAACGCAGTGGAATCGCTACGTTGCGGATTCGCTCGAACCGTGTCCTCGGGCTTTTCTTCGAGGTCAGCAAGAAGCAGAGCGCTTCGGTTCCGGAATACTTTGTCCCGCGGCAGACCCTTTCCAACGTCGTTCGCTATACGACCGTCCACCTCGGGGAACTGGAATCAAAGATTAACGAGGCCCAGGAGGAAGCCCTCGACCTCGAGGCTCGGCTTTTCGCCAAGGTGCTTTCGGAGGTCGATAGCGGGGTCGGTCTTTTACAGCGCTGTGCCGTCGTAACGGCGGAGATCGACGTCTTTCAGTCGCTCTCCTGGGCGGCTACTCGGAACGGATACACTCGTCCGACGGTCGACACGTCTCGGAGGGTGGACATTCGGGAAGGCAGGCACCCGGTCGTAGAGGCTCATATCGAAGCGGGAACCTTCGTCCCCAACAGCGTTTCGTTGACCCCGGAGATTCCCTGTCTGCTGGTTACGGGGCCCAATATGGCGGGTAAATCGACGGTTCTCCGGCAGACAGCGCTCATCGCGATTATGGCACAGATGGGTTCCTTTGTTCCGGCGGTGGATTGTCGAATCGGCGTGGTGGACCGCGTCTTCTGTAGGGTTGGCGCGTCGGACAACTTGGCACGGGGGGAGTCGACCTTTTTAGTAGAGATGACCGAAACCGCCAACATCCTCCGGAACGCCTCGGATCGCACCTTGGTCATAATGGACGAGGTGGGCCGTGGGACGACAACGGCAGACGGCCGGGCCCTTGCCCAAGCGGTCCTTGAATACCTCCTCGCGGAGCTTCACTGCCGAACGCTTTTCGCTACCCATTTTCATGAGCTCACCTTGATCGAGCATCCGCAGCTTAAGAACGTCTCTCTCAAGGCAATCGAAGAGGGCGGCAGCCTGGTTTTTCCTCGGAACCTTGTTGAGGGGCCGGCGGGGACGTCCTACGGCGTCCACGTTGCCGCAATGGCGGGGCTTCCCGGTTCCGTCGTCGACCGCGCTCGACGCATCCTCGCCGAGGCGAGAGACGAAATCGCCCCTCGGCTCCCGGCTACACCCGACAGAATCGATGATCTCGAGGCATCCGGGGCCGCCGGGGCCCGGCGCCGGGAGGTTGTTTCCGGCGGTCGTCCGGCGGAGGGGCTATTCTCCGAGGGCGACATGGTAATCGGAGAGCTCGGGAGCCTTCGTCTGGAGGAGATTACACCCATCGAAGCGCTCAACACCTTGGCCCGCTGGAAGAGCCGGTTAAACGGCGGACACACACCACCGTAGAGCCTCAGGGCCGCTGTATCAGAAGAGGACCAAAGCGGCGGCGCTCCAGGCAAGGGTTCCCATTACCGCGCTTCCGACAAGGCCCGGCCCGATCATCTTCCAAAAAACGATTTGCCCTACGCTCTGCAAAAACCAGGTAACCAGATAGACGATCGTCAGGGGCGCAACCGGGAGGTTACTCGGCCTGAGCAGCAGTGTGACCAACGCCGCCGTGGCAAACCAGCCGGCGAAATTCACCCAGGGTATGCCGAAATAGCCCCCGGGTTGCTTCCATTTCCAGTAGTTCCAGCGTGTCATCTGCGGATCCAGAAAGAGGTCCCAAGCCATGAACGCGGCGCCGGCGATTAACGCCTGGACCCAAAGCCCCCCCTGCGGTGCCAGAGCCGCAGCAATGCCCCAGGACGGCGGAATCATCATAAGCCAGGCCAGAGGTATGACCACCGGAACATCGAGTATCTGCGGTTTGAGTACGTCGGTGTATTCGTAGCGTCCGAAGGGGACGCCGGTTTTCGACCCAAGTACTTCGACCAGAAGTCCGTATACCGGTATCGCGAGAAGAACCAAAGGGTTCAATCCATCGGCCCTTCGGAGCAAGAGCAGCAGACTTACCGTCGTCGCTTGGGCGAGGACCCCGAAGGAGATTCCGGCGCGGATACCCCGGTCGCCGAAGAGCCACCCGAGGACCGGAACGTTGATCATAATAAGGGCCCAGACGCCGAGGGCCAGTAGCACCGGAAGCGAGAAATCGGCGATTACCTGCATTACGGCCGTCCGAGTATCTTAAGACGGAACCACGCCGCGATGAATGGCCCCCAGGGCACGGTCGCCATTATTCGAACCGTCTCCCAAAAAGAGACCTCTTCGTTCAAGAAGCGGAGAAGCCGGTCAATGGGATTCTTTTTGAACAGACAGCGAAACACCTCGTGGGAGAGGTCGCCCCTGCGGTAGAGTACGTTCAAAAGAATTGAATCCAAAAGGGCGAAGCGTCCTGGTGTCTTCGGTAGGTCGAAGGGGTGCCCGACTCGGCGTAGAGAGTCCGCGATCGCGAGGGAGTCCCGATAGATTCGATGAAAGGCGAAACCGGTTGAGGCCTTTACTCTTCCTCCCTTTGTACCCGTTAAGAGAACTCGTTTCCCGGCCCGGCGCGGAAAGGGGCGGTCGGTCATCGGTATAATACCCGTCTCGGTTTCGAGAACCTCGTAGCCCCCGGGTTCGAGAATCCTATCGATGTACTCGGTTAATCCTGCGGTGTACTCCTCTTCGGTCAAGAGGTCGTAGGAGAAGAGGGTGTACTCCACGAGGGCTTCGGTTTCCGAGAAGGGAAGGACGTAGAGAAACCGACAGGCCTCGTGCTGTGGTGTTCGAAAATCGAACAGGGTAGCGCGGTCGGGTTCGAAAACGGGGCGATCGCTCTTGATAAACCAACCGAGAAAATGTTGCTTGAGGAAGTGATACTTTGTCTCGTCGACGGTAAAGTCGCGAGGAATAAAAAGGCTATCGAAGACCCATTCGGCCGTGTAGGGGACGCCGTCTACAACCACCGTGGCAGATTCTTCTCCGTCTTCGATTCGGTCCACCGTACCGACTATGCGGGTCACGTTGGGCTGCTTCTCCAAGAGCGCGTAGGAGTCTCGATAAAAGTCGTCCCCTCGAAACATGCGGTAGTTCATCGGGGAGATGTCGATGGAGAGCTCTTCGCCGTAGTCGAAGAAGCCGACCTTTTGCCACTTCCGGTGGATAAGATGGTCGAAGGGCGTCTTCTCGGAGGACCAAAAGCACCAGGTACGGTCGTTCTTGGCCTTGTTGTCTCTATCCACGAGGAGCACGCGAGCTTCCTCGAATCCTGCCTCGATAAGCGCTCTGCCGAGATGGAGCCCCGCAGCGCCCCCACCTGCTATAACGAAGTTGTAATCGGCCATCTTTTGGTATCCTTGCGGCGAAATATAACGTCCTTTTTTCCGTAAGTCGAAAATATCGGGAGCATTGGAGCCGTTATATCGGATGGAGGTGTATGTAAATGGGGCGTCTCCTTCCAGGATGCTGCATTCTCTGCGGGAGCGTGAGCTTCTCCGGCTACCCGGGGCTCTGCTCGGTATGTCGCGGGGACTGCGTTCCGATTAACGGGCCGGTCTGCGGGCGTTGCGGACGGCCTCTCATTTCCGAGGATTCTCTGTGCAGCCGTTGCCGTGACCGGCCGGATAACTGCGAAAACCGGTCTGCGGCCGACTACCGCGGGCGCCTCCGGGAGGTTATATCGCTCTACAAGCTGTCCGGGAAAAAGGAGCTCGCCGGATTCCTCTCGGAGCTGCTGCTGCCGGCTTTCGGGGAGACCCTTGTCGGCAAGGTCGTAGTTCCCGTCCCGCCGAGCCCCCAGCGGCTAAAGGGACTCGGCTGGGACCCCGTAGTGGAGGTACTACGCTGTGTCGAGAAACGTCTGTCGATCCTCATCCTTCCCCTTCTGGTGCGGAACGAAGGAGTGCAACAAAAGGAGCTCGGCTACGAGGAACGTCGCGAGAACGCCAGGACTCTCTTCTCGGTGCGCTGGGGAAGACGAGCGCCGAAGGCCCCGGCATTCCGGGACCCCCGCAGCTCGGGCGTCGTTCTCTTCGACGACGTTTTTACGACCGGAGCTACCATGAGCGTTTGCCGTCGACTGCTCGAGACCGAGGGCCTAAAGGTGACCGGCAGCCTAACGATCGCGGTAGATTGACATTTGTAGAGGGCCTTGCTATTTTAACGCCACGAAAACATCCTTGCGCAGCAGGAGTCGGGCACCGACTCCTTTTTTATGCTCTAAAGGGAACCACCGGTGATAGAAGGGAATGTCTACGACGATATTGAGACCCTGATCGAAGGCCTCGGGTTTCGCGTTGTCGAGCTAAAGGCTCAGCCCATCCGGCGTGCACTAATGGTGTCCCTGGTCGTCTACAAGCCGGGGGGAATTGGGGTTGACGACTGTGCGGTGGTACACCGAACCGTTCTCCCTCGCCTTGAGGCTGTTCTCGCGCGAGACGATATTCGGATGGAGGTTAGCTCTCCGGGTATCGGACGTAAGCTGAAGAGCTGGAGCGAGTTTAAAGCTTTTGCCGGCGAAACGATGGTTCTCGGCCTAAAGGACGGCACGAGCCTTACGGGTTTGGTTTCGTACCTGAGCAAAGATGCGATAGAGCTGAAAGACGCCGGCGGCACGCAGGTAATCGATACGGAATCGATTGCCTGGGCGCGGCTGAGCGAGGAGTAAAGGAGGCAACAGAAGATGGCGTCCGAATTAATGGAGGCGATTCGTCTTCTCGTTCAGGAAAAGGGAATCTCCGAAGAGTTGGTTCATAAGACCATCGAAGAGTTCCTGATTGCTGCTTACAAAAAGACGTTTGGAACGGCGGACAACGCCGTTGTGCGGATAAGCGAAGACGAAGAGGATGTAACCCTTTTCGCACGAAGAGAGATCGTCGAGGATGTCTACGACCCGGTCAACGAAGTCAGCCTCGAGGAGGCTTTGACCTACAATCCGGAGTGCGAGATCGGAGACGAGCTTCTTATCGAGATAAATCCAATGGAGTTCGACCGTGTTGCCATCCAGAGCGCGAAGCAGAAGGCGCGGCAGACTCTTCGGGAGATTCAGAAGGATACCCTCTACTCGGAGTTCAGCGGCAAAGTCGGCGAAATGATCATCGGCTACTACCAACGGGAGCGCAACGGGAACATTTTCGTCGACCTCGGAAAGACCGAGGGGCTCCTTCCGAAGCGCTACCAGTCGCCCCGGGAGGTATACCGTCCGAACGACCGAATTAAGGCGCTTATCTATGAGGTAACCAAGACACCGACGGGCTTACAAATTATCCTTTCCCGAACCCATACGGACTTCGTTCGGAGAATCTTCGAGCTCGAGGTTCCCGAGATCTACGACCAGACGGTTGAGATTTTTAAGATTGTGAGGGAGCCGGGCTACCGAACCAAGATCGCGGTCTATTCCAACAGGGACGACGTGGATCCCGTAGGGGCGTGCGTCGGTTTGCGGGGAGTCAGAATCCAGGCGATTGTTCGAGAGCTCGAAGGCGAAAAGATCGACATCCTGAAGTACGACAACGACCAGAGGATGTTCATAAAGAACGCCCTGTCTCCGGCGGAGGTCTCCAACGTCGTTATCGTCGACGAATCGAAGCGACAAGCCCTCGCGGTGGTGCCGGAGAACCAGCTTTCCTTGGCGATAGGTAAGCAAGGTTTGAACGTCCGGCTGGCAAACCGGTTGGTCGACTGGAACATCGACGTAAAAACCCTCGAACAGTTCGGAGAGATGGATTTGGCCGCCGAATCGAAGCGGGCCGTATCCGCGCTCTTCGGGGACTACGAAGAGGAAGAGATTACCCGGGTTGCCGAGTTGCCCGACATCTCCGACAGTCTCGTTGCTACGCTGAAGGGCAACGGCATCGAATACATCGAGGATCTCGTCGCGCTTTCTGACGAGGACTATACGAAGCTAACCGGTATATCGGCGGAGGACATCACCGAGCTCCGTCAGATAATCGCCGAAAACGTCGAGATAATCGAGCAGGAAGAGGAAGCCGCCGCCCAGGCGGCCGAAGC
>CAZTRQ010000017.1:0-29051 GCA_964616245.1 uncultured Spirochaetaceae bacterium | reverse complement strand
TTCCGGCCCGGCGATCTCGGAAAAGGTCAAAGGATAGCGAAGCATCCGGTCCGCTACGGCCCCGGCAAGATCCGCCAGATTGGAAGCGGCGCCCCCCGTACCGTCGATGGTCTCGGCGCCCTGGGGTCCGCCAAAGGCACTCACCCGAATCGCTTCGCCCTGCCGGGTAACGTCAATCGTAATCGCCGAGGTCTCGTCACTCGGGTTAAACCCGGCCCGGCGGAGATGCCGAAAGAGCACCCGCCGTTCCGAAGAAGACAACCCGTGGGAGGAGATGCGGGTCGGAACGGACAACCCGTGCTGCCGAAAGGCCCCGGGGTTTATGTCGTAGAGCTCTCGGGCTGCTCGGTTGTATTCCCGACCGTCGGGCCTCGTCTTTTCGAGGAGACCGAGGAGGGCAGCCTCTCGCCGCCCGTTCTCCCAGACCGGATCCAACCCCTCGAGGACCCGCCGAATCCTTGCGGGGTCCCGGGCCAGGAGAGCCTCTTCGAGGGCGTAGGAGCCGGCTGCCTCGGGGATTACCTCTAGCTCCAACTCCCTCGCGAGGGAGAGGTACTTCGCGGCGACCTTGGGGCTCCCTTTCGCCGAAAGATAGTAGGTCCAATAGGCGTCGAGGTAGTTTGAGCGCTCGAGGTAGGTCTCGGCGGTTTTATCGGCGAGTTGGACGTAGCGATGACGATGGTACCAGGCGAGGGCACGGTGTCGAAGGTAGGTGCCCAGGCGGCGGAGCCGCGGCAGAATCCCAGAGGCCGGCGTACGCCAGGTCTCCCGGGCCAAGCCGAGATGAGTATCGGCGAGAATCTCGTTAAGGTCCTTCGAGTGACGCACCTCGTCGATACCGAAATTGAACATCCAGGAGAGATCCTCGTCCTCGTATACCGTCCGAACATGGGAGAGCGCTCGATCGAGGTGGCCGCTTCGCTGGTAGAGGGCTGCCAAATTGATGGCCGGGAGGGGTGTCTCTTCGTCCAGGCTGAAGGCTCGGTCGTACTCGCGATGCGCCGAGGCCAGATCCATCTGCATCTCGTAGAGCTCCCCCCGGGCGAGATAGCCGGTCGACCTCCGGGCGTGGAGCAGGGATCGGTTGGTACTCTCGAGGGCATAGTCGAAACGATGAAAGCTCTTTTCCAAGAGCGAGAGGTTGTAGTACGCAACGGAGGCGAAGTAGCTCAGGCCGTTTCGCAACGCCTCCTCGATAGCCTCTTGATAGTGACGCTTCGATTCCCCGTAGCGGTACATCCCGGCGTAGATGGTCCCCAGGGTCATCGAGACGCTCCGATCCTCCCCGTAGGTCTCCAGGGCATCCAGAAGCACGTTCTCCCCTGCGTCGAGCTGCCGCGTCTTGAAGTAGAGCCACCCGAGGTCGCTGGCAAGCTCCGGGGATCCCGGGTAGATATCTTCGATCCGCTTGAGGTAGGTGATGGCCTCCCGCTCCCGGTTGAGGCGTCCAAGGGTAAAGGCGGTGTCGTAGAGAATCGAGTAGCTCTTCGGCGAGAGCGCCTCGGCGGCCTCGTAGTGCTCTAGGGCAAGATCGTAGAGCTCCTTGTCGTAGTAGAGCTCCGCGAGCTCGACCCGTAGGTCGACGGCTTCCGGAAATCGACGAACTCCCTCGGTAAGGCGCTCTACCGCGTATTGGTAGTTCTCCTTGTCGATAGCCTCCCGGGCGTCGGCGACGTAGTCGTCCGGCGATTCGATAGAGGGCAGATGGACCTGTCCTTCGACGGAGGGGTCGGGAGCGCCAAGGAACAGAACCGCCAGCGGCAGCCACAGCGGCATGCTCCGGAGCCGACTACTCACGAGGCACCCCCTGTTCCGAATGGACAAGCACCAACCTTGGCTTCGCCGTCGCACGGAAGAAAGGGAAAAGAAGAGCCGCGAATCGCCGAGGCCGGCTGAAACGCCGTCGAAGGGAGGCGTAGAAGAGCTCTATTCCCCGACGGCGGTCCTCAGGTTCGACCGGAGAGCTTTCCGAGCGAAACAGACGCTCGAGGTACCACCGAGTCAGCGGCTCGAAGGTAATCGCGTGCTCCTCCTCGAGGCGCCAGGCGTACTCCAAAGGGGATTCCCGCCGCCTCGGAGGCAGTCCCAGGGCTCGGAGCCGTCGGAGGGCCAGCCGGTAGTACGCTCTCCCCTCCCGCCCCGGTGTAACCGAGCCCAGAAGCCCGGCGAGGGGCCCGTAGCGATAGACGAGCAGAAAAGCAAGGTAGCCGCCACAAAGAAGCGCCCACCAGTATCGCAACACGAGAGGTACAACCCCGGAAAGCAGACTCCGGCCGGGAGCCTCCTCCTGGGGGACCGGTTCCTGGGCTTGCTGCACCTGGAGGTCGTCCTGATGCCTAAGAATCTCCTGGAGCAAGGCCGTCAGTCGGTCTTCGTCCATGGCAAAGTCTAAATCGATCTCCTCCTCCGGGTGGAGGGTCGACGAGGTAGGATCGAATTCGACCCATCCGATTCCGTCAAAATAGACCTCGACCCATGCGTGGGCCATATCCGCCCGGACGGTGTAGAAGCTCAAAACTTCGAGCTGCGGATCGACGAAGAAACCGACGGCGACCCGGGCGGGTATCCCCAGGGATCGGACCATCTCCGCCATGGCGAAGGCAAAGTAGGAGCAGTACCCTTTGCGGCTTTCGAAGAGGAAGTGCTCAAGCTGGTTTCCGTTCGGGGCGATGCCCGGCTTGAGGGAGTAGTAGAAGGTCTCTTTTAGGTAGGATTCGATGTTTCGAACCCGCGCGAAGTCGCTTCCGCTCCCCGCCGCCTGCTCGGCCAGGGCGGTAATCGAGGGGCTTTCGCCGTATCGGGTATGGTAGGCGATCCAATCCGCGTCCTTGCTCCGGGCTTCCGGTAGATCGTCGAGAGTCGGGGCGTTGGCCGCCCCCAGTTGGGCGATCGAACCCCGGGGCACGAGACTCTCAACCCGATAGATCCCGGAGAAGGATGCCCCCTCCCAGGGTTCGAGGGGGATGACTCGCTCGGGGCTGTTGAGCGCGAGAAGCGAGGAGGAGTCGAAGTTGACGAGGAAGTACTCCTGGGCGACTCTTTCGCGGTAGAGCTCGTCCTCGACCGGGAGCAGGGTCGGCCGCCGGGGTACGGCGTCCGGCACCCCGGCACCGGGGGCCGCCGCGTCGAGGAAGAAGCCCCGGCGCTGATCGTACCCCGAAAGGACGTAGCGCCGGAGCAGATCGTAGCCAACGTCCCCGTCTCGCCTATAGAGGAGCACCAGGTCGCGACTCAAGGAGATCTCGCTTTCGAGGGTCAGATAATCGGAGAAGTCGAACTGGAAGAGGGTCGGACGGATAAGCCCCCCGCTCCCTGCGAGGGATGCATCGTTGTAGCGACCCAGCAGAAAGAGCACAACCACCAGGATTATCGGCAGTACCGCGGCGAGAGCCGGAACGCCCACAATGGCACGGTCGCGTTTGGCGGCGAGGAGCGCCAAGAAGAGCACCTCGAGGATGACGAAGGCGCCGACGACAATCGCTTGGACCATTGGGTGATGGTAGAGCGACAAATCGAAATAGGCTTCGCTCCAAAAGAGCGCGACGAGAATCGCTCCCCGGATAAGGGTCATGGCTCCCCGGCGGCGCTCCATTCTCCGACTTAGGATACTCAAGATGAGAACCCCGAGGGCGACGGGGAGGGTTAGCTCCCACTGGGAGGCAAAGCCGATCGCCAGCGTATCGATGGCGGGGCCGGTTTCGGGACCCACGAGAAAGCCCAAGAGAAGCTCGCCCACCCGGCCGACCAGGAAGACGAGCGCTACCCCGGCAGCGAGAGCAGCCCAGGTTCGAAGCCGCGAAGCCGCGAGAAGCGCCGCCACCACGGCGCCGAAAGCAAAGCCCCCGAGGGCGTAGCCCGGGGCAAGAATCGAGTCGACCCGGAGGTAGTAGTGGTACCCTAAAAGCGCGAGGAGGGAGAGGTCTATCCACTCAATCTTGGAGACGCTCCTAAACACGGTGAAACTCCCTAACCTTACCATCCAGCCCAACTATAGCACTCTCGAGTAGCCTGATGTAGCGCTCCCGGGCCTGGAGCTCGGCCCTCAGGCCTCTTGCCGATTGGCGCTCCTGGGGCCGGAAGAACCAGGGGTGGGAGTGCTCCTTCCGTAGCGCCTCCGGGGGCTCGACGACAAGCAGGGAGACGGAGGCGGCGGTGCGCCCCAACTCGAAGAGATAGGATCCGAGACCCGGATCCGGTAAGGCGAGAACGATACATCGGCTCCCCCGAAGGCTTCCCGGGAGAACTCGCCCGGTCGACCACCCGGCGTCCGCCAGAGCCCGGAGGAAGCCCACATCATCGGAGCTCTCAAGCGTATCCGGTGCTGCGTCCTCTCGTAAAGCGTACCGCACCGAGAGGCCGTCGGCGGCAAAGCTGACGGCGAGGTCACCGAGGAGCCCTACGGTGCGATCCAAGGCCCGAAGAGCGTAGTCCCCAGGAAGCATGTCCTGGAGGGAGGTAACCGCTCGGAGAATAAGGGTTACCTCTTTCGCGGTCGGCGGAACCTCCTCGCCGATCCGCAAGAAGAGCTCCTCCCAACGAGCGTACTGTTTCCAGTTTATTCGTCGGACATCGTCACCAGGGACGTAGCGCCGAACCTCCAAAAGCTCCTCGGTCCGAAGGCGTCTGTCACTTCGCTCTGGCTCCTCGCCGTCGCGGTGGCTCACGAGGGCCGTCCTCCGGGTCTGCCGGGGAGCGGGGGCGACAGTCAAGGCCCCAGGAGGCTCCACAGGTCGGGAGAATCGAAATAAGCCAAGGGCGTCGCTGACGACAAGGCGTGCGCCGACGGGGCGGTAGAGCCCCCTCGACGGGACCTCGGCTTCTCCTCGAGAGTCGGCCGTACCGGAGCTTACCGGGACCGACAGATCAAGCGTCCTCAGACTGCGCCAGCCGAGGCGTCCGACGTAAAGAACCCGGACGCCGGGAACTCGAAGAGCCCCAAGTCGCCCTGTCAGGGTTAAGGACGCCGCCTCTCCGGTTCGAACCCAACTCGGCTCGACGGCAATCTCGAAACCCAGGGACCGATTCGGCAGTAGGAGTCGCTGAAGGAGAGCCGCCGCTAAGGCAAGAAGCACCAGCACCACGAAGGTTCCGCCCCAGAGAAGGGAAGCGAGCTCCGAGCGCAGAATGCCGAGGTAGAGGAGCCCACCCGCCGCAATAAAAAGCACAGCCGCGAAGGGCGAGAGGGAGAAGGCTCTATCGGTGTACTGTTTGTAGCCGTGCCTGAACAATTTTACGTATTACGTCCCGTGTATCGGTATCCGGCTCCCGGGGAACGACGCGGTGCGCAAGAACCGTTTCCGCGACGTCGAGAATATCTTGGTCGATCACGTAGTCCCGGCCATGGACCAGGGCGTAGGCCCGGGCGACACGGAGGAGCATGAGTGTACCCCGGGGGGAGACTCCGTACTTCAGCTTGGTCGTGCTCCGGGTTGCCCCGGAGATCTCGATGGCCACCTTTAGGAGCTTTTCATCGCAGTAGACCCGGTCGACGCTTCTCTGGGCGGAGAGAATATCCTCTCGACTGCAGACGGGTTGGAGCTGTGGAAGAATGTGCTGCGATGGATCCTCGGTAAGAATCTTTAGCTCTTCCATGGGAGAGGGATACCCGAGGGTCAGCCGCATGAGAAAACGGTCGAGCTGGGCTATCGGCAGGGGGTAGGTACCGTGTATCTCGATGGGATTCTGCGTCGCCACGACGAAGAAGAGTGGGTCGAGGATATGAGTCCTGTTTCCCACGGTTACCTGTCGTTCCGCCATTACCTCGAGGAGTGCCGACTGTACCTTCGGCGTCGAGCGGTTTACCTCGTCGGCCAGGATAATGTTTCCGAACACAGGCCCCGGCGAAAACACGAACTCTTTCTTGTCGGGATCGAAGACGTCGACACCGGTAATGTCGTAGGGAAGCAGGTCCGGCGTAAACTGAATACGGCGAAACACGATCCCCTGGCCGTTGTCCCCTTCGATCAACCGGGAGACCGCTTTGGCCAGGGTCGTCTTCCCAAGCCCCGGTAGATCCTCGATCAATAGGTGTCCCGGTGCGAGAAGACAGGTAACCACCTTCCTGAGCTCCTTCGTCTTTCCCCGAATAACGGATTCCAGAGCATCCACGAGTCGGGTCGCCAGAGCTTGTTGGGGAGAGAGGTCGACGGCGGGGAGAGGAGAGTTACTCACCGGGTGCAAAACTAACACAATCGAAGGGGGGTATCAATCGCGGCGCCCCGGGCGCCCCTGGGGGCCGGGAGACGAGCCGTGCGCCGAGCCGATGGCTACTCCGGTGCTCCGGCGAAAAAGAGTGCCCGGAGCCGGGCGCTGAGCCCCGCTCCCAGGGCCACGAGGCCGACCATAACAGCGACGATAAGATAGAGGAATCGCAGCTCGGTCAGGACGAGGTCGATGACGATTCCCCCGGCGAGGTACGCCAGCGGCGCCGAAGAGCCCGCTATCATCTCGATAATCGCGAAAACCCTCCCCTGCTTCTCCGACCCCACCGAACGCTGAATGACGGTGTGTACCAAGACCGTTGCGACGCCTATCGAGAATCCTGCACAGAGAAGCACGCCTGCGAGAACCACCGGAGTAAGGAAAAGCCCCGCGGTCCCCACCGCCACAGAAAAGAGGAGCAGGGAGCCGAAGAAGGCCCAGTATTCTCCCCGGTGGGAGAGCCTCGAAAGGGAAAGGAGGACGAAACCGAGGATTCCACCTCCGAGCATCAGCGCAAAATAGTAGCCGAGGTAGCGCTCCGGGAGGGAGAGAACGTCGGCGACGACGAAGGGGAGCGAGAGGACCAGGGGAGGAGCGATAAACTGGACCGCAGACCCCGTAACGGCGAGGGTGCGGATTCCCGGATGGTGCAGGACGAACCGCAGCCCTTCCCTCGCGTCCCGGAGAAGACGGCTCAGGGGCACCGGCGGTTTCGGAGAGGAGAGCCCCTCGGTGTCGGGAGTGCGGATCCGCCTCTCCTCGAACGCCGAGGCGACGAACGAAAGGCCGTTGACCAAGAGGAGAAGCGGAAGTCCCAAAAGAACATAGACGACTCCCCCGAGAGCGTTGCCGGCAAGATTGGCTATCTGGGTTATGCCGGTCCGCACCGCGTTGGTGCGGCGGAGGCGATTCGGCGGCACGATCTCCGGGAGAATCGCCCGGGCGGCGGGCACGAAGAGCGCGTGGGCGAAGCCTCCGAGAAAGGTAATGCCCCAGATCGCCCCTACCGCTTCCGGTTGCCTCCAGACCACGAGGGCGAGAACGAGCATGAGCGCCCCTCGAGCGAGGTCGGAAACCACGAGGAGTCTCCGCCGGGAGAAGGCGTCGACGACGGCGCCGCCGAAGGGACCGATGAGCACCGGGGGTAGCAGTGCAAGAAAATGATAGACCCCGAGAACGACACCGGACCCGGTTAGATCCTTCAAGTAGAGAGTCACGCCGAGAAGGTAGATGCTGCTACCGAGGGTCGATACCGCCTGCCCGGAGATAAGATGAAGCAAGTTCGATTGTGAGTACTTTGGGACAAACAACGCCGGCGACAGTATAGTGAAGGAAGGGTGCCGGGCAAAGCGTGAACGTCGCAGACTACTACGACAAAAATACCCGCCGTTTCCTGCGATTCGGTCGTCTCGGAAGCCTCGGGGTAGTCCACCGGGGGGTCTGGGCGCCCGGCGTCGAAGACGCCACCGCCGCCGCCCATTACGTCCACGACTTGATCGCCGCGGACGTGGCCCGCAGGTTCTCGGATACGCCCTGGGGTCTCGATCTCGGGTGCGGAGTCGGCGCCAGCATGATCCGGATAGCCGACCGCACGGGGGCAAGGATATCCGGTATCACCATCAGCTCGACCCAAGCCGAGATCGCCAAGCGCCGTCTTTCGGAGCTTCGCCCGGAACTGGGGGGACGCCTTGCCGTCTTCGCCGGGGACTTCTGCGCTCCGGAGACCTACGAAGACATCCCGGAAAACGGTATAGACTTCGCTTACTTTATCGAGTCCTTCGTCCACGCCCCGGACCCGGATGCTCTCTTGGGTCTTCTGACGACGCGGCTAAAGCCTGGAGCCCGGGTCTATATCTGCGACGATTTTCTCGGCTCACCTCTGGATACGGCTCGCGATACGGCTCGCGATACGGCGTCGAGTAGCCGTGCCGGCGGTCAAAGCGACGAGGAGATCCTCGAGAATTACCGAAGGGGATGGCGCATTCACAACCTTGCCACGCCGCAAGAGCTCGCGACCTCCCTCGCGACGTTCGGACTGATTGGCATCGAGCGCCTCGACCTGACCCCTTACCTGAAGCTCAACCGCCTTGGGGACCTTATTATTCGCGTCGCGGTCCCGCTCTTTCGCCCCTTCGCCAAGAACACACCGTGGTGGGACAATCTCCTCGGGGGAGACGCCCTTCAGCGGGCACTGACGGCGGGGCTCATCCAGTATCGCCTAAAGACCTTCGAATACCGGCCCTAGAAGCGTCGCGCCCTATGGCGGCGTCGATGAACATGCGGTAGAACTCGTCCATTCGCGGGTGCGGAATCGGTTGATCGCCCTCGAGCCCGTCGGTAAAGCCTCGGGCGCGGTAGCTCTCGAGGTAAGAAGAATCCCGGGTAATCACGTGGATCGGGACCGAGTAGGTCGATTCGGGCTCGGCGATCGGAATCCGGGGCTGGTGATCCCCGACAACGATGGTAACGCTGTCATCGTCTACAAAGGTTACCAGGTAGTCGACGATGGTCTCGAGGACGTATTCGATGGAGGCGGTGTAACCCTCCGGGTACTCACCCCCGGAAAGCCAATTGTTCTCGAAGATGCGTCGGGGATGGTCCCAGTAGACGCTTCCGTCGCCGATGCTATTCCAGTCCGAAATAAACGGAGGAAGCACGTTAAAAGGGACATGGCTCGAGACCAGAATGTAGGTGGCGAAGAGCGGAGAAGGATCCACGGACTCCTCGAGGCTCAACCGAACGGCGTTTATCAGAAATTGATCCGTCATGCCTCCACCGAAGGAAAAGCTACGCCCCCGATAGACGAAGTCCTCCTGGATAAGCCGGGTTTCGTAGGGAAAGAAACCGAAAAAGTTCTCGTCGATGTAGGTCATACCGGGAGCCGCAAGGAGGGTATGGTAGCCGGCCTGGCGCATCAAGTTGACTAAGGTAACCGCACCGCTGGTATGCATAGTGTTGAAGACCTGCTGATCGGCAATCCAGAGGCCGCTAAAGAGCGTTGCATCCGCCAGCCACGATCGGCCCCCGAAGGCCGGAGACGACAAGAAGTGTGACACCGAGGCGAAATCCGCCTCCGAGAGCGTCTTCTCGAGGCGATCGTAGACTGGCTCTATCAATACCCGGTGCTCTTCGTTGGAAAAGAGGGTGTGGCCGTAGGACTCAACGATGAACAGGCGAACATCCCGGTCCGCCAAGACCGGAAAAAGCCCCGTTGCCGGACCTGGCTCCCGGGCTTCTTCGGGCACCGGGGTTGTCTCGTCTGTCACGACGGTGGCCGGTGGCTCCGTCAGACGGGTGGCAAGGAGAACACTCAACGGCGCCTCCGAAAACGCCCCGACCAGGGCGAGGACCAGTGCCCCGATCGAAAGGGGGCGTAGATACGCAAACGCCGCAATGCGCCGAGAAACGGCTCCGAGGAGGCGCCCAAGAATCCAACCGACGAGGCACCCTCCGAGGAGGAACGTCGCGGTTATGGCAATCGGGCCATTAAAGAGGTCGCGCCCGGCCAGCATGTTGAAGAACGAAGGGACAAAGGCCAAGTCGGTCTTCGGGTTAAAACTGGCGTGGTAAACGTAGCGAAAGAAGGCTTCGCCGATTCCGAAGGCAACGAGGGGCGCCAGGACAAGTCCGGCTCCGAGAGCCCCCCACCGGAAGGCGGAGTCGCTTCGTCGCCGATGCAGAAACACCAAGAATCCGACTAAAGCTACGACTTCCGGCGCCGGGAGCAGAAGAAGCAAGGGGGAACCGAGAGGGTACCAGCGGTAGAGGGTAACGACGGCGTTGAGGACCAGGAGGCCGATCAGCGCCGCGGCGTTACGAACGGACCGTCTCGAGGGGTGCCACACGGAGGTAGAGGTCCCAGCCGAAGGAGAGGGTCAAGAGCCCGAGGGAAACGGCGTTGAGGGCCGTCTTGGTATCGTAGCTAATCGGGGGTGCCAAGGAGACGATAAGGCCGAGCATCAAAAAGGCGCACACGGTCTTCGCGAACCCCCGATACGCCGGAACGCTCCGCTGCGGCTCGTCGGTAAAACGAAAGAGAAGAAAGTAACCGTAGTGAAAAAGACCTATCGCCAAGACCCAGGTCGGCATGCCGAAGTAGGCGACGGCGACAAAAGAGAGAATAAAGGCGAAGGCCGAATCGGTCTCCATGTCCAGCTTTGCGCCAAAGCTCGTCGGCCCTCGCTTTCTCGCAAGGTAGCCGTCGAGCGCGTCGGTTGTCTCGGCAGCGGCGAGAAGCCCGGCGATGGCCCACCGGAACGGTCCGCTAAGGGGCACCGACAACAGCTCGAGCCCCGCGATCCAGGCAATCGCCGTCAACCCGAGTATCCACCGAGTCGCGGTAATGGCATTGCAGAGACGCACCGGACGCCGCCCCGAAACCAGCAAGAGACTCAAGGAGATACCATAGAAGAACAGCACTATGGTTGCCGTGGTAAGCCGGTCGAGGCCTGCGAGAAAGAGCCCTCCGATGACGACCGTTCCCGCGGCCTGGGCGAAAGCCCATCGTGAATAAAACCGTCCCCAGGGACGGAAAAAGTCCAAGAATGCCATGCTTCGGTAAAGAATAGTTAAGTTTTCTGTCAGAAACAAGTTAATGAAGGAGCGCCGCGAGCTCCCGCGAAACGCTCTCAGTATCCACTTCTACCAATCGCCGGCCACGAAAGTAGTAGAGAGCCCCGGAAGCGCGCCTCTCGAAGAGCGCCTCCGCGGCCCTGCAGTAGAGAGCTATCTGTAGGCTGTGACGCTCCGGCAGCAACCTCCGGTCGGTTTTAAAGTCGATAATGCGGACCTCGTCGGGGAAGAGGAGTAAGAGGTCTATTTTTCCTCGAATCAACAGTCGCCCATCACCGCCGGCTCCCCGGAGAAGAAAAGGGGTCTCGCTTCGAATTTCGGCGGCGGTCGGACCCGAATCCGGGGCCGGGAGTCCTATCTCCGGGGCGGACCGGAGAAAACCCTCGACAGCGTCCCGGGCGGCGGAGAACAGGCGCCGCTGGTCTTCCGGGGACTGCATCGCGGCAAGCTCGGGGATCGACAGCTCCCCGGACTCTTCCGGCAGCCGCCGAAAACGAACGAAATGCTCGACGAGGCTGTGGACCACCTCCCCGAAAAGGGCCTCCAGCCTTCCCTCCGCCAAGAGTTCGTCGATATCGAGGGACGGCAGGAGCTCGGCACCCTCCGCGTCGGCTCCGGTCTTTTCCCAGAAGCGCTCCGAGAGCTCGGTCACGGTGACTTCCCGGGGAGAAAAAACGCGTGGCGAGCGTACCGCTGGGCCGAGACGCCGGGAGAGCGCGGCGAGGGACGGGACCGTCTCTCTACGGTGCACCTCGAAGGAGCGAGGAACCCGGGGTAGCCGTTCGATAGTGAACATACCGTCGGGATCGACGAGGCGATCCGATTCCGGGCTCCATTCCGGGACCCCCGGGTATCCCATGCCGTTTAGGAGTATTCCCAAGAGGCTGTCCGCCTTGGGACGGTCGCGCCTGGAAAAGCGGCCGCTGACGATCAGTCGGTCCTCCGCCCGGGTACAGGCGACGTAGAGCAGGCGCCGAAGCTCCTCTCGACCGAGCTCGGTCGCCTCTTTCGAAGCGGCACGTCCGAGAGCATGGGTGTGCCGATCGGCTCCGGCGGCAGCGTTGATAACGATACCGTGGGCCTCGGTGGGGTACGCCGGTTTTTCTCCCGGGCGGTCCTGGCGCCCCTTGTTCGACGCATCTGCGAGGACGACCACCGGAAACTCTAGCCCCTTCGCCTGGTGAATCGACATCAACTGGAGGCCCGCCCCGGACCGCCGTGGCGCCCGCAGCTCGGATATCCGGCGGTACTCACCGAGATGGTCTTTGAGCCGTAGGAGAAACTCCGGGAGCCCTTCGGCGGGCCTCAGGAGACAAAAGCTGTAGAGATAGTCGTAGTGCTCGAGGTAGCTCCGGCCCCGGGCGCTTCGGGCGTAGTGATACCGGTATCCATGGCGGTACCAGATCGTCTCGAGAAGCTCGGAGGGCCGCGCCGATCGAGCCTGCTCCCGGAGCGCGGAGTAGAGGGCGCCGCCGGCGGCGTAGCGCTTCTCGTCATTTTCCGGGAGCGGCTGGGGCGCAAAGGGAGGCTCGGAGCGGCTGAGCACTTCGACGAAGGCCCGGTCGGAAAGCCCGACGAGGGGGCATCGCAAGACCGTCGCGTAGGCGAGGCGGTCTTCGGGATAGAGAAGGAGGCGGAGAAGCCAGTAGAAATCGGACACGATGGCTTCGCTAAAGAGTCCCCGGAGGCTCCTCGACTGGTAGGGAATACGGAAGTGCCGAAACATCCGCTCGAAGGCGTTCTGGTTCGAAGTCGAACGCATCAGGACCGCGACGTCATCGTAGGTATAACTACCGCTTTCGACAAGGTCTCGTATGGTCCGAGCGACGTGGTAGGCCTCGCTTTCTGTGGCGTCGAGAACGTCCTCCCCGGAGGCCTCAGCGGAACCGGTATCGTCTCCGTCGTGGAGCAGAATTCGCACACTCTCCGGCGACCCACCCTTACGGAAAACCGCTATGTCGCCGAAGGGTTCCTGGAGACCCGAGAAGATCGCCGGGAAGACCCGGTTGTAGAAGCGGATAAGGCTCTCGGCGCTTCGATAGTTCGTCGGAAGGATAACCGAGGCGCCACCTCGGCTCCCGAGGTCGGCCATGACCTCTCGAAAGAGGGAGACGTCGGCGCCCCGAAACCGGTAGATCGACTGCTTGTCGTCGCCGACGAGGAAGAGCCGGATCCCTTTCGGGGCCCCGGGGCTCGCCCCGGCCGGGGCGAGCCCCGCGAGACGGTAGATGAGCTCCTTTTGGGTCGGGTTGTTATCCTGAAACTCGTCGACGAGGATGTGACGGAGCCGTTTACGGTAGGATTCGACGAGATCCGGCACCTCCTCGAGGAGGCGCATCGCTCCGTAGACGACATCGGCGTACCCGAGCACCCCCGTGCTTCGCTTCCACCGAAGCACCTCTACTTGATACTCCGCAAGAACGCCAAAGAGGCTATCGATATCTTCCGAGAGGCCGAGGGTCTCGAGGTAAGCTTTTGCCTGATCCACAACCGGCCGGAGGCGATCGATTACCTCCCGGTACTCGATCGCTTCCGGCGCCTTCGCCGTACCTCCGGGTTTGCCGAGATCCCGAACCGCGCCGAGGCGCTGCGGCAGCGCTTCCCGGGAAAGGGTTTTCCAGTCCTCCGCAGCGAGGGCCGTCACCGTATCCCGCTCCCCCGAGGCCTTGATGGTCTTAGGGAGGTCGATCCGGGAGAGCTCGTCGAGGAGGGAGGCGACCTCGCAGAGGGCGGATCCAAGCCCCTCTTCCACGACGGCCCGCTGGGCGTCTCGCATGGCGCCCACATCGACCTGATACCCCAGATAAAAAGCGTCCCGGAGACGCCGAAGAAAGAAATCTCGGACTACTTCGGAGAAGCCGTATGCCGAAACCAGCCGCCCGAGGGCCGGGTTGTCGAGACGCTCGAGGAGAAATCGGACCGTCCGGGGGTAGGCGCCCTCGACGACGGCCTCGTCGTCGACGACGAAGTCCGGTGTGACGCCGAGCACCGCCGAGGAGCTTCGCAGGATCTCACCGCAGAGGCTGTCAAAGGTGCGTATCTGGGCGTTTTCGAAACCGGCGAGCTGGGTCCGAATATGGGAATCGTCGTGATACTCCTGGAGGCGGACAAAGATCCGCTCTCGCATCTCGGTTGCCGCCTTTCGGGTAAAGGTGACCGCGAGAACCTCCTCGATCCCACACCGCTCCTCTCTGAGGAGGCGGATATAGCGCTCCACGAGGACCCGGGTTTTTCCGGAGCCGGCCCCCGCGGAGACCACGGCATGGTGACCCACCGTGACGGCAGCGGACTGGTCAGGATCGAGGTGGATCATAGCGTTCCTCGGATACGAACTTCGCCCGGCAGACGCCCCGGAAAGCGCAGCTACCGCACCCCTGCCCCCGATTCGGAATACCGAGGGCACCACTTCGGAGCCGACGGCGAACCTGCTCTATCAAGACCTCGAGGGCGCCGATTACCTGATCCCCGGAAGGCTCCTTTCGGTCGTCGAAGGGGAGCTTTCCGTCGTCGCCTCCTCGGAGGGACAAAAACTGCCCCCGGAGAACGCGCCGGTTCTCCTCCCGGCCCAAAAGCAAATAGACCGGCAGCTGGATATCCATCTTTCCGCCATCCCATCCTCCGTCTACAAGGGCGGCGATCTCTTCAATGGGTAAGGTAGTCCATTTTAAAGAGTTGACCCCCGGCGTGCCTCCCCGCTTAAAGTCGACGATTGCACATTCCGCGGGGGCCTCCAAGGAGCCGTCGGAATCCGTTACGTCGAGGGCGACACCGAGGTCGATCTTGCCTCGGAGAAGCACATCGGGGACGGGGTTTGCCGAAAGCCAGCTTTCGACGAAATCCGGTGTCCCTTCGGCGAACTCCCGTGCTTC
Source organism: uncultured Spirochaetaceae bacterium (assembly GCA_964616245.1). Lineage (GTDB taxonomy): Bacteria > Spirochaetota > Spirochaetia > DSM-27196 > PWMO01 > CAYPUT01. The sequence continues at coordinate 14,409 of CAZTRQ010000017.1, read as the reverse complement.
CCACCGAAGGGCCCGGAGAAGCTGGGGACCGAGACGGTGTCCTAAGGTTTCCGCGACAAGCGGTGGCGACGAGAGGTTCCTGCGACCCCACCCCCGGATGACCTCCGACAGTCGTCGGAGCACAACCGCTTCCGATAACTCGGAGAAAGCAGAAAAGCTTCCGCTCTGATCCTTGAGCTCTTGGTGAAGTTGTCGAAGGGTCTCGTGGATAAGGTTGCCCTCGTCCATCGGCGTAACCGCCTCCGGCACGGCCCGGGGGTCGGCGTCTTCGAGGCCGAGAAGATAGGAAAGGAGGTACTTCTGGGGACAGGATAGATAGCTCCCGAGCCGCGACGCGCTCAAGTAGAGCTCTCCCGCTTCCGAAAAGAGCCGATCCCCGAGGACCGAAAGCAGAACCTCTTCCGAAAGGTCGCCGCCAGGCGCCTCGGGCCCCTCGGTCTCGGCGTATCGGAGGATGCCCTCCCACTGAAGTGGCCACACCTCTTTCGGCAGCCGGGGATGCGGCTCCCCGGGCCGGGCTTTAGGGCCGGACCCGGTCCCGGGCTCGGAAAAGAGCGCTTCCTCCGCGGCGTCGATATCGGCCGCGTCTTCGGGGACGGCGCCGGCGGCAACGACGACCTGGTCCGGGGCGAACCAGTCGGGACTCATCTGGCGCTCGGTTATCCCCTCCTCGGCGCCGCTTATCGCAACCGTGCTCCCGGAGAGGGAGTAGCACCGAAGAAAGTCGTCGGAGAAGGAGACCGGCTCGAGCTGCAGCCGCGCCTTTTGGTCCCCCCGGAGACCGGGGAGTGGATCGACGGTAACCCGTGTGGCACCGTGATGGGCGTTCGGCACGAAATGATGCTCCGGCAAAAGTCCGGCGCTGACGCGGTAGTCGTAGACGGGAACCCCGACGACCTCGCTCTGGGCCACGTAGGTGGTTCCGGCAAGGGAGCTTCTCCAGGCGGAAAAGGGATCCGGAATCTGAATGCCGGTCTCTTCCTGCGCTTCGGCGAGGCCTCCGAGAAGCTCGAGAGCCCGTTCCAACGCCGGCCCCGTCTCGGCGGGCCAGGCGTCGCGGTCGATGTAGCCGTTGAGAAGCCGAAAAATGGCCCGTCGGAGGTCCCCGAGGCTTGGGGCCCGTCGAACCTCGGACAGTATTCGAAACAGACGCCTCGCCGCGGCGCTAAGATCCGGGGTAGCCGGAGGACGCCTGAGGCCTTCGTTCCAAAAATCGAGGGGGGAGCCTTCGGGACCGAAGCGGCCGAGGCTTCGGTTGGCTCGCCCGATCGAAACGATTCGAGAGACCGGAAGATCTTCCCGCCATGGTATCGTCGGGTCCATTAGGAGCGCTTCGACCCTCGTTATCTCGAGATCTCCGTCCACGGCCTCCTGGAGAAGCCCAAAGAGTCGTGCCCCGGGAAAATCGGAAAGGGGGCGCCCACGCCGAGGGACGAGAGGAACGTCGAAAAGGCGGCACTCCCGCTCGAAATACGGGAATGCCTCGTTCCATCCGGGAAGCGTCACCGCGAGATCCCCGGGGTGGACGCCGGTGTCGAGGAGCCTCGAAAGTCGTCGGGCGACGTCTCGAAACTCCTCGAGGGCGGTCGGGAAGCGCTGGTACCGCGGGTTCTCCGAGACGGATAGTCCTCCAAGAGTGACGATCCGCAGACCCGCCATGTTTTCGAGAAGCGACCGAAACCGGGAAAAGTCCTCGAGGAGCTCGGGAAAGAAGAGCGCGGTGCTCTCTTCGAGGGAGCCCTCCGACGGCGCGAGCCAACTCGGCTCGAAGAGGCCGTGGGCATCGAGGAAACCGTGGTACTGACGACGAAGACGCAGCAGGTCGCGCACCACCGCGTCCGGCTCCTTTTCGAGGCGGCCGGAAGCGCCCGCGGGAAGCCTCGGTAGTACCGGCACAAACCGCAGCAGCGAATCCGCCATTCCGGCGGCGCCATCGGTAATCTCTGGATGCACTAACCGTTCGAAGATCGGGTCCTCGCCGTGACGGCGGATCAGGTCGAGGGCGAAGAGCTGCCGGAAAGCACGGTTTACCGGACGCCGGTCGGTTCGGAGGCCGAAGGTCGCCTCCTTGAACCGGTCCCAGGAGACGAGTCGGTCTTCGAGGATGGCCGTCCGATCGGTAGCCAGAAGGAGCCGCCTCCGCCAGTCGGTCGCGACAACTTCCGAGGGCGCGACAATCTTGCGTCCGGCGTCGATGTGAGACAGAAGTGTAGACAGAATCGCGTTAATCTCGGCCTCCCCGGAACGTTATCAACCCTATCGTTTCTGCCGAAAAAAGAGTAGGGAGTACGCCATGAAACGAGGAACACGCTACCAGGTAAAGGGCATTAAGGGTCTCGATACCGTCATGGAAATCGCCGAGACCCACGCCGAAGGCTACCGCATTCGCATTACCAGCGTAACCGACGGGACGGAAAAGAGCTCAGAGGAGTTCATAACCCGGCACCTTCTCGAGACCTGTATTCGGACCGGGTATCTCCGGCCCCTCGCCGACGCGGTACCGATAGCAAGCTAGCCCTTCTTCTTGCCGACCCGGTATTTCTTCCAGGGGATGTCCGTCCAACGGTACCGCGACATCTTCCTGACCACCTCCTCGGGGCCCCAGAAACGTATTCTGCCGTCCGCCCGCCGGAGACAGAGAACAATTGGGTTACCCCGAAAGTAGAACTCCAGCGCCTTTTTTACCCTGGCCCGTTCGACCGGGTCCTCGAAAATGCGTGGGGACACTCGCACAAGCCAGCACCCAAACTCCCGTTCCTTTACGTAGGCTCCGACAAACTCCATTAGCCCCTATCATAATGGTTGTGCCCGGCTGGGTGTGCTATGATTGACAAAGTACCATCATGATCCGTATTCTTAGGCTCCATTCCGTGGGGGTGTAGCTCAGTTGGCTAGAGCGCTTGAATGGCATTCAAGAGGTCAGGGGTTCGACTCCCCTCACCTCCACAATCTCGATATCCGGTATGTCTGACGAAAACCGCAGCAAACAGAACAGCTCCTACGCCGGGGACATCGATCCGGATGTCGCCGAGCTAATCGGTATCGAGGATACCGGCGGAGAGGATGTCCCGGATTTCGGCGACCTCTTCGACGAACCGGGCTACGAGGCCGATACCTCGGAAACCGAACCCCCAGACTTTTCGGTCAAGGGATTCAACGTCCCGGAGGAGTTCGAAGAGCAGCCGAAACCCTTCTTTAACGATAAGCACTTCTACAAGAAGGTCCTGACCGGTGAAGGTGACATTTCCAACCGGCTCCACGGTATTCTCAGCTCCTTTCTCAACGCAAAAGACAGTCAGGACCGCTCGCTTTACCGCGGCAAAATCATCCCGGCCTACTGGGAGCTTGCGGGCCACGTAGCTGGAAGCATCGGCCAAGAGCTTCCGGTGCCGAAGATCGTAATGCTCCGTTTTGCCGTCCTTCTGCCGACGCTCCTTTCGGCGGAGCAGCGACAGATGATTTCGAAGATCATCTGGGAAAACAAGACTGGGGAGCCCTTCTACTACGTCGACGAGTGGCTAAAGGAAGTCGCCCGGGGTAGGGTAAATCCGTCGGCGGTGGACGAAACCAAGACCACCGGCAAGAACGAGGCCCAGAAGGTCAACGCCATTATGGAAAAGACCCGGGGCCGTCACCAGGCGCAGCTCTCCTTGGTAAAGAATCGAGCCCAGGAGCTTCAGGAACAGGAAGAGCTCCTCCAGGAAAAGGTGCGTTTACTCGTCGATCACGAGCGCCTCGAGCAGCATGGGGGACTCATCTCCCCGTACAACGACACTCAGCGCAGCGCGTTTTCGGAAATAAGCGCAGTCCTCCGGCGGCTGAGCAACCTGGACAAGGATCTTGCCCGGCAGTACCGAGAGCTCGACGGCATGGAGGAACAGCTCGAGGGCCTCAAGGAGAAGGAGGCGGAGCTCGGAGACGCTACCGTGGACCGAAAGACCGTCGTCAACGAGCTAAACACCGTCCGCCAGATGGCAAAGATGTGCGTCGGGCGACAGGGTAACCACTATCCCGTCTTGATGAAGCAGTACCTCCGGGGCACCCTAATGGACGTCGGGACTCGGGAAAACGTCATAAAGATTATGGCGGAGGTCGAGCGCCTCGACCCCGGCATCTTCCTCCGGACGTTTAAGATGGAGACCAACCGGATCGTACCGAACGTCGTCTTAGTCCCCTGTTACGGCGACTCGGGTATCTGTTGGGAGCCCTTCGAGCGCTTCAGCCGGGCAACCAGCCGTGGCCGCCTCGCCGTTCCGATGTATCCCAAGGACCTCAAGGCCGCGGTTATATCCTCCCTCGCAGATCTCCGGTGGCAGGTAGCCAAGGAAAAGGCGCAGCACTACTGGATGGAGGAGGGGCTGACCGGCTGGTACTATCAGTGGTTTACCGACAACAGGATGAAAGGGGACGTAAAGGACGCCTTCGTTCAGGACTACATCCTCTGGATTACCAAAGAAAGCGAGGGAACCCAGAAACTCGACCGAGAGATCCGGGGCATATTCTGGCGCTATATCCCCTTTCCTCAAGAAACCAAGGACCAACTGCGAAACCGCGGGTTCGTCTACAGCGAGCTCTACAAGAAAGACCAGAACCGCTCGATGTCCGACGGCTACTAGGCCGGCGGCCTATTGAGGCGGCTTCCGCGACTTGCGAAAAATCGGCTCGAAATACTTTTCCAGATCGATCTTCTCGGCGAGGCGTCTCATCAGTTTGTGGTAGAGAAAGTAGGTCAAAACCATCGAGGCCACGAAGATTACCAAGAGCACAATTTGGTTGATCCCCGGGGAGAGATGAGGCGCGAGAAAACGGCCGAAAAAGAAGAACAGAACCAGAAAGATCACAAACATTACGACGACGTTGACGATGGTCGCGCCGATCATAAAGAGAACGGTATTCAATCGCTTATTCATTGGTTTTCTCCTCGGAACCGAAGGACGTCAGCAAGAGCACGATTCCCGAAACGACCACGCTCGCATCGGCAACGTTAAAGGTCGGCCATCGCTCCATACCGAGAAAACCGTAAAACCGAACGTCGATAAAGTCCACCACTCCACCGGAACGAAAAATCCGGTCGATAAGATTTCCGATTCCACCGCCGAGAATACCCGCCAGGGTCCAGCGCTGGAGCGGAGTAAGCTCGTCGCTTCGGAGGAAAAACCAGAAGACTCCTGCGAGGACCACCAGAGGCAGGGCGATAAAGAGCAGGGATCGCAGGGTCGCCGGGAGATCTCGGCCGAGGCTAAAGGCGATGCCGGGATTCCGGGCGTGGATAATCCGGAGGAAATCGCCGATTACTTCGATGATTGGGCCTCCGTCGTAGACCAGAGCCAGGTTGGAAGCGATGATCGCCTTGGTAATCTGGTCGGCCACGATAATTCCGAGGGTCAGCAAGAGGGGCGTGAACCGATGGCGGGGAATCGTCATTTTTTAAAGGCCCGTGGGGAGGTCGATTTCGACCGTTTCGAGGCCGAACTTATCCGAGAGAAGCGACGCCAGGCGTCGGACTCCCCAGGTCTCCGTCGCATAGTGACCACCGAAGATTACGTTGATCCCGCCCTCGAGGGCCTCGTGATAGATAGCGTGGGAAGCGTCCCCCGTAATGAAGAGATCCAGGCCATCCCCTATCGCCTCGGACACGCTTTTTGGGGCGCCTCCGGAAACAATTCCGACGGTCTCGACTTTCTCCGGCCCGAAGGGCAGGAGGGAAAGAACCTCGTCCGCCGTGCCAAAGAGAGTCTCGGCGATCTCTCGGGTGGTCCTCGGCACCTCGAGACGGCCCTTCCACCCGATGGAGGCCCCACGATACAGGCCAAAGGGCGCGATGTCCAGGAGACCAAGGTGCTCGGCCATTACCGCGTTGTTACCCACCTGGGGATGGTAGTCGAGGGGAAGGTGCACCGCGTAGAGCGATAGATCGTGTTCGATAAGCGTCCTGAAGCGCTCGAACGCGGGGCCAACGACGGGATAGACCTGGCCCCAGAAAATTCCGTGATGGACCAGAAGCATATCCGCCTCGGCTTCCACGGCCCGGCACATCGTTTCGAGGGCGGCGTCCACACTGTAGGCGATTTTGCGCACCTCTTTGTCCCTCCGTCCGATCTGAAGCCCGTTCAGGCTGGCATCGATAGGGGCGAAGCGTTCGATTTCGAGGTACTCCCTGAGAAAGCTGTCGAGATGGCTTATCACCATGGGGGCATTATAGCGACGGAACTTCCTTTTGCAACAACTCTTGTTTCTCCGAGGTCCTGGTACTATGTTTACCCGGAACCCAACACCATGGCCAAAAAATTACAAAGAACCACCGCACATCACATAACTCCTTTCGTACATTCTGAGGCTGCCGCGGAGCTGAGAGAATCTCGACGCCTCGGAGCCGACAGAATTCGCTTTTCGATCTCCCCGAATGAAATCGCCGCCTTGGACGACGGGCGCCGGGATTTCGGCATTATCGGGCAACCGAGGGCGCTGAGCGCGCTCCACCTCTCGGCCCAGGTGCGCAGCAAGGGGTACAACCTCTTTATTACGGGACTTCCGGGGACCGGACGCCGGACCGCCGTCCTTAAAGTCCTCGAGGAGTATCGGGAGGACCTCTCTCGGATTCGAGATATCGCCTACGTGTATAACTTTCGTCATCCGGAGCGCCCGAAGGTGCTCTCCTTTGCTCCAGGAGAAGGGGTAGCGTTCCGGGACGCTCTAAAGGGCTACGTCGAACAGATCGGCGACCTTATCGAGGAGCAGGCCCGGGACGAGGCCTTCAAAGAGCACCGGGACCAGACGGTCGTCGAAGTCGAAGGGAACGAGAATCGAGCCCTCGGCGAGTTCGAAGAACGACTAAAGGCCGACGGCTTCGCGGTTGTAAAGAGCGGCGAAAACGACCAGGCGGACATCGCACCGATTATCGACGGCACGGCGTATCGTTTCGAGGAGCTTCAGGAGCTGATTCAAGAGGGCAAGCTCGGCCAGGAGGCCTGGAGGGAGCTGCGGGAACGCTACTACCGCTACGTCGACGAAATGTCGGCAATCTATAGCCAGATGCGCGGCGATCGCTTCCGGGTAGAAAAGGAGCTCCGGCGGATTCGTCTCGAGGGCCTCCGTCCGATGCTCGAAGAGCGGCTCGAGCCCCTTCGAAAGCGATTCGACAGCGCCGAAGTATCCCATCATCTCGACGGAATGCTCGAAGACATCCTCGAGCAGATCGAGCTCTTTGCTCCCCCGAACCAGGACCAGGACCGGGAGGAGTCGCCGGAATCGCCCGCGGAGCGTTATGCCGTCAACGTGGTGATTGACCACAGCGATACGAATAGGGCGCCCCTCATTATGGAGATCTATCCGGACGTCGGCACCCTCTTCGGAAGCCAGGATCAAAGTCCGGACCATTCAGGGGAATCCCGACCGGGTCACATGGGACTCCGCGCCGGTTCGATAGCCGCAGCCTCGGGTGGGTACCTGGTGCTCCGAGCGGAGGATGTCCTTACGAACGAGGATCTCTGGCACGGTCTCAAGCGGACTATTCTAGAAGAAGAAACCCGAATCCGCTCCGCCGCTCATCCCCTCGGCCCCCCCGCCGGGTCGCTAAAACCGGATCCCATTAAGGTGGACCTCAAGGTCATCCTGATGGGGAACGACCAGCTCTACGACTATCTCTACATGCAGGACGAGGAATTCGGGAAGCTGTTCAAGGTTCCGGCGGAGTTCGACTCGGTTATGCCGAGGACGGATCAGACGACCCAGGAGTACATTCGCTTTATTCGGATGGTCGAAGATGACGAGAAGCTTCTCCCCTTCGATCACGACGCCATAGCTGCGATTCTCGAATACAGCGTCCGTCTCGCGGAGCTCCGGGACAAGCTGACCACTCGCTTTTCCCAGATCGCCGACATTATGCGTGAGTCCACCCATTGGGCGCGGCAACGCTCCAGCACCTCGGTCTCTCGAGGGGACGTAACGCGAACCCAGGAAGAACGTCGCTTTCTCTACAACCTCCCGGAGGAAAAAATAGACGAGCAGATACTCTCCGGAGAGCTCTTGATCTCGGTCCGTGAAAGCTCCGTCGGCAGGATAAACGGATTGGCCATAGTCGATCGGGGGTTCTACGCCTTCGCCCGCCCGGTTCTCATAACCGCTCGGACTGCTCCGGGGGACGACGGCATCATCAATATCGAGCGAGAATCCGGACTTTCCGGCGAGATCCACGACAAGGGGATATACATTCTCCAGGGCTTTCTCCAGTCAAAATACACCCAGGACTTTCCCCTGTCGGTCCGGGCGAGCCTCTGTTTCGAGCAGTCCTACGTCGAGGTCGACGGCGACTCGGCGTCCTCGGCTGAGGTCTACGCCCTTCTCTCGGCGATAGCCGACGTCCCGATGCGCCAAGATATTGCGGTAACCGGATCGGTGAACCAAATGGGACAGATCCAGCCGGTCGGGGGAATCAGCGAGAAAATCGAGGGCTTTTTCGACATCTGCAGCCAGACCGAGCTAACCGGTGACCAGGGCGTCATTATTCCGGAGCAAAACATCTCGGGGTTGGTCCTGCGAAAAGAGGTGCAGGAAGCGATCGCCGACGGGCGGTTTGCAATTTACGCCGTAACGACCATCGACGAAGGCATCGAGATACTAACCGGCAAACGCGCCGGAGAACGGACGCCCAAGGGGCACTTCGAAGCGGGGACCGTTAACGCCGAGATAGAGCGTCGCCTCCACCAAATGGCTCTCAGCGTAAAGAACTTTGGAGGTAATTGAGATCGGATTCTTGACAACGGAGTCTCTCGAACTATACTGTAGGGCAGCATGGCTAAAAAGATCGACGCGGAGAAAGTGCTCCAGGCGGCGCGTAGCTCCATCCCTCTCTCCGTAAAGTCGTATACCCTCCCCCACGAGACGGAAGTTTACCTCGAAGAAATCTTGAGCATCTTTCTCAAAGAGATGGGCCAAGAGGGACTCAAGGATCCTCTGGCCTACTGCCTCCGCGAGCTTGCCGTAAACGCGAAGAAGGCAAATACCAAGCGCGTGTACTTCGAGGAAAAACAGCTCGACCTCCTCGACGAGAACGACTATCGGGAGGGCATGGAGAACTTCAAGCAGGAAACCCTCGACAACATAAGCCACTTCCTCGAAAAGCAAAAAGAGGCGGGTCTCTACGTCAAGGTCATATTTCACGCCAAGGGACGCGACCTACAGCTCTACGTTATGAACAACTCGTCGATTACCCGGAAGGAGCAGATCCGTATCTTCGACCGGATCGCCAGATCCCGAGCTTTCAACAGCCTCGAAGAGGCGTTGACTACGGTCCTCGACGACTCCGAGGGTGCCGGCCTCGGCATCGTTATTCTGGTGTTGATGCTCAAAAAGATCGGCCTCGACGAAGACGCTTTCGACATAGACAGCGAAAACGGGGAGACGATCGCCCGTATTACCGTGCCGATGTCGAAGGTTCGTCTCGAAAGCCTCGACATGATTTCCCAACGGATCGTCCAAGAAGTCGACTCCCTGCCACGCTTCCCGGATAACATCGTGAGCCTGCAGAAGACCCTCGCGAATCCGGAAGCCGAAATCTCCTCCATCGCCCGGCAGGTCAGCACCGACCCGGCTCTGACTGCGGAGTTGCTAAAGCTGGTCAACTCTGCCCAGTTCATGCTTCGAAAAAAGGTTGATAACATCGTCGAGGCGGTAAAGCTGGTGGGCCTCCGGGGCTTGAGAAACTTGCTGTTCTTGCAGGGAACCCAGAAGATCCTCGGCAACGAAACGACCGAGACGAAGCAGCTCTGGGACCACTCCTACCGAACCGCCTTCTACGCCTACAACCTGGCCAGGAATTTAAGCCCGAAGAAAGAGATGCTCGACGACGTCTACGTCGGGGGCATCCTCCACGACATGGGAAAGATTATCTTCTCCTCGGTGCATCCGGAATTGATCGGCAAGATAAACGACTTCTGCCGAGACCGGGGTATCGAGCCGGAGATCTTCGAGGACCTTGCCTCGGGGCTCAACCACTCGGAAATCGGCGCAATGATCGCCGAGAAATGGAACTTTCCGGACGCCTTGGTTCAGGCGATCAAGTATCATCACACCCCCTTAAGCGCGCCGCCGGAGCACCAAGAAGTAGTCTTCGCGGTCTATCTGGCAAACGCGATCTGCCACTACGAAGCCGGGGACGTTGGGTTCGAGCAAATCGACCCGGGCGTGCTGCGACATTTCAAGATTGCCGACGAAGCGCACCTCAAGAAGATTCTCGGTCGCCTCAGCGACGCCTTAAAGAGGGAGCTGGCAGCCTCCTAGCCGAAGGTCCAACCGGGCCGAGTTTCACGCACTCTTGACTCATCTATTTCTATATAGTATTTTTACAATATAATTTGTTATAGGAGAGCTGTAATGGCAGTCACACTCTACACGACCCCGACGTGCACCTACTGCACAAAGGCGAAGAAGTACTTTCGAGAGAACCGCATCACCTTCCGGGAGTACAACGTGGCCAAGGACATGCGACGGGCCGACGAGATGGTCAAGAAATCGGGCCAGATGGGGGTCCCCGTCATCGACATTCACGGAAAGATTATCGTCGGATTCAACCAACCAGAAATCGAGCGCGCTCTCCGCCGTTAGGAGAGAGCCACAGAGGACGCGTATGTCTCACACAACCAAAGCAACGCATGTAGACGGATTGGCCTTTGAGATGGAGCTTCAGGGGCACTCCTTTACGGTGGACGCGGATGCCGCCGTCGGAGGTAAGGACCGGGGCCCGACCCCGAAGCCGCTGATTCTCTCCGCCCTTGCAGGATGCACGGGTATGGACGTCGCAAGCATTCTCGCCAAGATGAAGATGCCCTACGACAGCTTCGTTCTGGAGGTGGAAGGTGACACATCGGAGTCCCACCCGAAGGTGTACACCGACATCCGTCTTCGCTACGTGTTTGCCGGGGACTCCCTGGATCGGGGCAAGATCGAGAAGGCGGTAGACCTCTCCCTCGACCGGTACTGCGGGGTGGCCACTATGCTAAAGCAGGTAACCAACCTAACCCACGAGATTAGCCTAAACCCCTAGGGCGAGGGGTTTGCGATCCTGCTCCACCAGGCGTGGAGTAGGATGCCGAGGGACACCGCAACATTCAGTGACCCCTTGGCGCCGGACATCGGGATGGAGCAGATGCGCTCCTCGGCGAGATCTCTGGCCTCTCGGCTGAGTCCCAGCTCTTCGTTTCCGATGAGCACAAGGCCGTCCCGGGGAAAGGCAAAATCGTCGATCGACGCCCCTCCGGTTTCCAGGGCAAAGACAACCTGTCCGGCGTCGAGGGCTGCCGCATCCACCTCGGCCAAGGAGCGGTGCTCCCAGGGTACGCGGTCGACGCACCCCATCGAAGAACGCCTCGCCCGACTCCCCTCGGGGGACGGGGTAGCCGGAGAAACGTAGATTCTGTCTACGCAGTACGCCTCGGCGGTGCGAAAGACCGCCCCGACGTTAAAAGGTGAGCGAAGATCCTCTAAGTAGAGCCGAGGCCGGAAATCCGGAGGGCAGGGACGACCGGCGTCGGCATCGAGATCTCGCGGCGACAGGAGATCCCACTCCCCGGGCTCCTCGCCGAGGTCCCGAAGAAGGGCGTGCCGAAGATCGTTGACCCCCCGAAGCGGTCGGGCCTTCGCCGAAGGGTCCTCGAGGAGAGAGAGGAGGGCGGCGGTGGCTTTGGAGAGCTCACGGGATTGGCTATCTTCCGCGATCATCCCGGCGAGCTGACGGAGGTAGAGAATCTCGATTCCCCGCTCCTCCCGGAGTCGCGCCTCGAACTCCCCAAGAAGCCGAACCGCCTTCCGACGCCGTGTCCCACGGGGTAGGCTCCCAAGCTTTCGGATCGTAATCATGAAGGCCCCTCGAGAACGGCTCAGTAGGCCTGCTTGAGCATGTCGTGGAGCTCCTGGGGGCCGAAGGGCACCGAAGAATGGCTGACCATTTCGAGATGGGAGGCGCCTTCTGCGATGTCGTAGAGGTCCTCGAGACGCACATCCAGCTCCCGGAGGCGGCCGGTCAGCTCGAGCTTGCCAATGAGGCGCCTGGCGACGGTGGAGGCTTGCCCGGCGTCTTCGGAGTTGTTGATGCCGAGGATGTCCTCTCCGAGGGCCCGGGCAATCTTTGCGACCTTCGCCGGCTTCGCCTGGGCGTGAAAATCGAGGAGATGAGGGAGTAGCACCGTAGCTAGCCAGACCTTCGGAAGGTCGTACTTGGCGTGAATAGAGTATGCCAGGGCGCTTCCGGGACCAAGGCTGCTCACCGCGAGGCCGATCGCCATCATCAAACCGGCTTCCGCCGCCCGGAGTGAAGAGTCCCGGTCCCCGGGGTCGAGGAGAAGGTCGTCGACGGATTCCTTTACCGTATCTATCGCCCTGAGGAACAGCGTGTCGGAGAAGAATGTGCTTTTCGCAGAGAGGTAGCCCTCGATGCTCGAGAGGAGTATGTCCATCATGATGGCGGCGGTAAGCTTCCGGGAAATGGAAAACCCGAGCTTCGGATCGATAATGGCCCAGGAGGTCGGTGGCGAGGCAAAGCGTACCATCCGGGCGGTCCCGGTCTCGATATCGGCGACCATTGCTCGGCTCGTCAGGAGCATCGGATCCCGCAGTGAGGTGGGAAGACCGACGAAGGGAAGCGATTTTTCGACGGCCACACCGCCGGAAACGAGCTGATAGACCGAAGCATCCCCGGCGATTCCCGCGGCGACGCATTTCGCGGCTGATATGACGCTCCCGCCACCGATACCGATAACCATCTGGGCCCGGGCGGCGCGCCCCATCGTAACCGCCTTGGTTATGGCCCCGGGGCCGATGCGACTCGGCATTTCGTCGTGGACGACCGATTGTATGGAGCGCTTGGTGAGGGCCTCGCGGATTGTCTGAACGGCGTTGCTCTTTCCCGTCAAGACTGGCTCGGCGACGATGAGGGCTCGTTCGCCGAGCTCCGCAGCCGCGGAGCCGAGGCGGTTGACCGAGTCGGGTCCGAAAACCACTTTAGAAGGCAGATACAGCTGTACGTCGCTCATAGCAAAAAAAAGGCAGAGGCCGTTGCTCCCCTGCCGTTACCCTTCAAGACTGGTTAGAAGAATCAGAGGCCGAACGCATCCATGATGCGATCCGCCACCGAGTCGAGCACCCGTTCGTCTATGTAGGACGGGTCTTCCAAACGACGCTTCACCTCTTCGATGCGATCCATTCGTACGTCACTCGTGCTCCGAACAGTCTCCTCGAGACGGTGCATATCCGCCTTTATCCGAGCTTCTTCGGAGAACGAGATGGTGTCGCGACCCTCCTGGCGCTCCGCCTTGGTGGCCTTCTCGCTTTGATTGAGCTTCTGAATTGGGTCTACGGGTCCGAGCCGTTCAATGCTCACTTCGGAACTTACCTCGCTTCATTTTGAAGTATCGACACCTCTTCTTCCAATATTAACCGTTTTTGCCGGCCCCGACAAGGACGGCGCACTCGCCGAGTATCTTGCCCCGTTTTCCCAGAATCTCCAGCAATTCTGCGGCGGTCCCCGATAGGTACTCCTCGTGCATCTTGGTCATTTCGCGACCGAGAAGGACCGGGCGGTTCCCCGCAAGGGAGGCGATGTCTCCGAGGAGCTTCAGGAGGCGGTGGGGAGACTCGTAGAGAACCACGCTTCCGGTAAAGGAGAGAAGCTCCTCGAGCTCCCGACGGCGGCGGCCGGCCTTCGGGGAGAGGAAACCACCGAAGAGAAGCCGATCGCTCGGCATGCCGCTGACGCTCGCCAAGGCGGTAATGGCCGAGGGGCCCGGAATCGGGACGATTGAGATGCCGGCATTCCGGACGACCCGGACGAGAGTCGCCCCGGGATCGCTGACCCCCGGGGTTCCGGCGTCGCTCACGAAGGCCAGATTCTGTCCCTCCCGAAGGAGCGAGACAGCGTACTCGGCGCAGGAGGATTCGTTTTGGGCCCGGCAGCTGACGGTCCGGACCGACACGCCGATGCTCGAGAGCAGTTTCCGAGTCCGCCTGGTGTCCTCGCAGAAGACGGCATCGACCACGGAAAGGGTCTCCCGAGCCCGAAGGGTCAAATCCGATAGGTTTCCGATCGGCGTGCCGACAATATACAAGGTGGCCACGATACTTAAGAGTATCGGCCGTTCGCTTGGTTTGGCAGCCGGTTTTTGGTTACCATTACCCTAGTTTCTTTAGGAGGGGCAGCATCTATACCATCGTCCTCCTCGTAGTGGCCGCAATTGTCGGCTACCTGATCTACACCATCGTTCGCCTCCGTCAAACCGGTTACTACGAGCTCGCCAACAGAATGGCCCGTCGGAGTCGACAGTCTTTTCAAGTTCTCAAACCGTGCCCGATCTGCGGAGCCATGCTTCGCCGGGGCGAGACGGTCCACACCCATGTTTTTAGCAAGGATCCGGAGGAGGC